>JAYSZA010000001.1:0-16801 GCA_043727115.1 Candidatus Saccharimonadota bacterium
GCTCTCCTGGCTACGCCAGGCATATGAACAATACCAGCGAGCCTGTGACTCACTGGTCTGGTCTGAGAGAAGTGATTAGTGGAAGTGTGGGTGGTTCAGGCTTGGAATATAAACTCCCTTGTATCAAGTATCATTCCATCGACGTCAAATATTGCTGCCTGTATCACGGTTTTGCTCCTGCTTTATTAACAACTTTAGCACAGCTATGACAGTTATTGACATTTTTACCCCTGTTTGTTATGATATAAGTCGTTTTGCAACACCGATTGCAGCCACCAATTTTTGGGAGAAGATTCACAAAAATTAGAGGAGCCAGCTTGATAGGGTTGCCAGTAATGTCCATCAAACTTGTTTTGTGGGCATTACGGCAAGGTTATCATCACATGGCAACGACGCGACGCGGGATGGAGCAGCGGCAGCTCGCTTGGCTCATAACCAAGAGGTCCTAGGTTCGAGTCCTAGTCCCGCTACCAAGTAATAAATCTCATCCAACTGGATGGGATTTTTTACTTTTGTATCGGCACTATGACGCGAACCGCACCCGCGAAGCGGGAGGTTCGGTATAGCGCAGTGCAGCCAAAACAAAGCGACCAGCATCTGGGCATTTTAGTTTTGCAAGCAAGCGGAAAAGCGTCGAGTTATACGAGGAAAGCGCTGCCCTAGTCCCGCTACCAAGAAAATAGACTCACTTCGGTGGGATTTTTGTAGGCTTCACTATAATTGCATGATTAGTGATTGAATATGCAGATAGAGTAGTATCAGGCTATGTATAAAAATATTGGAATAGCTACATTAATTATCTTGCTAGCACTTGCGGTTGGATTTATTTTTGGTTCTAACTGGAATAATAAGAGCGAAGATAAGCCTTCAGAGCCAACCAACACAACAACACTCGTTGAAAATTCTGAATCCGATTCCGATAAAGATGTTAAAGGACTAGTTAATTACGCATTGCCAGATGGCTGGTCAGAATCAGCTTGCCCTTCTAGCTCTGGTTCTGTCTATTTCAGACCCAACGGCGCACCTACAGTAGATTGCGGTAACAATCCTGATTTGATAGTTAAGTTATCGACAAGTGGTCAAAACATTACCGAATGCAGTCAAATACAAGACGTCAAGGAAGTTAGAAAACACGTCTGCAAATCACTCTACATCAATGATTTACGTAGTTTAGTTACAGAAACAGAACACTTATCTTCTTCTGTTTATGGTAGGGAAACGTCAGTGAAAACGTATTATATCGATTCAGGCTCTGGAATTGTTAAGGCAACATACACGAATGCCGGCGCCAATTTATACCAACCGGGTTTTGATGAATTAGTAAATAGTATCAGCGCAAAGTAACCCACTGCGTAGTTCTGTCTTGCCCTAACAGTATCAATTCAGGATTGTATAAACTTTAATATCTTCTGGTAATCCACCTTTGAAAAGTCTGATGTATCCACCTCTATAAACTTATCTGAAATATTGAAAGGTTTATATGGCCGATAGCCAAACAGCCCGACAAATGCTTCCAGAAATATTATCGGGTAGAAAATATGGTCTCGATGGCCTGAATGTCGTTCCCCGCTTTTGTTTCTACCCACAAAGCGCCTAAAGCCAGCCCAGTTTCTGACAAAACAATACAGCTCATACACATCTACTTCGTCGTTGAGTAGCTTTTTAATTTGTCGCTTCTGGGGTGACATGAAATTGCCTTCAATAATCAATGTTTTGTCTTTGGATACAGCATCGGCAACCGCATCATACGTTTTCTGCCAACTTAGAGATTCCAGCTTTTTCACTTCCAACGTTTTAGGTCGGCGTCCCAATTTATCAAATTCGTTTTCTTTGTATTCGTCTTTGAAGAAGTAATCAAATCCAGTATCTTCTACTAATTTGCGAGCCAAAGCAGTCTTGCCAGTAGCTCCACCACCCCGGACAATAATAAGTTTCATAAAACTAGTATACCCATTTAAATAAATCGTCCAATATACCTATCTGTAGTTTTCTGGGCGGCAAAACGGGCGAATTACCCAAGTCCCGCTACCCAGACTAAATGTTTGATATAGGTTGGTATCAATTATTTGCCTGTTTTACTCCGACATTATTATTCAGAGTTAATCGTTATTTATGATTTTGCTCATGCTTGCGTTGCTCTAGACAGATGTAGGATACTAAACCAAAGGAGAAAATATGATCACAGCGAATGAAATACGCTCGGCACAAGAATTATGGGGAAGAAACGATAACTTGCTGAGAGAGCATGCACTTGAAACTCTGGAATATCTAGTTACTGGAACTTATGTGTGTGGTGTTTACGGGTTTGCGATTGAAGAAGTAGAGGAACGAATCAATGACAGAACAATGGTTGGTTTTGATTTAGGTATATTAGGGCCTTGGTTGCCAGAATGGCAATTTGTTCGTGATTCTACGGGCGACTCAGATGTAACACCTCTAGCTCTTGAACTTAGGGAAGCATGGGGCGATTTTAACTTGGGTTACTTTGTAGAAGTTATGGCTACTCACGAATTAGATAATATGCCAACTATTGGAGTAAGCTCCACTTACGGAAAACTGGTGCAGCTTGGGATTAACCCACTACATAGCCCGAATGCACAAGACACGTTTAGAAGTCATGGCATAGACCCAATGTGAATGGTAAGCAGCCCCCTATAGACAGTTTTCGATCGAGCTAGATACTCATGCATATTATTCCAGGAAAAAGAAACAACGGCTATCAAAATAAGTAATTCACTTTACTGATTGGGGGGTTTATTTTAATAATCTGGAGCTACGGCTCGGTTCTGTAACTAGAGGCTTGTCCCGCTTCATTAGTCATGGATAGATATTAAATATTTTCCTGTAGAATAATGGGTAGAATGTATATCGATTTAACACACCGCCTAAATAACGATACCCCTGTCTATCCAGGTGATGCTGTGATAAAAATTACGACCATAGACACAGTGGAGAAAAGTGGTTATCTGGGTCATGGGCTTAGTTTTGGGACTCATATAGGTACGCATATTGATGCACCTGCTCATATGATTTCTGGTGGCAAGACACTCGATAAGTTTGGAGTGGAGGCTTTTGTTGGTAGAGGATGTTATATTTTCCTTGAAAAAGGACAATTCACACTTGAGGCTATCCAAAAAGCAGAAATTAAACCAGGTGATATTGTTATTTTTGATACCCAGTCTAGCTATAACTTTAAAAAGCCAGAATATTTCACAGACTATCCAGTTATGAGCGAACAGATTGCACAGTACTTGGTGGATGCAGGGGTGAAAATGGTTGGCGTTGATACATGTAGCATCGATAATCAACCTCACTTCCCTATTCATAAAATATTGCTTAGCAACAACATCCTAATAATAGAAAACCTTACAAATGTTGAACAACTAACCGGATATTCATCGACAATTTATGCCCTACCAATAAAATTAGACTTAGACGGAGCACCTGCTCGCGTAATTGCAGAGGTAAACTGAGAAATATTATGGCAAAAATATTGATAACTGGCAGTAGTGGCACGATAGGGACAGTATTAAGGTCTGGTCTAGAGCATCAAATTACTGAATTTGATTTACCGACTAATTCAGTTCTGGAGCTTTCTCAACTTCAGGCTATACTTCCCGGCCACGATACAGTGATTCACTTAGCCTGGTCTTTTAAACACGATAATTGGCTAACCGAAAGATTTGATTCGGATAATTTGCAGGGAGCGTTTAATGTACTTGAAGCGTCTCAACAATCAGGTGTGAAAAGAGTCATAATCGCAAGCTCTGTGCACGCAGATGATTTTGTTAATCACGGACAGGACGGCTTACTTAACCCATATTCACTACCTGTACCAGACAGCCCATATGGAGCCGCTAAATGTATGGTTGAAGCTTTAGGACGCTACTACTCTAGCGCGAAGAATTTAGAAGTTATATGTATAAGGCTAGGTGGTGTAAATAAAGAAAACACTCCACCCAACCATCCAAAATCTGAACGACAAGTATGGCTAAGCCATAACGACTGTGTGTCGCTAGTAAACAGTTGCGTAGAGGCTAGTTCGGTGCCGGATAAATACGCGATTTGCTACGGAATTAGTAATAATAGAGGTTTGGTACATGATTTAATTAATCCTTTTAACTGGAAGCCCGGTGATTCCGCTCATTAGAGTTTTATTTATTTAATCGATTTTCTAAATTGCTTATTGGGTCGTACCAACCCTGTTCCAGAACATATGCTTGGAGTTTTTTATCGATGCCGAAGGTTACCATCAGTCCAACTACGATGAACAAAAACCCTATTATTTTCTTAAACCAACCGTTTGGGTTGCTGAGCCATCGAAGTTTAGCAATAAATGCTTGCCCTATATACGCAATGAGCAGCAGAGTTACACCCATTCCGACGGCATACGCTACTAAATACAGCAGGCCTTCTGCAAATGATACCGGCAGTATAGTTGCTACGATAAGCGCGTAGGTTGGGCTACAGCTACTGAAAACAGGGCCAAGAGCAAAGCCAATCAGAATCGCCCCTATCAAGCCTTTGTGTTTGTACGCTCTGCCTAACACTAAATTGGAGCGATTAGATAACCCTGATTTCGCTGAAAGCTTTTCCCAGATATGAGGCCAGACAAAATTAACACCCAGAAACAGAACAATCACACCAGAAATACCCTGCCAAACTACTTGAGGTATTCCAAGTAGTGCCGTTGTTGCCTTTATTAGTAGAGTGAAGAAGATGACAGAAATTGCTAGACTTGTTGCGATGACAAGTGGCCTTAGCCATTGCTTATCTGGTTTATCTTTGTCGGCTTCTAGAATCGAGCCACCAATAATTACTGGCAGGAGGGGCAAAATACACGGTGCAGCCACTGTCAGGACTCCAGCGATGAAAGATAGTATCAACAAAGCCATAATAAACTACAGAAGATTTTCTTTAATTGCACTGAGCGATGGATTTTCGTAGGCTACAAACTTCTCGACTAGATTGCCCTCGTCATCTATGCGAACAATGGTTGTCTGGATTGTGACACCGTATTCCTGACGTAGTGCCTGATTACTGTCGTAGTCAACTTTGACAATCGTTACACCTGCCGGGATAGCGTTTGCCTGAATATCGGCTTCTAAATCTCTACACTGCGGGCACCAAGGAGCATGAAAAAACAGAATTTTCGTACCTTCTGTTTCGGCAATCACTGTGTCCGTATAGTCAATGTACGCTCCTGCCATCGTAGTATTATCTGATCCATCGTTTTGGCTTGCCGGTAATTCGTTGGGAGTGCTTGAAGATCTATTTTGTGTATCGGTGTTATCAGGGCCTACTAGAAGATAGACTACCCCAAATACTATTGCCAGAACAACAACTGTGACTATGTACGAGGCTTTTCTGTTCATAGCTACTAGTATACAGCTTTTAGTTTATGGATAAATTTTGATAGCAAGCGTAAATTTGAAAATTTATTAACGTCACCGGATAGTATAATACCTGCAGGGCGGGAGAAAGTTGCGAGGTGAATAGTGTTAAAAACCATAGTCTTTGTATTTGTTATGATGACAATTGTTTTGCCTAGTAGAGGTGCTTCTGCTTTGGCCAGCGTAGGAACAGGTACAGGAAAAATACGAATCGACTCACCTCTAGAGGCCGGCACATCAAAGACACTCGATTCTATCGCAGTCTATAACGATGGGGATGAACCTGGTAGTTATGGGATGGAAGTGATGTTTAACGAAACTCAGCCAGAACTCAAACCTAAAAAAGAATGGATAACATTTTATCCAAAGAGTTTTGATCTTGGACCAGGAGAATCCAAAATTGTAAAAGTTGTGATGGATATTCCTAGAGACGCAAAACCTGGCCAATATTTTAGCTATTTGGAATCGCACTTATTAAAAGTAGCTACTATTAAAAATAGCCACCACGCTAATATAGGAGCAGCGGCTGCAACAAAACTACTATTCAGTATTTCGAAGCAAAAAGAAACGATAAATCCCACTATTTCAATACCGAATGATGAACCCGACTATATTTTCGCGCCACTATCATTTGAACGAATGAGTGATTTTTTCATAAGTTCAAGCCAGACAATGAATAAGCAACTATAAATTTAACCTATACTATAACTATGCTGTTAGACCACATCAAAAAGCCTAGACCGTTTAGCTTATTTCTTGTAGTTTTTCTATTAGTTTTTTTCACTTGGCAACCTATATCAATGATAAACACTCCGAAAGCTCAAGCCACAATCCAAAGTTTTGTCACAAGTGGTTCATGGGTAGCACCTACCGGCGTTACTAGTGTGCTTGTTGAAGCTTGGGGTGGTGGAGGAGCTGGTGGCGGCAGAGGAGCTAGCACTGGACAGTCTGGTGGGGGTGGTGGAGGAGCATTTGCAAGTGCGACAATATCAGTCACTCCTGGAAATTCCTACGCCTACACAGTGGGCGCTGCAGTGGCTGGAGGTAACGGAAACGGTACGAATGGTAATTTATCCCAATGGGTTATAGGTGCTGATGTTAGAGCAGCTGGTGGTTCAGGTGGTTTGGGCACAACTACTGGAGGGCTCGGAGGTACGGTCGCTGCCTCTGTAGGTACAGCAACATTTAAAGGTGGTGACGGAGCTGATGGGGGTGCCGTGTCTGGTGGTGGTGGTGGCGGCGGCGGTACCACCGGCGCTGGCGGTAACGCTACCGCTGGAACAGCAGGAACTGGAACCACCATTGGCGGTGGAGCTGGTGGAGCTGGTGTGGCAAATGCAAATGGCAACCCTGGAGTTGCAGCAGGCGGTGGTGGTTCCGGAGCCAGAAGAACTAATGGTAACAGATCTGGGGGCGGTGGTGCCGCCGGACAGATAACAATAACCTATAATACTGCTCCTGTTTTCACAGTAAACACAACTGACTCACCTGACCCAGTAAATTATGGGTCAAATGTTACTTTTGCTGCCACGGCAACCGATAATGAACATTCTTGGAAATTGGTAGTATGCAAAACAGACTCAGTTACCCCAGGAACTAATCCAGCGTGCGCAGGCGGACAGAGCGTATGTGTTTCTAGCAGCGCTACTGCAAGTGGAGTTTCCAATAGTTGCGTCTGGGCATCTGACCAGACGACTAGCTTGACATGGTATTCATATGCTTGTGACAATACGGCAACAATGCCAACTTGTACCACAGCCAACACCAATAACTCTCCCCTTGTTATTAACGTCGTAATTTCTGTTGCGATCACTACTGACGGTACGATAAGCTATGGAACGTTAAATTCAAATGAAAGCAAAAGTACTATAGATTTGAGCGACACACAGACGGCAAGAAATGATACAAATATTGCAGAAGATTTTAATATAAAAACATCAGCTCCGTTGGGATGGTCGGTTGGTCTAAGCACAGCTCCTGATACGTTCGTTCATGAATTCTCTACAAATGGCGGTGGTGTTTGGACTAAATTCACGACTGCTGAGTCTTACCAGTCATTAGCTACAAATATTCTGCCGAATGCTACGCAAAACTTTGATCTGCGATTCACATCCCCAAATCCTTCTACAAGTAGTACCCAAAAGTCTATTGATGTGACCATTCAAGCTGTACAGCATTAGAAAAAATTGACAACAAGCTAATGTTTAGTCAATAATATACTAGGTTATATAAATAAAAAGTAGACAAGCTTAGTTCCAATGATTACCAAACTTTTATCTTACAAAAATTACAGCGTATTATACTTGCTTGCATTTTCTCTTATCGTATCTGCTCTAATTTCTACGGCTATCCCTGGATTCGCGGCTAGTACTGGGTCAGTTACCGCTACGGTTACAACCCAGAATATTTCGGTTGCAATATCTGATGGATCTATCAGTTACGGAGTCCTTGGTACGAACGCAACCAGAAGCACCATTGTCGCGGATTTGAACGATCTACAAACTGCCACAAATGACGGAAACGTAGCTGAAGATTTCAACATCAGAGGCCAAGACTCTGCTGGCTGGACACTTGCAGGTGCAGCAGGTGCTGATCAATATGTCCATCGTTTCTGTGTAGCAACTTGTACCGCTCCACCCACCAACTTCACAGCTCTAACTACGAGCTACCAGCTATTATCAAACAGCGAGGCTCCGCTTGGAACACAAACATTTGACTTGCAAATCAATACACCAACGACCTCTACAGTGTATACTCAACAGTCAGTAGATGTCACAGTACAAGCAGTTATTGATTAAGCACACGGCCGCAAAAACATTATTGGCCACTATTTTGATGTTGCTGTTTACTACAGTACCTGCCCAGGTCTATGCAGAGACAATTGGCGTAGGAGTAGGGACTGGCAGAATTGTACTAGACCAGCCTGTCAAACCAAGTCTATCCTATGATTTACCGTCAATTGCTGTATTCAATAACGGAGATGTCGAATCAGATTACGAGATGACTGTGCAGTATAACGAGACACAGCCAGAGCAGAAACCACCTGCAAACTGGATTAGCTTCAGCCCGGGTGTATTTAATCTATCTCCTGGTGAGTCAAAACAAGTTTCAATCAAACTGCATCCCGAATACTCAGCAAAACCAGGCGACTATTTTGCCTACCTCGAGGCCAGGCCCCTGAAAACGGATGAGTCCGGTCAAGCTTCTGTGTCTGTTGCAGCTGCAACAAAATTTCATTTCGATGTAATCCCTGCTAACTTCTTCATGCGAATATACTATTCATTACTAGCGATATGGATAACGTATAAGGCATTCATAATCCCTGCTATATTGGTTCTAGTTATCGTAATTTTCACTTTGATAATCAAAAAATATCTAAAAATTGAAGTTAAACGTAAAGAACAAAAACAGCCACCCAAAGAAAAAAATAATAATTAATTTCTACTGTGACTTTTTACGTCATGGGTATATGATACATACGATGTCGTTATATGTTACCGAGCCTCGCGCAGAGGAGTTGCTACTTTTTAAGCCAATTCGCCCAGATTTTGCTGACTTTCGCGTGCCGGTTAAAGACAGTTTCAGATGGGGTAGGATACTAAGAGCTTTGGACATACCAATTGGGCGATTTGTAGCTCTATACGCCTTCCGTTCAATCAAAAATCCCGGGGTTGATGAAGAAAAACTAGAAGCGCTAGACAAAAATGCTCTAGGCGCTGCGGAACAAGCCCCGGGATTCATACACTACGAAACAAATTCTGGGCTTTCCTATTGTCTATGGGACAGCTCTACCCAGGCTAAAGCTGCAATTGGCTCACAAGAACACCGAGAGGCTGCCGCCTACGCTGAAGAGGCCTATGAACGATGGAACTTACAGCATTGGTTAATTGGTAGCTTAACTATAGGTGACCGAGTCGAATTCGTAGAAAATTAGAAAATAGTTAGTCTAATTTCCAAAGTAAATGTTCAACCAAGCTTCTAGGTTTTGTTGGTACTGTGGTTTGTCAGATTCTTGAATTTCTTCTTGCGTAGGATTAGGTTTTTCCCCAAGCGACGCGATTGCTACGTCCTTCGGAACTATATAGACGCGCTCCCCTGGGCTTGCTTTACCGAAAACACGCCTAGCTGTAAGTTCTGCAAATTCATCAGTTGCCAGGTATTCATTCTGTAATTCTTTGTTGCGATTTTCTAGCTCTAGAATTTCGTTTTCTTGTTGAATTCTAGCTACTTTTTGTGTAAGTTCAAAGTTCTGCTGGACTATTTTTGCTCCATTCCAAAATACGCTAATCGCAATAAGCCCGACGAGCCCCAATACAAGTAATCGCACATCGTATAGACCCTTGTCGTTGAGCTTTTTTTTGACTGTGTCGATTTTGTTATTAAAGAAATCCATAACCACTATATTCTACATCAGTAGGAGTGCTACGGCCAATGAGAGGTATTTCATAATAAGTGTATTGATGGTGGGGGTACCTGGACTTGAACCAGGGACCAATCGGTTATGCATACCACTACAGTTTTCACTGCCGTTTTCATGTTTGTGGTCTGGACTGTCTCTTTATCCAAAATTTTACCTTTGGATACCTGCCATTCAGTCTCTACACCTTATCGCCTGGGCGATCTTGGCTCGGGATTACCAATCTCTTGAAAAGAGATAGAGGCTTCCCCGAATTTGACAGGATATACTTACCGGTTACCCATGTAAGCAGCCCTTTAGCTTTCTGGCATATCTGTATATCTGTATATAATACGGTTATGAACAATAGGTCTAACTGTATTATATGCAAGAGTACTCTGTCGGGTAAACAAACGACGTTTTGCTCCATACTTTGTAAAAATGTTGCTCATCAATCTTATCCAACTCAAAAAAAGCGTGGACTTGAACGTAAACTTCATTTTGTCACAAAACTTGGAGGCAAATGTTCTGTTTGCGGATACTCTAAAAATCTTTCTGGACTCGCCTTCCATCACTTGAGTGGAAAGGAGTTTCAGCTAGATGCTCGGTCTCTATCGAATAGAAAGCTCGAACCAATACTCAAGGAGATAGAAAAGTGCATACTACTGTGCCATAATTGCCACGCAGAAACACACAATCCTAGTCTAGACTTAGCCAAATTACTAATTGAGCCGACTGCTCTAACCACTGAGCTATACCCCCGCCATCAATAAACTCACTTTTTAATTTACGATCATAAATTGTACAAAACAGAAATATAAAATATTAACTGCTTCAACTCAGATGTAATACATTATACCGAAGTATAGTGTTTACTTCTATAGATGATTTGAAAATTAGTTTAACCCAAAAAACTGTTCTGCTAGTTGTATAATATTGTTATGAACAAATTCGCTCATGCCACAACAATCGTACACGAAGAAAATGACTCTGCAATACACTGGATTCAAACCGACGGAATCAAGCTTCTTTTAATCGCTCTGGTTGTTGCAGGTCTATACTTTGGTATCAAAAAATATCTAAGTAACAATTCAGAAAAATAGTAGTTATAGGACCTTAAAACAAACGGCTCCGGGTAATCCCAGAGCCGTTATATTAGTTTTTATTTATTTTAGAATACAGATTCGTAAATATCTACTTTTAGAGATCCCGTATTGTTTGGGTAATACGCATCATAAATCAAGAATGACACTGGTCCCAAAACTCCATTTAGCATTTTTGTGTACTCATGCTCTTCGCTACAAGTACTGCCCCAGTTACCAAAAGAATCGTTTACTTTGAGTTCAAGTAGTGTTGGTCCATATCCTTCGTACCCAGTTACTAAATCAGACCAAGTATCACCAGAAAAATTACCAGATAATGAACATACGGCATCAAAATCTATGTTATCACCGGCGTTTGCTGTTCCAGTCGCTACAAGTCTATAATCCTTGCTAGAGTCAAGCGATATAGCTGAGAGTGTCGCTGTAGAGCTGTTTGCGGGAATGTTAACCGTATCGACTAATTCATAGCATTCTTCCCCATTTGCTGGGACTAACGCAGGGTTAGTTTTTGTTCTTAGGAAGTCGACTATTGCGCACTTATACGCATTTGCTTCATTCTTTGGTACGCCTCTAAAGTCTGTCCCGGCACCCATTTCTTTTGCTACATCAGAAATATGGTTACCACCAGTCTTACCCTTGCCGTACCTTGCATCTATATTAGATGCTTTTAGCACTTTATTCGCAACTGCAGGTGCAGCTTCATAATTGACTACTGCTTTATTCGCATCAAATTTTATTGAGATCGTGTATGGTGACCAGTCGTTATCTACTTTAAAAGTCCCATCACCATATAAAGCACTATTCCAATAAACTGAGTCATTATCAACATCTGTACCAACAGTAGGATATAGTGTGTTATCTGTTAAACCTACATTAAGTGCGTCGTATGGTCCTCCAACTATAAGTGGGGTGTACCCAGAAGTACTGGTATTAAATGAGATTCCGTAAATTATCTGATCAGGAAGTGTAACACCCGCTAAATCGAATGTTATGTTATGTGCGTAGCCGTTTTGACAAACTCCATCGCTGTTCTTCCATGCAGTAGGATAAGTACGACCTGGATCATTAGCGCAACTTGAATCAACAGATGGTCTAAAAGGAATATTAAAGTTGTTAGATACAGTAGTAATTACTGAGCCTACAGTTCCATCAGGATTTGCATTATAGACCTTCAAAGTAATTGGATGGGTGAAATATGATCCCTCTGTGCTTGCACAATCACCATCTTGCCACTGACCAGTTTGACATGCCCAGCTAACCATCGTCACTGTGGCAGAGCTAACGCTCCTATCAGTTCCTGCGAAACTTATTTTATCGCCAAACTCCGCAGTGTCTGTAGCTTCATACCCTAAACTCGGTAGGCTTGACGGCAAGATACTTGGTGTCGCATTGTAAATCGTCGTAGTTGCGGCGCTTGCGCTCAGCGTCATTGCTGCCATTGATGCGATAAATAGTCCTGCGACAACTACTATCATTTGTTTGTAAAACTTCTGCACGAACGGAACGATAACGCCCGCTTTATAATAATATGCCATTTATGTAACCCTCCTTAGTGGTAAAGCCTATTATACTCCCCCGTGCAAGACAATTTACTGGCCGTGCGGAATTAGGAGCACACCCTGCCTGCAAAATCCTTCCGGCAAATTTTGGCAATCTTCTACTGAGAATGTTGGTAATGGTTCGTGTATTACTGCACCGTATGGGATACCCATAGAATCCAGCACCTTGAGGCCTGGATTACGAATCCAAGTATGAGCGGCCTCGATTCTTTGAACGCCCAACTCACGTAGTTCTGCGATAGGAGATGAAGTTGTGCCGCCGGTTGTACCAACGTCTTCTATTTCTAGAACAAAACCTACATCTATTCTTTCTAGTGCTCTTCTAGAAGCATCTGTTAGAGCGACTTCTTTTGAGCTTACTTTGAAAGTTTCTAGCCCAATTGCTCCAACCGAAGCGGCCATAGTAGTCGCGAGGCGATTTGCGCCGTTTGCAATGCCTAGTATAGCGTCAGGTTTTTGCCCTTCATACATTTCATTTATCCACTGCGAATAAGTATCTACCCATTGCCAAAACAAACCACTTCCGGTAACAATCTTGTCCATATCTAGCTTACGTCCATGGTTTACCATGCTTGCAAACTGGTGGTGTTGTGTCGGTGGGTCAAGGACTCCTACAGGATCTGTTAAGATTCTCTCTCTGAGGTTTTCTATTTTTCCAGCTAGTTCGGTGCTTGGATTATGTAGGGTTACCAAACTCATGCTGCTAACCCTACTCTGACTTCTTCACCAACCGCAATTGATGCTTCTACCTTCGTCATTCCGTAGTCGGCCGCTTTGTTAATGCCTCTACCGACTACCCCGAAGTCTGCACCAGCCTCAAATGCTTGTTTTACAGTTGTGGTTCGCTTCTGGTCTCCGGCAGGAATTGCAAAAACTGGAGTGAGCCCCGGATTCACAACAAGAAGTCCGTCGAAACTACTGTTAGCTCTGATAGCCTCGGTTTCTAAAGGAGAACACACAATGCCGTCTAGTCCTGCGTCTACTGCCATATGCGCAAACTCCACTACTTTTTTCTTAATTGCGTCTTTGTCTCTACTATCAAGTCCAAATATTGAATATGCCTCATCACCTAGTGATGTTAAAACTGTTATACCCAGTACATTACCGACCATCGAGGTATTATAGCTGCCATCATCATTCAGAAATTGCGCTCTAGCTCGATCACGTCCTTTGATCGCACCTTGCATCATTTCAACCCCACCAGACGCGTGAACAGTAACAAGCGAAGCACCAGCAAGTGTGGCCTCAAACAAGCTATCTTCTACTGTGCCGGGGATATCGTGAAACTTTGAATCTAGCATAGTGCGCTGTCCGTTCTCTGAAAGTGTCCACACAGCATGATCAGCACCAGCTCGAACGTGTTTGGAATTAGTTTTACCCATACCTGTATATGGTCCAACTTCTGTTGCGGTATCGATAATTGCTGGCCAACTCATACCATCATAAGCAACAATGATTCTATCACTTGGCAAAACTAACTGTTCTCTAAGTACATGTCCTGACATAAAACCTCGTTTCTTGCGCTGCGTTAGTGTTTGAGTACTATTCTAAACACATCAAGTAAAAATGAAAAGAGCTGGTCGATTTGGACCAGCTCTTTACCTCTCAGAACTCCACATTCTGACTGAATTTTGATTTTATGCTTCGTTTAAAGCTTTTAGCGCTTCTACAAATGGTGCTTTTACGTGGTCTAGGGCTGAATCTACATCTTTAAAATTACCGTCTTCACCCATGTGGTCTTGGGCAAGCTGAATACTAACAGTTGGTTCAACAATTTTCATTTTCAACCAGTTGAGTACATCGGTCAGGTGTTTCGTAGCGCTTCCGCCACCGTCAATGTACCCATAACTAACGATTGCTGCTGGTTTCTCGCCCCATTCGTGGAACAAGTGGTCGATTGCGTTTTTAAGTGGAGCGGGGATACTGCGGTTGTATTCTGCTGTCACAAAAATAATTGCGTCTGCTTCAGTAATCTTTGCTGACCAATCTTTGTAGACTAGGTCTGGAGCATACATAGGAGACACGCCATCAAAAAACGGTAAGTTCTCTTCCTTCAAATCAATAACTTCTAGAGCTACGTCATTTTCTTTGGCTACTTTTACAAGCCATTCGGAAACATAGCTTCCAACGCGACCTTGGCGGGTAGAGCCGACAATAAGTTTAATTTTTTTCATTAATTTTCTCCTAATCTTATTTACTAGTTTTGTGTTCCCCAGTAACTATATTATGTGTAGTCACTAGCTTGAACTGAGTATATACCAAGTTACTACACATTGTAAAGTCACAATATGCTATTATGGTAGGGAATAAGGAAATATATGTCGTTTGATACCCTAAAACCCCAATGCGATAAGCTTGAGAAGCGTCCAGGATGCATCCAGGCGGCTCTAGAAATTCTAGGTGATAAGTGGACCCCCCTACTATTAGGACAGCTTGTGTCTGGTCAGAAAACTTTTGGAGAGTTAGAACTTTTGCTAACGGGCATAAGCCCACGCACTCTAAGCGCCAGACTCAACATGCTTGAAGAAGAACTGATTATAAAAAAGAACAAATACAATGATCACCCGCCTAGATTCAAATATGATATGACAGAAAAAGGCAAAGGCCTGCAAGAAGTTTTAATCAAAATGGCTGACTGGGGCGAAAAATACCAGGACAGTTAAGGTGGGGTTTAGCGATTTGCTCTAAGAGTGTGTGCGAGTTCGCTCAAATAATTGGCGCCAACTGCTGGCATAGCATCTAAATCCCACAATTTTACTTCTGCAATTTCTAGGCGCTCTGGGCGAAACTCCACAACATCAATATCAGGCAAACTGAAGTGAAATATTCCTAAAGTGTCCCTATTCCCTGTCTCATTTGAGACATAGTTTAGAACATGAACCAGTGGAGAGCCGTCTGTTTCAACGCCAATTTCTTCCCTACTTTCTCGTCTAGCAGATGGCTCAAACAGCATTGCAGGCAATGTATGCGCAAATTGACCGGACTCTACTCGTCTACGAGCAGTATCCCAATCATTTTTGTCTAAGCCTCCCCCTGGAAGTTGCCACTGGTCTTTTCTACCATAAGTAGGCCTAACCAGTGCGATTCTTTCACATCGTTCATCAGTTACGGCTAATGCAGCTCCAAAGGTCAGCGGCTTCAATGCACGCCAATATGCACCCCGTGCTACGCTAGCGGCACGAATTACTGGTGTAGGTAATGAATCTTTGATGCCCATGGTTTTTCTAAATTAATTAGTCCTATAATAGCATATTTACATAATATTTACAAGTTATGCGTATTAACTCTACCACTTTATAGGCTTTTGGTCATTTTTCAGCAAAGCCTCGTCGGCTTTGCTGAAGGGCTTGCTACCAAAAAATCCGTTATAAGCGCTTAGTGGTGATGGGTGAGCAGACTCAATGACTGTGTGTTTAGTCGTATCAATCAATGATTTCTTTTTGCGCGCAAAACCACCCCAAAGAATGAATACTACATGTTCTGACTTTTCGTTTACTGCTTTCAGCACAGCATCAGTAAATTCCTCCCAGCCCTTGCTTTGATGGCTAGCAGCCTGGTGAGCTCTGACAGTGAGCACAGAGTTTAGGAGCAACACTCCTTGTTTGGCCCAATCAGTTAAATCGCCTGATGCAGGAGGTGTTTTATCCATATCTGCTTCTAATTCTTTGTAGATATTCACTAAACTAGGTGGCAATTTAACGCCCTCTGGAACTGAGAAACTTAAACCCATCGCCTGACCGTCATTATGATATGGGTCTTGACCTAATATGACTACGCGAACGTCCTTATACGGTGTCAGGTACAGCGCGTTAAATACATCCTCAGTCTTTGGGAAAACTTTTGCAGTTCTACGTTCTGTGTTTACAAAATCAATCAACATCCGCCAATAGGGCTTCTGTGTTTCGGCCTGCAGCAAAGGCCGCCAATCTGTCTCTTTCATACCACTATTATAGAGCAAGAAACCATGCGGTCCGTTAGGCCGGACCTTTTATCCTTTCCATTTTGGCGGCAAAACGGAAACCAAAACCGCCAGCCGGGCAAGAATAACTGCTATTGACCAGCCCAGAAAATGTACCGTTCCTGCGGGACGTAAACGGTCAAAAGTAGTTACTTATTTTAAGTACTTTTGACTGGTCCTCGGAAATGATTCGATACATTTTCTGAGCTGGTCATCGGTTTTCTTGTTTTATGGCTGGGCGCTCAGGCTACGTAGCTACTGCAGCTAGTCTCCATCGATTAAAAACTCTTTAGCAAAACTAAGTAAATGAAGAGATTATAGCGAGGACTGTCAAAGCTGATGACACCCGCAGTTAGGTGTGGCATTAGCGTGACCGACCAAAGGGAGTCCCG
>JAYSZA010000002.1:0-15170 GCA_043727115.1 Candidatus Saccharimonadota bacterium
CGGGATAGGGTAGTCGAAACCCTGTCTGAAGTTTGGAAAACTTCCATATTAACCGTTATACGAATCCCGCTCAAAATTACGCACTTGCCTTGTTTTGACGAATGACGTCAAAAGCTAAGGCTTATTGCTAAATTTTTCGCTTCTTCCGTTTCGAGACTCCTCTCTCAAAACGGGGAAAACAATTAAGCAACAGAGGTGATTATACTAGAATTGAGGCAACAATACCAGTGCACCTAGCGATTATCTAGTATTTACCCACGAGCGCCAGAACAATTCCAGTAATACCACAAACTTGGCCGATAATCCAAAAGCGCATAGTTACTTTGGTTTTCGGCCATCCGCTTGCTTCAAGGTGATGGTGTAGTGGAGCAGCTATAAATATTCTTCGGTGGAATATTTTTTTTGACATTATCTGGCTTAGGCTTGAACCAGCTTCCAAGACGAAAATAAGCCCGATTATTGGAAGTAAGAATAATGTATCGGTTAACATGGCCACTACGCCAAGCGCGGTACCTAGAGAAAAGGAGCCAACATCTCCCATGAAGAAGCGGGCTGGCGGAATATTAAACCAAACATAGGCAAGTAGTGAACCAGCAACCGTCATACAAAAAGCAGCTATTCCGTAATTGCCCTGCAATGCAGCAATGACCCCAAAAGCGCCGTAAGCACTTAGTAACAATCCTCCTGCAAGGCCGTCGAGTCCGTCACTTATGTTAACTGCATTACTGGTGCTGACGACAGCCAATGTGAAAAGAGGAATAAGTAGCCATCCTAGGAATACATCGCCTAAGTACGGGAGGTGTATAGTCGTGTAACCAAGTTTGTAGTAGAAGAATAGTGCACTTATAAGTGCCACTGCAGTTATCATAAAAAATTTAATTGGTGCACGTAAACCGGCAACTCCACCTCCGCGACCTCTGACGTTTATGAGGTCATCAATAAAGCCAACTATTCCACCACCAAGCAGTCCGGCTAAAGGTAACCATGTCTGTTGCCTGTCTAGATTAAATAGAACAGTTACAATTGTGACGGCTCCAACCATAATCAATCCTGCCATTGTTGGCACGGTGCGCTTACGGGTACTCAATTTATTAATAACAGTTAATGCCTCTCCGGTTGTCGAGGTAGTGCGTCGTTGCTTCCAGAGTTTATGGCGATAAGCAAAGGATGTGTATATTGGTGTTAGGAGCACTGCAATACAAAAAGATAGTAAACTAAGCAAAAATAGTTTGGTTATCTCATCTGTAAATTGTCCGAATATTATCATTTGTATCGCCTTTATTTCATAGTTCTTACTTTTGATTTACTGTAGCATGTATATATAATTGTACAACAAACTAAGAAATGGATATTGCCGAATGAAAGATTCATATGAAACTCCGAAGCCTGTATTAGTTATGGTCAGGGGTTTGCCAGGAAGTGGTAAGTCGTATTTGGCGGTAGAATTACAGAAACAGATAGGTCACGATGCTGTCGTATTGCTTGACCCTGACGCGACAGACTATACATCTGAAGAGTACAGTAGCTTTTCATCTGAACTATCAGCACAGGGCGTCGACTCAAAACTACACCCTTATAGGTATCTCAGGTCGAATGCATATAATGGAATAGTTTCGGGCAAGATTATAATCTGGAATCAGGCGTTTACTAACCAAGACTTGCTGGATAGGACAATCAATAATCTTAAAACTTTTGCTCAAGAGCACAACATTGAGCTACCTACCCTGATCGTAGAAGTGGAAATAGATTCAGATATTGCAAAAAACCGAATAGCCACAAGAGAGGCAAAAGGAGGGCATGGGGTTTCGGCCGATGCATTCGCTCGTTTTGTTACTGACTATTCTAGTTTTTCAGACTCTAATTACAATATTATTGTGATAGATGGTGCCGCGAATGTTGAAAAAAGCGCTAACCAGTTAGCCGCGGAAATCGAAAGCTTAAGAAAAATTTAGGTTTTCTTCAAGCTCCCTGATCTTTATTCGGTTTAGCTGTATAGTTTCTTCAAGCTCTGCATGGCAGGCAACAAAGCTCTTGCAGTCATAAGTGTATAGGGCTCTGTCGAGAGGTATAATGCAGCCTCCAGCCTCTAGGACCAGTAATGCGCCAGGCGCGTAGTCGTGGATATATCCTTTTGAATTGAGCTGAAACCTGGCAGCATACGTACCGTCTGCAATAGTAGAAAATGCATGACCAGCACCAACTGGACCAGTTTCGCAAACGACCCCTTGAGACTGTAGAATTTTATCCAAAGCGGATATATAACGCCCTTTGCAAAGTGCCGCCTTTGGCAATTTCTTGGACTTCAAATCAAGCTTGACGCCATTTTTGTAAGCACCTCTATCTTTGCGAGCTACGAATAAATCTTCTGTAGTGCAGTTGTATATAACGCACGCAACGGCCTGCTTGTTAACTATCAGAACTGCCATAGATGTGAAGGTAGGTATGTTTTTGATGAAACTGTCAGTCCCGTCTATCGGGTCGATTAGCCAACATACTTGCGGGAGCTCGTCACCATAGCCTGTCTCTTCACCAAAAACCGACAAGCCAGGAAATTCTGATGACATAGCTTCAAAAATAATTTTTTCTACTTCAGAATCTGTTTCGGTGACTGGTGAACCATCATTTTTACTAGAAAATTCGCTGTTTCCGGCCCTAGCCATGATTAGTGGGCGTACCTGACTAAAGCAATCCTGTAAATGCTTAATCATTGCATCAACCATATCTCCTGTAAGTGTTTCTGGTTTGTATGCCATGTTAATTTTAAAACTCGTCTATGACTTCTATATGCGCACCAAGGCTATTGAGTCGCTCGGCAAGGTCTTCGTAGCCTCTGTTTATAGTATAGACATTGCGAAGTTTGGACTTGCCCTTGGCCGCTAGCATACCAATTAGAAGTAAACTGGCAGGTCTTAAGGCAGGCGGACATACTAAATCGGCAGTCGTAAAGCCGGTCGGACCTGTCACATATACTCGGTGCGGGTCAGCCAGCTCAACATTAGCTCCGATTTTTGTAAGTTCAGTGTAGTAAATAGCACGGTTTTCGTATGTCCAGTCGTGGATGAGTGTTCTTCCTTTTGCGACTGCACAGATAGGTACGAAGTAAGGTAGGTTATCCTGGTTTATTCCTGGATAAATATTTGCATGCAATTTATCCTGAAGCGCTGTCAGGTTTCCGTTATGTTTGTGTACCGTTATGTCTACTAAGTCCATGAATTCGTTTTTTGCCTTGTAACGCTTTGACTGCGTGAACTCCAGACCCATTTTCTTGAGTTTAAGTAATTCAAGCTCCATGAAGTCGATAGGAATGCGCTTGATGGTGATCTCAGAGTTGGTAGTAATTGCGGTAGAGACGAAGAACATCGCTTCAATAGGGTCCTCGCATGGGTAGTATACGATATCTTTTTTGACTGGCTTGTCGAGGCCTGTAATGCGTAGTGTTGATGTACCTACGCCGTCTATTTTAACTCCGAGAGTTTGCAAAAATCCGCAAACATCCTGGACCATATAGTTAGCGCTGGCAAAACTAATCGTAGTTGTTCCCGGGTTCATCGCTGCTGCCATGGCAACGTTCTCTGAAACGGTATCGCCTGATTCATACAGAACAACCCGCTCAGGAGATTTATTGGTTACTTCTATGTCGTAATATTTATTCTTAGCCTCAATATTTACACCAAATTCCTCAAGTCCAAATAAATGGGATTTAACTGATCGTTTACCTAGCTTGCAGCCACCAGCATAAGGGATTTTGAATGACTTATACTCATTTATGAGCGGACCAATTAGCATCAACACGGACCGTGTGCGTCGTGCAGCTTTTGCATCAAGTTTTTCTAGCTGTAATGTGGTGGGACGTTTGATTTCTAAGTCATTGCCAGGTAACCATCGGACTTTGACGCCAATGCTCTCCAAAACTTCGATTATTCTGAATACTTCTTCGATACGCGGAAAAGACTTGAATAACGTGGTTCCTCTGTTTAGCAAACTTGCACATAGCAAGCCTACTGCCGCGTTTTTGCTAGTTTTCAGTGTAATGGTGCCTGATAGCTCATAACCGCCGTCGATCTGCAGGTTGACTCCCTGACTGCCAACCGATATTAACGGCTTTTGAAGCACTTCCGATATCCTGCTTAACATATCAAGGCTTAAATTCTGCCCACCTTTTTCGATACGGTTAACAGCAGATTGAGAAGTATTAAGTTGTTTCGCAAACTCTGATTGGGTTAATCCACGTAGTTGCCGGAGCTCCGATATTAGTGCGCCTAGTCGTTCATTTGTGTCATTCATTCCGTTAGAGCCTTTCCATTCAAAATATATTCGTTAGTTCTGGATATCGTTACCCCAGATTAAGGGCTCTAACGGTATTCATAACTATAGATTATATCACATACGGTATATTGTGTATTTTACATGGCTCCTACACCATGGGTGGAGTATTATAGATTTATGATTTAGCAAAAACATATCGCAAACTGAGATTTAGTGAACAATTTAGTAATTGAGGGAGTATGACGATATGAATAAAACAGAAAAAATTATCCAAGACCTTATTGACGCAGAAGAAAAAAGACAAACAGATGGGCTAGAAATGATTCCGAGCGAGAATCATTCCTCTAAGCAAGTACGAGCAGCTTCTGGTTCAATCTTGACGGACAAATATTCTGAAGGATATCCTGGAATGCGCTATTACGGTGGCTGTGAGTTTGTGGATAAGGTTGAGGATATAGCACGCGAAAGAGCCAAGAAACTCTTTGGAGTAACCCACGCGAATGTGCAACCACATTCAGGCTCACCTGCAAACCAAGCTATATATTTTGCGTTAATTAATCCAGGCGATACGGTCATGGGAATGTCACTATTCTTTGGCGGTCATATGACTCATGGCTTGAAAGTTAACTTTTCTGGAACTTACTACAATTCCGTTCAGTACACTACCGACAAAGACGGATTCATGGACTATGATGCGATTTATGCGTTAGCTAAACAGAGCAAGCCAAAACTTATAATGAGCGGTACAACAGCCTATCCTCGAGAAATTGATTGGAAAAAGATGCGTGAAATAGCAGACAGTGTCGGAGCATGGTTGGCTGCAGATATATCACACATTAGCGGGCTAATTGTCGCTGGTGCACATCCAAGCCCTGCAGGAATAGTAGACGTAATAATGACCACGACACATAAAACACTTCGAGGTCCTCGCGGTGCCATGATTTTGTGTAATGGTAATCCTTCAAATCCTCTAAAGAAACCTGAACGTGTGAAGGAAGAGTTGCCATCTCTAATCGATAGGGCAGTCATACCGGGTCTACAGGGTGGTCCACATAATCATCAATCAGCAGCAATTGCTGTTGCCTTGGGTGAAGCGTTGACTCCTGAATTTAAAGTCTATGGCAAGCAAGTAGCAAAAAATGCTAAAGTTTTATCAGAGGCATTAATCGATAGAGGATTCAATTTGGTTACGGGTGGCACAGACAATCATCTAATGGTTATTGATTTGAACAACAAAGATTTAAGCGGAAAAGAAGGGGAGAGGGCACTGGGATTAGCCGGTATCACAGTTAACAAAAATACTGTACCATTTGACCCGCGCTCTCCTTACGACCCAAGCGGCATCCGTCTAGGTACGCCAGCACTTACTACGCGTGGCATGAAAGAAAAAGAAATGCAGCAAATTGCTGTTTGGATTGAAGAAGCAGTCAAGCACAACAAAGACGAGCAATACCTAGCCAATATGCACAAAAACATAACGGCATTTACAAAAGATTTCCCCCTACCTAACTAGTTAATTGTCAAACTTTCCTAGAATTCTAGCCTCTGGTTCTAGACTAACGCCAAGCTTTTCAAGACATGTTTTCTGAATTAGCATTGCAACATTGTATATCTCTTGGGCGATGGCGCCAGGTAGTGCTTCGATTTTGAGCAGATTCTTGTCATTTAGCTTCACATTACCCCATTGTTGGCCTCTGTGGAAGCCACTTGCAAGCATAACGTGTGCTGCTGATACTCTTTTTGTGTCTCCGCCGTGTACTAGGTTCATAGTTTTTATTTGCTCGGCTGTTTTGCCTGTTTCGTCATATGCCATAATTGCGTCGGCCAGCTGCTCGTCTACTATTGGATTGCGGAAAAATGAACCTGCAGTTTTGGATTCGTCAACTCCAGGATGCCACAAAGACCCGGCACGTCTACGCGCCTCTGTAATAATTAGTCTTCTATCCTGCAGTGATTCGACGGATAGATTCAACTCATTTGCTACATCGATAGCTTTTTGGTATTCAAGCTTATCCGTCATAACGGGACTAAGTGATAGATGCGCACGTAAAATAACCAACGCTTTGTTCTCCGGCTTTTGAAAAATCGATTGTTTATAACCCCAAGATAGCTGCTGTTTTTCGATACGCATAACATGTGAAGTATCGCTATTCCAGACATCTACCCAGTCAACAACCGGTCCGACTGTCTGGCCGTAGGCTGTAATATTTATGAATATACCAGCGCCGACACCGCCAGGTATTTCACTCATAAGTTCAATACCCCATAGATTCTTTTCAATACTTCCACGCACGACATCATCCCACCAAACACCGGCATCTACAGTCACACCTGTACTGTCGAAGGTCATGTCCCCGCCTCTTGTGCAAACGACAAGCCCAGATAACTCACTGTCTGAAATTAACGTATTACTTCCGTAGCCTATTAGATGTATAGGTCTAATTTTTGTTGAATCCAAAACCTCAATGAGCTCCTCCGAATTATGAGCCTCAATAAAGTTTTCTGCGTTACCGCCTACTCCAAAAGACGTATATGGGGCAAGTAAAACATTTTTTTGGATATCCATACAGTTAGTATACACACCCTTATGCTTGTGGTGGGAACTCCATATACTGTAAAATGTAGTGTACATGGGAAGCAATCAAAAAAAACCGTATCAATCATTTGGTGAAGTACTTAAACATTTACGTGCGAAATCGGCCAAAACATCGGCTGAAGTTTCGAGTGCCGTAGAGATTGAAGAATCTAGGCTACAGAAATACGAAGCTGGCGAACAACGACCCACTGAAGACATATTGCTTTTGCTAATTCAGCACTTTAATCTACCTGATGAACAAGCAAGCGAGCTGTGGAAATTGGCAGGCTATAGCGGGGAACCAGAAGAAGATTTGTACTTCATGAACGACGATGACGGCGGAGCACAGCAGGTGACGGTAGGTGTATCGGCACAAGATGCCCGCATAGTCTACACGGACATGATACAAGTAATGGTTAATAATTATGGAGTTATCATAAACTTCATGCAGGGCGCAGGTCCTTCGAGTCAACCATTGGCTGTATCTCGAGTTGGAATGAGTAAAGAACATGCCAGAAGTGTGCTAGAAGTGCTTCAAAAAACACTTGAACAAGCAGACAATACTTCCACGCCAAAACAACTCAAAGCACCAAAATCTGAGAGCAAGTAACTATGTGGTTCATCACTTCTGATACCTGGCAGACATTACTTTTTGATTTTGTTATATTCGAGTGGATTCTCCGCATTGTTATGATATTCATCGTTCCTAAGAATAGAAGACCAAGTTCTGCAACATCATGGTTGCTCGTGATAATGATTGTGCCACTGCTTGGTACGATTATATTTGCTATGTTTGGTAATCCTAAGCTCAACAAAACTCGGCGCAAAAATCAAGCAGATGCAGATAAGTTAACAGCAAAAGAACTTAAGAAACTACGAACATCGCACCCAGAAGTTTTTGCATTACCTAATGACGCTGCGTTTGTGGAGATTGCAAAGCTTGCAGACGTGCTTGGTGGGTTACCAGCGATGTCGGGGAATAAAGTATCAATTGAGACTAACTACGACCGAATATTGAAGATGCAGGCGGAAGCAATCGACCAGGCAATCGACTATGTGCATCTTGAATATTTTATTTTGGTTCTAGATAGCGACACAGAAATCGTATTTGAGGCGCTAGAAAGAGCAGTCAGCAGGGGCGTTGTATGCAGAGTATTATTTGATATGTTAAGTTCTCGTTACCCAAAATACTCAAACATGAAAAAACGTCTCAACAGAATAGGCGTGCAGTGGCACAGAATGCTACCAATAAATATAGTTCCAGGCAAAAATTTCATGCGTCCTGACTTGCGCAACCACAGAAAATTATTAATTGTTGACGGCAAGATTGCTTTCAGCGGAAGTTCAAATATTGTCACTCACAGCTATCACCGCAGGGACGAACTTGTTTACGAAGAAATGATGCTTAGGGTAGAAGGACCCGTTGTTTGGCAGTGTAACAATGTTTTCCGCGCAGACTGGTTTGCCGAGACAAAAGAACCTCTACTAGATTTAGTAGAAAAAGAAGATTTACCTAAAAAAGTCGGCAATACTCTAATGCAAGCTCTGCCAAGTGGCCCCTCGCACGTTCATTCGAATAATCTTATGTTATATACCAGTTTATTCCATGCTGCAAAAAAACGAATTAGTATTGTCGTTCCGTATTTTGTCCCTGACGAGTCGGTCATGTCTGCAATAATTTCAGCTTCTCAACGTGGAGTAAAAGTCACAATCATAAATTCGGAAATTATCGACAAGGTGCTTGTTGGTCATGCTCAGCGTTCATATTACGACGAATTATTATCTGCAGGCGTAGAGATTTATTTGTACAAAAAACCTATATTTTTGCATAACAAACAGGTCATAATTGACGACGCTGTAGCCGTAACTGGGTCTAGCAATTTAGACATGCGCTCATTTGAATTAGACCTAGAACTCACGCTTGTTATCTACGATAGTGAAGTGGTGTCGCAACTTGATCTAATTGAATCAAAATATATGAAAAAATCAATCAAAGTAACGCAAGATCTATGGAGCCAGAGACCGCTCCGTTTGAGATTATTAGATAGGCTTACAAGGTTAACAGCGGCTCTTCAATGAAAATAAACTCACTAGAAGAAGCAGTTACAATACTCAACAGGTATGTACCGAAAGTAGCAGCCTATAGTGGTGATGGCATGACCCTGGACAGAATGTGGCCATTGCTCGAAGCAGTAGGCAGCCCACACGAAAAACTCAGAGTGGTGCATCTTGCTGGCACTAGCGGAAAGACTTCCACAGCTTATTACATATCAGCAATACTCTCTCGGGCGGGCAAAAATGTAGGCCTAACGGTGTCACCACATGTCGATAGTGTCACGGAGAGGGTTCAGATTAACGGAGTTCCGATATCAGACAAACTGTTTTGCTCAGAGTTGGGAGAATTTCTGGACTTAATAACCGATATTGATTTTGAGCCAAGTTATTTCGAGTTGCTAATCGTATTTATCTTTTGGTTCTTTGAGCGTGCCGGAGTTGATTATGCTGTAGTCGAGACTGGCATGGGTGGTTTACTAGACGGGACTAATGTACTGCAGCGCAAAGACAAGGTTTGTGTAATTACAGACATTGGCTATGACCACATGCATATTCTAGGCAATACGTTAGAAGAAATTGCTACGCAAAAAGCCGGAATAATACAACAAGAAAACCGAGCTTTCATGTATAAACAATCAGATGGAATTATGGAGCAAATACAATTGCGGGTCGATGGAATGGCTGCAAATCTAAGTTTATTCAACTACGATATTCTATCGAATAAAGCAGCGGGAATTTCAGAGTTGCCAGAATTTCAGAAAAGGAATTGGCTGCTTGCAGAAGCAGTAAGTCAAGAGATTGCGCATCGAGATGGATTTGCTATTGCTATTGAACCGAGCCCAGAAAAAGTAATCGTGCCAGGACGGATGGACACGGTGAGACTAGAAGATAACACGATACTTATTATGGACGGAGCGCATAATGGCCAAAAAATGAAGGCTTTCGTTGATAGTTTCAGATCAAAGTATCCGAACAGAAAAGCGACAGTTTTACTGGCGCTCAAAGAAGGCAAAGAGTATGTGTCAGTGATTGATTCACTCATCTCTGTAACAAACCAAGCAGTGTTGACGTCGTTCAGTACTAGCCAAGATATGCCTGCAATTTCACAAGATACAAAATCAATCGAAAAATATTGTGTGTCCAAAAACTTAGATGTAATTATAATCGATGACTATAAAAAAGCGACAGATTATCTTATGAGTCAAGATGCCGACATAAAAATAATTACCGGCTCTTTCTATTTACTCGGTCAGGTACGCCATTGGCTCTTTAGGTAAATCAGTGCTACTATAAAAACTATTAAGTAAGAGGAAAAATCATGAAAAATCGAAGCATTGTAGCAGTTGTTTTATTGCCACTTGTGACACTAGGAATATACAGTATCTACTGGTCTGTTGTGACAAAAGGTGAGCTAAATAGTAAGGGTGCACAAATTCCAACGGCGTGGCTATTAATTGTTCCGTTTGTGAACATTTACTGGATGTGGAAGTATTACGAAGGCGCACAGCAAGTAACCAATGGAAAAGTAAACGGTATACTCATGTTTGTGCTTCATTTGTTCGTGACATCGCTCATATCATCAGCACTTTGCCAAGACGCCTACAATAATTTATCTGATTCTGCACCGGTCACACCCGCAGTCGCATAGATCGATTAAACCAACACCTGCACAAAACTGTTTAGAGCACTATCTTCTGTCATATTCATGATATTTTCGTTTGCTCTGACTAGACCTAAGTTTGCAATCTGCAATATTAGTGATTCAAAACTAAGTCCATTATTAAGCTTACAAGCCTTTGGAAAGTTACCAAAATTTTCAACTAAACTAGGTATCAAGTTTGCTTCAAGAAACTGAGGCGCACCGTTCTTGTCCATCCTAATATCAACTCTGCCGTAATCACGAGCTCCAAGTACATGGAAAATATCGATGGCAAGATCCCCGACAGCGGTCCGTATATTCGAATCTGTAATATATGCAAATGTCTCGGTGTCTGCTAATTTAACTTTATAGGTCAGAATTCGGTTGCCCTCTGAATTAATAGGTGCAATTAGCTCTAGAGGCATTATCGAGTGTTGATTAGTTAGACTATTTTTTAGAATCGCAACGCTGAACTCACGACCGGGCAGGTATTCCTCTACTAGTGAGTCAGATTTATACTTGAACGCAATAGACTCGACCTTTTTAGCGAGCTGCTCAAACGAATGTGCGACAGATTCTTCGTCTATTCCAGCCCCACCACCCATGCTGGTGGGCTTTATAAATACGGGATAGGATAGACTTATGTTTTCGCTCTTTAGTTCTTCATTTTCCTTAACAACAATGTATTTCGATGTGCTCAGCCCAGCATCAATAGCTGATCGTTTTGCTAAAAATTTATCAGACTCTAGAATGTGCGCGCTTCCACCAGAACCGGTCACGGTAATTCCATGCTTCTCTAAATAATCAGCTATCCATACTTTTGCGGAAAGTTCAGGGTGTAATTTTATGAACTTTACTCCATTAAACACTAGATCGGGACTGCGCATCACGATTGCATCCAGATCTTGGAGACAATCGACGGTCGTTACAACAACTGAAGTATAATATCTCCTTAAGACAGCAGCAATCGCTTCTGTTGATTTTATGCTCATCGAGCTAAACTCACTATTAGTTGCGCGCACAAGTTCTATTTTTTTATCAATTTTCATTGCAACAAAGTCTTTCTTTTTTATGACTTTCACCAAAACATATTGAATAATAGTAGCCGGTGATGGCCAAGGTTTATGGTTAGGAATAATACAAACTAGAAATGTTTGTTCAACGCGAGCACAACGAGTGTTTTGCAGGACTGAAGAGTATATTTACCTAAATATAGTATAGCATAAAAACAATAAAAATCATATCTTACAAACATAACTTTCTACAATAATCTTTTGTATTGTTATAGTTCTTATGGTAAATTAATTCTCGATGTGTAAATACAAGGACTCCAATGCTTGATAAGCAAAAGAGCCCTTTTTATATTAAACAGCCCTCCCAGGGCTGTTTTTTTATACATTCATATTTTCAAAATAATAATGGAGGTTTGAATGATAAATAACTATAGAGGTGTAGAAGATAACATTGTCTTTAGCTCAGTTGTAAACAAACTACGCAGCTTCTGTCTAGACAAAGGTTTCTGTGAAGTTAGCACGCAGGACAGACTAAGCATACTAGCCGCCTGTGAAGACCCGGACACAGTAGCAATGTACAATTATATGGGTGAAACATGGCCACTGCCTCAAACTGGCCAAATGTGGTTAGAGTATGAACTATTAACAAAACCTGAATTGCCGGGGGTTTTCTGCGTCAGTACAAGCTACAGGAATGAACCGAATCCTGTTCCCGGCCGGCATAAACTTATATTCCCCATGTTTGAATTTGAGCTAAAGGGTGGTATCGAAGAGCTTCAAAAGTTCGAGGTAGAGCTTCTTGAGTACCTCGGTTTTGGTGAACAATCGGACTTCGCATTCAAGACTTATGATGAGCTAAAAGATTTCTACGACACAAGTGAGCTTACACATAACCACGAGAATAAAATGAAAACTGATTTCAGTTCGATTGTTTTTTGCAGAGATTTCCCGGTATATACTTCACCTTTCTGGAACATGAAGAAGAAAGGTGACTCTCACGCTCACAAAATTGATGTAATAATTTTTGGCAATGAAACAATAGGAAGTGCCGAACGTAGTAGTGATGCCAAGGAGATGAAGTCAGAATTCTACAGTATTAGTGATGGCAAATACGCCCAAAAGCTATTTGATTTATTTGGCAAGAAGCGCGTAGAAAAAGAGCTGCATGAGTTTTTGGGGCTAGATTTCTTTCCTCGCAGCGGCGGGGGAATTGGTTTAACGCGGCTGATTGATGCGTGCAAGGAAGGAGGTATTATGTAATTACCTAAGTTTTATAGTCCGTAAAATCTATCAAACAAAACCTCAGTATTGTCACTAGTCTTTCCTTCACTTGATATTGGTAGCTGGTCAATGCTTGCTGGCCACGGCAAAGGGAGTCTACCTGTAAATGCATGATTTCCAAATATAACATCCGCCAATCCTGCTCCTTCACTGCCTGGTAACCATGCAGCAATGGACGCATCCCAGGTCGGTAGCTGGTTGGTGATAATCAATGGCCTACCAGAAAGTATTATCACGATTACCTTGTTTGAAGATTCTTTGAGCCTTTCAATTACTTCCAAATCGTCCTCACTAATTACGGGATTTGAATCGTCTCCCCAACCCTCGGCGTATGGTTTTTCGCTAACTATTGCGATACCTACATTAGCCTTAGTAGACATCATAAATTTACCGTCTTTTTCATATTCAACCTCACTATTGCCATCAACGACTTGACGAATTCCTTGCAGGATAGAAGTCCCACCAGGCATCCAGTTTCCATCAACACCTTGCCATTCTACAGTCCATGCTCCACTTTGTCGCCCGACGTTGTCGGCTCCGCTCCCAGCAACCAAAAGGCGCCCAGTACTCTTAGATAGAGGCAAAAGCGAATCCTCATTCTTCAATAATACAGCGGAAGATGCAACCGCCTCACGCGCAACTTGTCTGTGTTTATTGGAGCCTACATCTACTGTACTATTACTGCTGGTTGCAATATCAAATAAACCCGCCCTGAACTTCTGGTAGAGTATTCTACTTACAGCGTCATCGATACGTACTTGGCTAATTTTTCCGTTATTCACGGCTTTACGCACATCTTTCAGGAATAATTTGTAATCGTATGGCAACATTGCCATGTCTAGCCCGGCATTGATTGTTTTTACATTAGCTTCGTACTTGTTTGTTCTAGAGTACTCATATACACCATACCAATCAGACACAAGGAAGCCTTGAAAACCCAACTCTTGCTTTAATTTTTCGGTTAACAAATACTCGCTATCTATAATACGATGTTCGCCCCATTGGTTAAGCCCAACCATAATACTGGCGACACCCGATTCTATAGCATTTTTGTAAGGTGGAAGATATTCGTGCTCTAGCATATATTCGTCAGCAATAGTTTTACCTTGGTCGATTTTAAATTTTTTGTGATTTGATTGTCCCCATTCCATCGCCCCAGTTGACAGGAAATGTTTAGCACTAGCCATTATGTATGTGTTATTGGTTTGCAATTTCTGGGTACCATTTATGTAGGCGCCACCTAATTTACCAACTAGTTCAGGACTGTCAGAAAATGCTTCGTATACTCTACCCCAACGAATATCTTTGGGGGCGTCTAGGGAAGGGGAATAGCTCCAGTTAATGCCCGTAGCAGCAAGCTCATCGCTTGTAACCGCCGCTACTTCCGATACTAGTTTTGGGTCACCGCTTGCACCTAGACCAATTGCATGCGGGAAAACTGTCGCACCTAAAACGTTAGAATGTCCATGATTTGCATCAACTCCGTAGAGTATAGGAATTCCAAGTCGCGACTTAGCGGCTTGGTCTTTCATCTCGTTAATCATATCTAGCCAGCCCTCAGGAGTATTTATATCCGGTTTTGCACCAGCTCCGCTCAGAATCCCACCCAAATAGTATTTGCTTATATCTTCGATTCTCCCCAAACTATTCTTATCCACTAAAGCCATTTGACCGATTTTTTCTTCCAGAGTCATTTGTGCTAGCAGATCAGACACTCTGTCATTAATAGGTGCACCTGCCTGTCTATAAATTGCATCAGAAGGCGGCGCAGGTAATTGTAATCCTAAATCTTCAGGACGATTCATATACAGAGCAGCGCACAGAATAAATAGTGCCAGGGATGCTACTAACAGATACTTATGTTTATACAGCCTACGCTTATTAATTTTCGAGGCTAGTGAGCTATTGGCCTTTTTGTTTACAGAAAGGACTTTTTTCTTTTTTACCATTAACACTATTTTAACATCTATATCTATACAACTACAGAACTGGTTTTTTCACACTTTGCACTCAAAAAGAGGTATATCGATATATGTTGGCCTAACTATTGTCTATAGAAGTGCTGTTTAAACTATTGCCGGGTGAGTCCGTAGTTTTGTTCTTTTCAACAACTACATATTTATCCTTAGTTTGGATAACTTTCTCAATTTTTTTAACTTCGTGTCCGTGTTTAAGAACAAACGCTTTCCGATTTTTATGTAATTTTTGGTAAACACTCATCTTAAGCGGTATGCGCTCAACACAGTTTTCGTCTGAACACTCGCATATAAAGTGTAGCTGAAGATCGTCTTCTCTTATTAGTTCAGGATAGTCATCATCTATGAGTTGAGCGTCCAACTGA
>JAYSZA010000003.1:0-14891 GCA_043727115.1 Candidatus Saccharimonadota bacterium
GTTATGACTTGGGAAGAGCCAGAAATTGGTTGCTGGACGCAAACTTTGCGACAAATAATCGAAAAATCTAAGCAAAAAAGGATGCGAGCTACAGTACCAAAAGATGCAGACATTAGATTCAAAAATCTAGATTCATATAAGACTTGGGCAAATACGGGCATTCTGTTTTTTGCATTAACTGAATATTCTGGTGATGTCGGTGGGCTAATTTGGTTTGAACGAAAGCAAAATCCCCAAGTGCCAGAAGCAGACACAACATTTGCAATTAGGATGTATGACGGCTACGAGGGCAAGGGACTAGCTAAGCCATTTATGAACGTCGCTCACCTTATGCTGCCTAAATTAATGGACGCTAGCCCAAGTGTTTGGCTGGAAACTGACGTCGACAATGACCCAGCACGCGGACTGTATAAATCATTCGGATACGAAGAAATTGGAATAACAGATGCAGGAAGGGTCCTGATGGCGTATCATAGTGGGATAGACGTATGCCCAACATGAATAAACAACCGAACATAGTCATTATTGGGGGAGGCACAGGCAGCTTCACGCTGCTCAGTGGGCTGAAGCGATATACTACCAACCTAACAGCTTTAGTTAACATGTCAGATGATGGTGGTTCTACTGGTGCTCTCAGGGACGAGTTAGGTGTACTGCCACCAGGAGATATACGTCAGTGCTTGGTTGCGCTCAGCGATACTCAAAAGATCCGTGATTTGTTTACTTATAGATTCGATGAAGGCTCGCTAAACGGCCACAGTTTCGGTAATCTTTTCATAAGTGCAGTAGAAAAGATGACTGACAGCTTTGAAGAGGCAATAGAAGTTGCTAGCGACGTACTTAGAATAACCGGGCGAGTTATTCCTATTACTCTAGACAAAGTAACACTAGAGGCAACCACCAAAAATGGCACAAAGATTACTGGAGAACAAAAGATAGGGCACATGTCCTTGAAGGAAAAGCATCCTTCTCTGAGCCTTAAACCCAAAGCGTCGATAAACAAAGCAGCCCACCAGGCAATTCTAGATGCTGATGTCGTGGTTATAGCCCCGGGTAATATATATGGTTCGCTAGCCCCAGCATTAATTGTTGACGGAGTAGGGCAGGCACTTAAAAACACAAAAGCAAAAATCGTCAAAGTAGCTAATCTTGTTACCAAACCAAATCAGACCGACGATTTCACGGTCAGTGATTATGCAGATGAAATAGAAAGATTTTGTAATGTCGGTGAGATTCTAGACTATGTAATATTCAATACGGACGAACCTACAAAACAGATGCGCGATAAGTATGTTCGCGACGGTGAGTATATGCTGGAGTTCGACCTAGATGCTATGTCTACCAAACACTACCGCGCAGTCGGCTTGCCGCTGATTGATAAGACACCTGTAGAAGTAGACAAAAACGATCGTATAGCACACGTCCGCTCTTTAATTCGACATGATAGCGATGCAGTGGCCCGCGAAATAATGAAAATTTATTTTTCCTAAGAGAAAACAGAGGTTATATGAAATTAACAGACTATACACATGTTTTTATCGATTTTGACGAGACACTGTTTAGCCACGGTTCATATATAGAGTGGTTTGCAGAATATCTGGCAAAAACACACGGGATAGACACGCGCGATTATATGTCGAGCTTCAATGACTACCATGACGTACAAGACGCTTTAGGGCTATTGCGGCTTTATAGACACGAAGAGCATATTCTAGACAAAACCGGCCTTTCTTGGGATATGCTAAGTGGTGAGATAGAGAAAATCGTAAAGAACGAATCATTAGATTTCTGTTACCCCGAAGTCCATAAATTTGTTGCCGAACTATCAGATAAAGAAAATGTAGAGATACGATTGCTAACGTACGGCGACGCAGACTATCAACGTTTCAAAATTGGTCTGTGCAAACATCTGCGCGGGATTCCAATTCATGTTGTGCATGAACCCAAAGGAGAATTTCTGGAAAAACACTACAACCATGACACTACTCGCGGCGTGCTTATAGATGACAAAGCGCCACTCATAATGCCGTCTAATTGGCAGCATCTGTGGATTAACAGAAAAGGGCGCACAAAACCTAAAAATGCTAAGTGCATAGAGATAGCAGATTTATCCGGAGCTCTAGTTTCAGACTATAGATAGTTGCTGATACAATAACTACTATATGGCAGAAAAATCAAAAAGACTATTTCCGAAAAATTTTCTGTGGGGTGCATCAACAGCGGCACACCAGGTAGAGGGTAATACTGACAATCAATGGACAGTTTGGGAGCTAGAGAACGCTGCCCGCTTGGCCAAAACAGCCAAAAATCGTCTAGACTGGATGCCGGTCTGGGAAGATGTCAAGCAACAGGCTAGTAATCCAGAAAACTACATTTCTGGTAGAGGAATCGAGCATTACAGCAGGTATAAGGAAGATTTCCAGATAGCAAAATCACTAAACCATAATGCACTTAGATTTGGCATAGAATGGTCACGAGTAGAGCCAGAAAACGATGTCTGGGAAGCCAGTGAGTGGCAACATTACCGAAACTATATCCAAGAACTACTAGACCTTGGCATTGAGCCCGTTTTGAATTTGTGGCACTGGACAATGCCGACATGGTTCACCGACATGGGTGGTTTCGAAAAGCGCAAAAATATTAAGTATTTCAAACGTTTTACTGAAAAAGTGGTGGAAGAATTACAGATTGATAAGCTTAAAATTGTTATTACATTGAACGAGCCGAACGTCTATAGCAGCTTCGGGTATGCGACTGGAGAGTGGCCGCCAAACCAGAAAAATTACTTCACATTTCTGAAAGTTTACTACAACCTAACCAAAGCTCACATAGCGTCGTATAAAGTCCTTAAAGCTGCTTATCCAAGATTGCAAGTTGGCGTCGCAGCCCAACTCGCCAATATATCTGCCAAGCGCCCACAGAATTTGCTAGACAACATAGCAACCTGGTGGATGCGTTATTTCTGGAACTGGTGGTTCTTGAACCGCATAGACAGATACCAGGACTACGTAGGCTTTAATTATTACTTTACTGACTATTATCAATTTGGAAAATATAAGAAAGCCAAAACCACAGAATTATTTCACCGTGCCAACCCCAACCAACCCAAAAATGATTTAGGCTGGTATATGGAACCAGAAGGCATCTATCCTTTGTTGGTTCGTGTCTGGGCACACTACAAAAAACCAATTATGATTACGGAAAACGGCCTAGCGGACAAAGATGACAGAAATAGACGCTGGTGGATAGAAGAAACAATTGTGGCCATGGAGCGGGCTATTAGCGAAGATGTGCAGATAATGGGCTATCTGCACTGGAGCTTGCTAGATAATTTCGAATGGGCATACGGCTGGTGGCCAGAATTTGGGCTAATCCATGTTGACCGTAAGACGATGAAGCGCACCGTCCGCCCAAGCGCACTTTATTACGCAGAACAGATCAAAAAATTCTCCACCTAATTAAACAATACAGACGCTAACTGCTAGCAAATGCATAAATTCAGACCGTTTCGGTAGAACCTGCACTACGCCTTTAGTCTGTATTTCCACATTTGCTAGCAGTTAGCATGACCAGCCAACATACTAATATTGACCCCGTATGAAATTAGTATTATACATGTAGTTTATATTAACAGGGGTTAAATTTCTGACGGGGTTGACATTAACATAAGCATGTAGTATAATGTAGCAGTTATGTCAAACACTATCCGATCAAACAAACCAGCCGAAAGAAGTCAAGCCGTTCTTCAAAGACTCGACAGCGAGGGCATAAGTAGCCCAGAGCAGAGGCGAAAGGGAAAAGGTTTTATAATCGGAGCCCTGGCAGCAGTTAGCATGGGTGTTGTTGCTCATGAACCAATCGCAGACACTCTAACAAATATTGACAATAAAATTATTAGTAACTTTGACTATGTTAATCTTCCTCCGGGTGGTCAATTAGGCCCCGCTGACGGTGTAGACCAGTTAAATAATCCACCATCAATCGGGCGGGGTACAACATTGCTTCCTCACGAAGATCGGCAGCCTTAGAGTTAAAATTTTCGAGAACTTTTGTTGAATGGGCAGAGCAATCTGCCCATTTTTTATATTTAGACTAATTCTACCTGTAGCGTACAGCTAACGCTAATCGACGCTACATGTTGTGGATAACCAAAATGGTCAAAGTTTACTGTGGATAACCCACAAAAAACAGATAAATGTGGTTGCATGTGGGTCTTGGTGGGTAGTATATTGTTGGCAGTGGGTAATCGTGGTAATCAAAACAATTGCCAGACAACGATGAAAAACAAAAACCACTGCAAATTAAAAACAATCTAACAGGAACCAATGGGAAAAGTAGACTATTTCGAAAGAAAACTAGACGACAAACGTCGTCTGACAATTCCGACAGAACTTCGGGATGAACTTTCAAATGGCGTTATTATTACTCGTGGTTTTGGCCAATATTTACATCTATATCCAAAAAAGATATGGACGCAAATGGTTGAGCCAAAACTAGACGGTGACATACTCGATGAGCGAATAGCTGACTTGAATGTTCAATTTAGAACAGGGAAGACAGAAGTAGTCCTAGACGATAAGCAAGGAAGAATCACGCTTGAACAGCATCTTCTGAGCTATGCGGGAATCGATAGAGATGTTGTCGTTGTTGGTGTTGGACGTTATTGGCGAATTATCGCTAAATAATACGTTTTTAGTAATTAAGTACTTTAAAAATCTGGCTCAGCAAAGATTAGAAAACAATTCGAAAGTTCTATCCTAATGTAGCAATGCATCGGGAAGAGCAGCCAGAACAGACGATTTATTCGACTGTCCTGCGCGTAGAGAAACCCCGAAGGGGTGTCTCTAAACAATAATCGAGGTTAGCTAATCGGCAGTTAACATGTGGATTTGAAGGTAACCACATAAAAAACCTTAGTACATTTCTCAAAAAAACACCTCCCAAAACTCCACCTCACACATAAGTCTCTCAACTTACGAAACAAAACAAGATGAGAATGAAGATTATTTAGGAATTTTTTAAATTCCTACGTTAGAAAAACTTCAGAAATTCGCATCGTTTTGTACTTACAAAAACAAAAACCACTCAAAAACAAAAATGTTAGCTGCTGATTAGGTGACCTTGCAAAAACAAAAAGTTTGAGTCAGGGTTGACTATCTCGCTAGGTTTCCTAGCGAATCGTCAAAACCTTGCAAAAACAAAAACAAAGTTAAATGCAAAGTTAAAAATACATGCCAAAACAAAAACAAAATAATCATATACCAGTGTTGCTCGACGAAGTTTTAGATGTGCTCAAGCCCAAGACGGGCGAAAGTTATCTAGATTTGACGGCGGGTTACGGTGGTCATGCGAGCGAAATTCTCGATTTAACAGAAGGACCAGCTACACTTGTTGACCGTGATATAAACGCGGTAAAAGTGTTAAAGGAAACCTTCAAAAGTCGAAAAACTTCGATTATGCATAGTGACTTCCAGAGTGCGTCAAGGAAACTTGTAGCCGAGGGTAAGTCATTCAACTTGATTCTTGCGGATTTGGGTGTATCGTCACCGCACTTAGACATAAGTGCTCGAGGATTCTCTATAAAAAACAATGGTCCGCTAGATATGCGTATGGATCAACAACAGGAGCTTTCGGCAGAAGTTGTGGTAAATACGTACGGCGAACAGGAACTAACTCGTATCCTTAGGGAGTATGGAGAAGAACCAAAAGCCAAGCGCATCGCTCAATTAATCATTGAGCATCGACCAATAGAGAACACAGAGCGGCTTGCGTCAGTGGTAGCACAAGCGTGGCCCGGCTATAGTCGGGTACATCCGGCAACTAGGACGTTCCAGGCAATTCGTATCGCCGTGAACGACGAAATAGAGCAGCTGAAACAGTCATTAGGATTGTGGACGCGACTATTGAAACCAGGTGGTCGGCTAGCAGTAATATCATTCCATAGTCTAGAGGACGCTGTTGTAAAGCAGTTTCTCCTCGAACATGGAGGTGATAGATACGACGCTGAACTCAATATATTAACAAAGCGGCCGTTGAGTGCGTCGACAAATGAATTAGTTTTCAATCCGCGAGCCCGTAGCGCGAGACTACGAGCGAGCCAGCGAAAATAAAAATAAAACAAAAGAAAGGGCAAGAGCAATATGCCAATACAGGTTAAAACAAGCTCACGCTCCTATAAAGTAAAAGTCAGAGTAGTTTAGTTCTTTTTAAAAAAGAGAAGTAGACAAAGACTGACTCCAGCACTTTATAAGGTAAGTGCCAATATAAAAAGAGAAGTAGAATTGAGGGTCGCAACACGCGCCCGTTTGTGACCCTCCTACTTTTCTAAAAAACAAAAACAAAATTATTTATGACATATTCTTCAGCAGCCAGCGTTAACAGACAAAGATTCGCAACTAGGGGTCAGAACGCTGTTAGTTTCAAAACAGAGAGTAAAAGACTCGGTCCGGTGAGTAATGCAATTGCTCTACTAGTGATGGTTTGTCTTATAGGACTCGTCTATCTCACTCAGGTGACAAAGACGAATTCTTTTAGTTATGAAATCAATAACCTAAACCAGCAGCAATCCCAGCTAAAGGAAGAACAGAAAGACCTAGAACTAACGGCAGCACGACTGCGGGCTGTTGATTCTGAGCGTGTTGCACAAGCAGCACAAGGTTTGGTATCTGTCGCACCAAGCGGAACAATTGCCGAATAACTCCATCTGTACCGAAAAGTCACTCCAGCCCCTATATACTAGTTCCAGTAGTATAGAAGTTTTATCATGAACACAACAGTAGCAAATCCAAATCGTCGCATCCGCGTACTATACGGGGTAATTTTTTCTATTTGTATCATTATTGGACTACGGCTGTTCTATATCCAGGTTATTCGTTACGGCTACTATGAGTCCCAGGCTCAACTAAGCCAGCTGAAACGCTATGAAATACCGGCTGAGCGGGGAACTATTTTTGCACTAGATGGGGACGAAAAAGTGCCGCTCGTTCTAAACGAGCTACGCTATAACATTGTTGCAGACCCCGAGATAATCATCGATAAGGAAGAAACAGCGCTTAGAATGGCTGATGTACTGAAGATTAGTAAAGATGATATCAAAAAGAGTCTAGAGCGCGAATCACGCTACGAAATCCTTGCTAAGAAGCAGACGAAAGACATCAAGGAAAAGGTTGAAAAACTGATGGCTGGCGGAGACATAATTGGTGTTTTTGCAGAAAAGACGGTACAGCGCGTATATCCGCAGGGTATTTTAGCTGCGCAAGTCCTGGGATTTGTGGACGATGATTCAACTGGGCGTTATGGAGTGGAAGAATCACTGGAGAAGGACTTGTCCGGAACAGCAGGTCGCGTAAGGGCGCTTACTGACCAGAATGGTGTTCCGCTACTTGCAAACGGAGAAAACACCCAGACAGAGCCTGTCGACGGTCTGGAAGTAACACTTACTATTGACGTGGCAATGCAAAAACAAGCGGAGAAAATCTTAGAAGATGGACTTAAGGCGGCAATCAGTAATTCGGGAAGCATAATTATAATAAATCCAAATAATGGTCAGATAAAAGCACTCGCGAATTATCCTAGCTATAATCCGGCAGAATTCAATAAGGTCGAGAATGCCCAAATATTCACAAATCCGGCAGTTAGCGCGCCTCTTGAGCCGGGTTCAATCATGAAGGCCCTGACGTTGGCTGCTGGGCTCGATTCTGGTGCTGTGTCGAGAGACCAGACCTACTATGACCCAAGTTTCTGGAAAATTGATGATGCAACTGTCAGGAATGTAGAAGAAGATGGCGGTGCTGCAATGCGCTCGATGGTTGATATCTTGCGGTACTCGTTGAACACCGGTGCGACGTGGCTTGTCATGCAGATGGGCGGGGGAGAGTTGAATGAAAAAGGGCGCTCTGCTTGGCATGATTATCTAACCAATCACTACCATTTGGGAAAAACCACTAATATCGAACAAGGATACGAAGAGCCTGGCTATGTTCCTGACCCGCTTGAAGGGTATGGACTGAACATTCAGTATGCTAACTCGAGCTTCGGACAGGGTATTTCGGCTACTCCACTCCAGATGGGAATGGCTATAGCTGCAGTTGTAAATGGTGGAACATATTACCAGCCTACACTTGTTGCCGGCAAAACAGACGGGCAGGGGAACTATACCGAAAATGAACCAAAAGTCGTAAGTGCTGACATCGTTTCGCCCGATGTTTCGAGTACAATTGTAGAATTCATGCAAGTTGCACTAGAAAAAAACAATCTCCTTAAACAGTTTGCTAGGGAAGGCTATATTGTTGGTGGCAAAACCGGAACGGCCGAAGTGCCAAATCCTGCGGGCGGATACTACGATGATAGGTTCAATGGAACTTATGTTGGTTTTGTCGGCGGGAACAGACCGGAATATATCATCATGGTTCGCGTTGATGAACCAAAAATTGGAGGCTATGCAGGTACGAGTGCAGCTGGACCGATTTTTGGGTATGCCGTAAATATGCTTATCGATAACTTCTCTGTGCAGGCGAAATCAGCTCAATAAAATGGTATACTAACTATGCTACAACCAGCTAGGAAAAAACAAATATGACAAAAATTTCAAGTAGTTATATAGCGGGTACGTCTGTTTTGTTTTGCTTGGAGTTAGGTCTGTAGATGAACACTATTCGGCTTGGTGCAAGACCACCACAGAGGCGTCGTCAACCAGTTCAGTTTGCGACGACAAGTCGCTCACAGCAGACCAACAGTCCTCCGACCACACAACTCAGGAAACATCGTCCAGACTATAGATTAGTTATATATATGACCCTGTTGCTTGCAGTAGGTGCCGTGACTGTATATGCGATATCACCAGGTATAACTTCGGGCAAAAATCTGAGCGTCAATTACTATAGCGTTAAACAGCTTGTAGCCATTTCTTTGGGTATAGTTGCATTTCTTGTTGCTGCGATAATTGATAACAAAACCTGGAAGCGTCTAGAGCTAACACTGATAGCTTTTGCGACAGTTGTAGCCATAGCAGTGCGCGTAATTGGTGATGAGGTTAACGGTGCCTATCGTTGGTTACAAATTGGTGGTTTTTCGTTTCAGGCTGCTGAGCTAATCAAATTCACTCTGGTCATATGGCTAGCAAGCTATTTGGCGCGCATGCGTATGGAACAAAAAATGACCAGCAGAAATACCCTGAAAACGCTTGGAATTGTCACTATGATTATAGTCGTTGTAGTCGCAGGAATTCAGAGTGACTTAGGTTCGGCTGCTGTCATGATGGCTATTGTTGGCTTCATGGCTTTTATCGCAGGCTTGCCACTTAAAAAACTACTAATATTTGGCAGCATAGTACTTGCTGTCTCAGTACTTGCTATTGTCTCCAGCCCCTATAGACGCGACAGAGTATCAACATTCTTGAGCCCGACCGCTGACTGCCAGAACGAGGGGTACCAAGCTTGCCAAGCGCTTATCACCGTGGGTTCGGGTGGAATGTTTGGTAAGGGATTAGGGCGAAGCGTGCAGGCATACGGATACCTACCAGAAGCAGCAAACGACTCGATATTTGCAATTGTTTCAGAGAAGTTTGGTTTTGTAGGCGCAGTAACAATAGTTGGAATATTTGTGGGTCTGTTTAGACGTATAAAAGTCGTCGCCCAGCAAGCTCCAAACGACTATTCTAGGTTGCTGGTATCTGGTATTTTAGCCTGGTTAAGTGTGCAAATGATTATAAATGTTGGCGCAATGGTGGGCTTGTTGCCACTAAAGGGCATAACGTTGCCGTTTGTTAGTTATGGAGGTACGAGTATTATATTTGTTATGGCAGCAGTAGGCATAGTATTCCAGGTTTCTAGATATACCGATTTGAGCCGCTCGAACTCCGCAGTGAAAGAATACGGGAAACCGACTAGAACCGAACCGTCACGCATGGGTGGCAAACGGCACTGGAGTCGTCCAGTATGAGTGCTACAAAAATCATGCTAGTTGGGGGAGGTTCAGGAGGGCATCTGACTCCGCTGCTTGCCGTCGCCGATGCTATTAAATCACAGAGTCCAGATACGGTCGTAGTTCACGTAGGTCAGAAAAATGAAAACTTGCATGACGTGGTGGGCGGTGCAGACATTGACGAATCATACGAAATCACAGCAGGAAAATTTAGGCGATACCATGGTAAGAGCTTCTTGTCTCATTTATTTGACGTGAAGACGATGATTTTGAACTTCAGAGATATGTTTCGTTTTGCCGGCGGTACATTTCAGGCTTGGCGTTTACTTAGACAAGTAAAACCGGACAGTATTATGCTCAAAGGCGGTTTTGTGTGCGTACCTGTCGGGTATGCAGCGCGTCTAAGGCGTATTCCGTACCTGACTCATGATTCTGATGCCGTACCAGGACTAGCAAATCGTATGACCGCAAAACACGCAGTCTACAACACGACGGCCTTGCCGATTGACTTATATCCTTATGCCTCCTCGAAGACAATCCAGGTCGGGATTCCAATCCGTGCAGAATTTGTAGAGATTGACTCAGACAGTATGAAAAGCGCCAAACGAGAACTCGGTATTAGCCCGGACAGTCCTGTAATTTTCAGCGTAGGCGGTGGACTTGGTGCTCAGAAAGTCAACAAGGCATTGGTGGCTGCTGCTCCAGAGCTTTTGACTGAGAACGAGAACTTGATCATTATCCATCTAACAGGCAAAAAGCTCTACAACGAGACGAAGCAAATGTACTCAGAAAAACTCTCAGAAGAACAGATGAAATCCATTGAGATTATTGATTTTACCGCCGAGCTATTTAAATACAGTGCCGCAGCCGATGTTGTGCTTACTAGAGCTGGAGCAACCAATATTGCAGAGTTTGCACTGCAGGCTAAGCCATGCGTGGTGATTCCAGCCCCACAGTTAACTGGTGGCCAACAGCTTCACAATGCAAAAGTCCTAAAAGACATAGATGCCGCTGTAATAGTCAATGAAGATGATCTTGGGGCACTTTCAAGGGCACTGTCCCAGCTTCTGAAAGCTCCAGCAGGTGAAAGGGAAGCACTCGGCCGCAAGCTACACTCACTGTCTGTGCATGATTCAGCTGATAAGCTCGCTACACTCCTCCTTGAAATAGCTACAGGCAAGGTATAAATTATGAATTTTGGAAGCAAAAAACGCTCTGTTCGTTCCTCTAATATTCAAAAACCCACGCGCAGTCTCCCTGTTACTAACTATTATCGTCCAGCTCCGGCACAGCCAAAACTTACCTCCAGCCAGGAAGCAGCAGAGAAGAGAAGGGGATTTAGTTTTGCCAGGGCTATTAATTATTTGATAGTGGGTGGGGCAGTGGGATTAGTTGTATTTGCTACAACGCTTTCATCGACACCAACAGTTGAACTTAGGAAAGACAAGGCCAAGTATTATGAGGCTTCAGTTTACGCCGAAGCGGCTCGTGAGGCCATGAAATCATCTTTGCTCAATCGAAGTAAACTTTTCTTTCAAGAAACAGCCTTCACTCGTGATTTGAAGAATCGTTTTCCAGAAATAAGTACTGTGAAGCCCATAATGCCTCTCGGTGGACGTGACCTGTCTATCATCATTACAGTGTCGGAACCGTTTGCATATGTTACCAGCGGTACAGAGAACGGAATACTGAACAGTGACGGCGTTTTAGTAGCTAAAAGCGCACAAAGTGTGCCCGATAATTTGATAAAACTCCGTTTCACAGAAGCACAGTCTAATTTCTCAGTTGGTTCGCGTATATTAACAGAATCTGAACTTGAACTCCTTACATCAATAGTGCGAGAAATGAACTCACTGCAGTTCGTTGATAAGTCTACGGGTAGAATCAAAGAAGTGCTGTTTAACGTTGCAGACGGACAGATGGAAGCACAGCTGCAGGATAAACCCTTCTACGTGAAGTTAAGCACATTCACCACAGATGGAGACCAGCAGGTGGGTGGGGCACTAGCTACTCTTAAACAGTTAGACAGAGAACAAGGTCTACCGACAAAATATATTGATGTCCGTGTACCGGGCAGAGCATTCGTTCTGTAGGGCTTCCACCCCCTCTACCTCTCCTCTAGCCTGTGTTCGTAAAATGTTCATAAATATGTAAAAGTATATATAAAACATATAAATAAACAAAAATCAAATATTGCAAATGCGGGGGAGGTAGGCAGGGCAGAAAGTATACAAGTAAACGTTACACGTGAAAAAGCAAACATTTCACAGACGGCATAATGTGGATAACTATTTGGCAGCAAAAATGACAACAACTCAGTGAGTATATAGGTAAAGACAAATTTAGCGTTTACCAAATATGTACGCAGAAGTGTTAATAACGGCTTATTTGGGCAAACAGCAAAAATCCCCTGTTTAGGGGACATGTACAGAATCAACTATTATATAGATATGCGTGTCGCAAAATAAACATTGTGCGACGTTATGTCTATGTTCGCTTTATGTCCTCTGCTGACCTATTCCTGCATGATTTTATTATTATATTTTCAATAATTTTGTTAGCATTTTTAATTCCACCCCACACTGCTTCTATTCATCACAAAAATATTCTGTACATGATTTTTAGTTTTCGACGATAAAATCTGAACTGAATTTCTGTTCGTAAAATGTTCACATTAATTAGAAAGCGACCTAGCTTAAAGCGAACCCGTATCGCCAAGGTATGTAACGGCTGATCCTGCAGGGTGAGTGGTAGGGTCGACTGAGAATAGTTTAGCGGCACCAGTTGTATCTATTGTTGATACGAATATACGGAAGTCTGATATAGCCGCATCCTCAGTAACATGCGAGCGAATATCTCTTTCGATCTGATTTTGTACGACAAATGAAGCAGCTGCTCTTCTCAAGAACTCCACAACACCTATACCTAGAAGACCAGATTCCATTTCAAGATTTTCTTTAACTCTTTGCGAAATTTCGATTGTTAATTTAGGCATAAAATTTATTTAACTGGCGAGAGTGTAGGTGGCTTTTGCAGTTCGCTTGAACTGGTCTTTGCCTTGGAGGTTCAATAGGATTGTGGTTTCTTTGACAAAGCGCTTCTTGAGCACTCGTTTGACGATTTCGTCACGATGTAGGGGCTCGCCTGCGTCTTTTAGGACTTCTGTGATAACATCTGCAACAGTTCCCTGTTTGAATCCCCATTCCTTCAAGGCGTAAATACCGCGACCTACTAGAATGAATCTCTTGTCTTTGATAAGTTCGTTATGAATAGCCTGCGTCGTAACATCTTTGCGTTTGAAATCGGATTCAGAAATAGCCTCAGCAATTTCATTAAAGTGCATTTGCTTGCCGTTTTCGTACAAAATAACGTAGATTTTGTCACGGATGTTTTTTGGGTTGACCATTGGCCACTTCATTAGTCCCCATCGGCCGTTCAATGTTGCAAGATTCTTACTAACTGATGCAAGTGCAGCTATTTCTCGTGCTTCTGGGTTTCCGATTGCACCAGCAACTTCTTCGATACTGACTGGCTTTCCAATTTTTTTGATTGCTTCTACAACACCAGAGACTTTTTCACGTACGCCTTTTTCTGAATAGTCGCTCTTTAGTGCTGCGGCGTTATGAAAATGGTCATTTTCTCCTACGAAAGTAACTGATGGAGTGAGTCTAGCCAAAAACGCTACACGTGACTGGTCAATCTTGGTGTTTTTTGGAGTTAGCTTAGCTGACAAATCACTGATTTTTGATAAGCCACCTGTTTTTGATAGTTCAGCAGTAAATGCAGCTTCTAATTGTGCCGCATGAGGCAAATCTTTGTCAGCCATTGATTTAAGCTTGGTCATTACAGATTTCTCAAGCTGGCGCACACGCTCTCTAGTGATTCCAAGTAGTTCCCCTATCTGCTCTAGGGTTTCTTTGCGGTCAAATAGTCCATAGCGACGTGAAATAATCTCACGTTCACGCTCTCTGTCAATAGCACCAAGTACATCGTTGACGATAGTTTCCACCGGTAATGTATTCATGTCTTGCTCTGCCATTTGCTCTCTTCCTTTATTACTATTCTATAACAATAATTTGTATAAGTCAATTATTATTTTCTTATAGTACTACTGTAACAGTAATTAGCGATTTATTCATATAAAAGGTATGTCAATATTACTACAAAATATCCCCTACCGTCGTACAAGTTGTGGATAATACAAGTTTATTACACTATAGATAGCGTTTATGTTTTTAGCAAACAATACTGGTAGCGGAAAAAGCGCTTCAGGCTTTTTTCTTTGATTTTGCAGGCTTTTTTGCTGTTTTTTTGCGAGAAACGGTCTTTTTGAAGCTTTTTTTGGCTCCAAATCGTCCTTTTTTCTTTGGCGCGCTTGCAATCATCTCTGCGGCTTCAAATTCGGTAATTGTTAGCGGGTCGCGGGTTTTAGGAATACGAGCGTTTACGTCGCCTTTTTTGATATAAGGACCATACGGGCCGTTTAGTATCGATATTCCACTTTCGGGAAATTCCGCAAGCGGTTTACGCTTCTCTGTTATTTCATCAATGATTTTCTGTGCGTCGGATAATTCAATAGTTAGCGGGTCAAAACCCTTAATCGAGAAGAAAGCCTTCTCGACCTGCACGTACGGACCGAACCGGCCGATGTTGGCTTTGATATCTTTGCCGTCAGGCGTTTGGCCGACAGTCCTAGGAAGTTTGAACATCTCGAGGGCTTGCTCTAGGGTAACCGTCTCCAGACGAGAACCCTTTGGAAGCGGAGCAAAACGTGGTTTTTCATCATCAGTCGCTTCACCCATTTGCAACATTGGTCCAAATCGTCCAAATCTTGTGATAATTTTGTCTCCAGATTTTGGGTCTACGCCCAGTTCCCTGGTCTGCGATACTGATGAGCGGTCTATATCGTCTGACTTCTCTATTAGTTCGTGGAACGGCGTATAGAAAGCCTTCAGCATGGTGTTACGGTC
>JAYSZA010000004.1:0-43160 GCA_043727115.1 Candidatus Saccharimonadota bacterium
AAAAAAGTTAAAGAGTATTTTTCTCAAAATTAAGCACTAATAGTAATGCTGACTGGGCAGTGGTCTGAGCCCATGATATCCGGGTGGATGCTTGAATCTTGAATTTTATCTAGTAATTTTTCACTTGCCATCCAGTAGTCTATGCGCCAACCAACATTGCGTTCTCTGGCTCCGCCCCAGGCGGTCCACCATGTGTAGGCTTCTGTTGTATGGGGGTAGAACATTCTGAATGTATCTATAAATCCAGCTTCTGTCATTTTGTCGAATCCTTCCCTCTCCTCAACAGTGAATCCGTGTTTTCCGACATTTTCCTTTGGACGCGCCAAGTCAATTTCTTGGTGTGCAACATTGAAATCACCACAGAACAGAACCGGTGCAGTCTCTTCTAACTCCTTAACATGCAACAAAAACGCCGGGTCCCAAACTTTGTGTCGCAATTCGAGTCGCTCTAATTTATCTTTGCTGTTCGGTGTGTAGACAGTCACAACCCAGAAATCTTTGAAACGTAGACTTAGGACTCTTCCCTCATCGGTCGAATCTCCGAATTTGTCTGGGAATTCGAAACTTTTTTGTACTTTCTCAGAGAATCCGTTGCGGATTTCTAACGGTTCGGTTTTAGAAAAAATAGCAGTTCCGCTGTAGCCTTTTTTCTGTGCGCTGTGCCAGTATTCCATATACTGGGGCAAATCTACGGGTGATTGGTCGGGCTGGGCTTTAGTTTCTTGAAGGCACAAGATATCTGGGTCATGGTCTTCAATGAATTTCTGGAATAGTCCCTTGTTCCAGACTGCCCTAATGCCGTTCACATTCCAGCTGTAAAACTTCATAATTAGAGCATATCATATTGACGTTAAGTATAAATAGTTATATAATAAATATATATGCAGAATATGATCAGACTGGTTAGGGATAAATACCCAGACACTTCAAAAACTTGGCGATATAAACATAGCGCGCTCGTTACTCCAGAAAGATTTCTAGGATTTTCAGCTTCTGGTACGGTTGAAAAAATACAAGCACATGCAGATGTGACGTGGCGACCAGATATTGGACTGTTCAGTGCACAATACATTTTAGGCAGAACTGTTGAAGGTATAGCAATCGAAAAAGATAGAATACCGACAGCACCTTTTGATGTTTTTGAAGTTGAAACTTGGCTTCAAGGCAATAGGATTTCAAGCAAAAATATAACGCTCGGAAAATTAGTGCAATACGGCGCTGGTATGGAGATAATATCAATTCCATTACCCTACGACAATCAAGTCGTAGATCATATTGTGGGACATGCTGATACTTTCATACACGAAAAAGTAGCAAGGATTGAAAACGCGGATCGAATTGCAGAATTACGCCTGATTGGCTAGAGACAACGACTCTTCGCTGTGATAATATCTATACTAATGTATCCCGTAGGAAACTTGAAGAAATTTGCACCTAGACACTCTAGAGGGTCTCAATTTTACTTTTATCATTGCTATAAACTAAAGAAAGGTTTCTGACGGGATGTATAAAAGAATTCTACTCAAAATATCTGGGGAACAATTATCAGGAAATCACGATAACGGCATTGATCCAGAGTTTGTCGCGTGGGTTGCATCAGAGGCCAAAAAAGTAGTTGAAGCTGGTTGCCAGTTAATTATCATCACTGGTGGTGGTAATATGGTCCGCGGAGCAGAGCTTGCAGGCAATGGAATCAAGCGTGTCACTGCCGACCAAATGGGCATGTTAAGTGGCTTAATCAACGCCATGGCAATGACCGACATATTTGAGTCTAACGGTGTGCCTACTCGCTGTCTGAGCAATATATACGCAGAGCAAGTTGCTGAGAACTTCTCTTTCCGGTTAGCTGAAAAACACTTAGAAAACGGCCGCGTGCTAGTAATTGCTGGTGGTATCGGACGACCATATTCAACTCACGATAGCGCAGCTGTACTTGTTGGACTAGAACTTGACTGTGAACTAGTATTGAAAGCTACAAAGGTTGACGGCGTGTATACACAAGACCCTGCAAGGTATCCTGAGGCTCGCAAAATTGAATCTATGACCTACCAAGAAGCTCTAGAAAACCCAGAAATCAAAGTAATGGATAAATCAGCACTTGGACTCGCTGCCGAACAGAAGATGAAGCTGGTTGTATATAACCTAGAGGAACCAAACGCACTATCACGAATCGTTGCCGGCGAACACGTCGGAACCGTTATTTCTTAAAAGAAACTCGTCTCGTGTACAGTAGCAGAATTTGCTCTATTTTTAATAAAATGATATAATTGATTAAATTGTAAGGGTTAGCTCAAGAATTCTATGGGTGTTTTAGAGAAACTACGCACACGTGAGCAAGATTTTGTTAACGGTGTGAAAATAGATGACAATGGCGTCACAGAACAAAGATTTCCGCGCATAGCTCGGGCAAATGAGGTTGTTGGCGCTTATGCTTGGGGTCTTGTTGCGCTGGTTGGTTCCACTTCGATACTCAACAAGGATTTGCCACAAGTAGGAGAGCCTGTTGAAGGAGAGAACATACCGTCACCAGACATAAGGCGGTTCGTAGGTGGAATTATAAATTCTGGTGCACTAGCTATTTCGTCCCTAGTAACAGCAAGGTACGGCATAGATATACTTGAGGCTACCAGATATGAACCCTAGCAGCTATCACCTGAGTTTACTTAAGTATTCTTTGCAGGTCTCTCTCGGTGTCGCGCCTTTTGAGATCCTGACGTTTATCGTAGTTCTTTTTGCCTTTGCCTAAAGCGATACGCAATTTCACATACCTACCCCTCGTCAAAATATCTAAAGGTACTATGGTTCTTCCTTGCTTTTTGGCTTCGATAATTTGGTCTATTTCTTTGCGCTTCGCCAGAAGTTTGCGTGTTCTAGTGACTTCGGTGTCTTCAATAGGTATACCCTTAGTTCCATGGACTGAAGCATTAATTAGGAATAGCTCGTCGTCCTTGACAGTTACGTACGCGCCTTGAAGTTGCCCATGCCCAAGTCGAAGACTTTTGGTTTCTCTGCCGTTCAAGACAATTCCCACCAAGAAACTATCACCCAGTTCGTAGTCGAATCGAGCGCGTTTGTTCTTTATGGTGCCCTCAGACGGCTTCTTCTTTTTCATAACATACAGTGTAACAGAGGTTATGGTTATAGACAATAGTATTATAATATGCTATAGTATGTCTATAATGAGTGACAGCAACTTATTGCATCCTGAATATATCGATTCTATGCCGTTCATCGGTGATTTTGTTGCTGAAAAACTCGAGAGATTAGCCAGAACAGAGTCGAGTCACTCTTCATTAGGGCTTCCGGACATTAGCGTAGTTATCAGAACGCTGAACGAAGCTGGTCCTCTAGAAGAGCTATTTGAAGATATTGAGGCACAGAAAATCGGCTCAGACGTTCAAGTAATTGTTGTTGATAACGAATCGACAGACGGTACTCCGGAATTAGCACGAGAATTTGGCGCAACAGTTAGGACTATTCCACGCGGAGAATTCACGTACCCAAAGTCGATGAATTTTGGGGTCGAAGCCGCCGATAACAAGGTTGTATATCTTACGGTCGGGCACGTGCTTCTATCCAACAAGCTTCTACTAAGTGCCGCCGCGAGAAGTTTTCTCGATGGTAGCACGGGCGCAGTCTACGGAACATCACTACTGTCAGGTAAAGCATCTACCCCAGAGAGAATGTTATCTATACCCTTTGCCCGTTCAATGTCGCAGAGGCTTGTCAAGAAAACAGGAATGGGCGTTATGGGTGCAACTAGCGCCGCTATAAGAAAAGATGTATGGCAAGAACTAGGCAAGTTTGATGAGCGTTATGAAAGTGGTGGTGAAGATTCTGCAATGGCTGGTAGAATTATTGCTTCAGGACTAGATGTGATGGAACTACCTCTACTTTCCGCCCATCATAGCCACGGCCTAGGCTGGACAGATACTGCTAAACAATGGCTCCATTGGGCCAGAACTGCTAGAGGACCGATACCTCTATCAAGGGGCGTACTCGCAGCAAGACGTCCTGACATAGACTTCAGCTAGTATCCATCGCCTACAAAAAACCCCCAGAGGTTATGGTTATAGACAAGATATAAATATTGTGCTATAATATAGATATGAGTATTGAAGCTTATGGACCACGCTTTCAGATTGAGTCAAGCACAGCTTTCTATTTGCCTGGTCATAGTGAGAGAAAGAAGACCGGTGAGTTCATAGCAAGAACACTGGTCGAGCGCAAAATATTTGAAGATGTGGAAGTAGCGACTCTAAATAGAGTGGCCTCTCTGATTCACAGGGGTGCTTTGAGACGCGAGATGCTAACTAAGGCCGTTATTACTCATTCAGCAGCAGTTACGCGTGTTCCTGCTGCGCTTCAGATTATTGCTATCAACCCTCCCGAGCAAGTTTCATTTATGGATTTGCTGAAGCGGGCAAATGAAATTACCAAGGACAAGTTCGAAAAAGAAGTTGGATCTCACAAAACAGGCAACATCGACTTAGCGGCGGCCGGACTTCAGCTACTAGGCAGTCCAATAACATCTTTGGTAACTCCAATTAGAATTAGTCAAGGTTATTCAACGGTAGATCGCCTGTCAGACGGCGCAGAAGACTTCCCAGCTGGCCGCGCTATTGTCCATTCTGAATTAGACGGTTTTGGCTTTTATGATCTAGCTGATCTCGATTTTGCTGCTTCAAACGGCGTCACTACACTTGTTTTGCCAGGTTGCCATCATAATGAAGTTCTTTTTGCTCCAAATCGTATAATTGATTTAATGACGCCTGCTATATTTCCACGATCTAAGAGTACGAACTAGCGGTATTTAGCCAGCTCTTGCCTGGCTGTATCCCATATTTCAGGTGAATTTCGTTTGGTCTTCATGTGGTACCACCACTCTACTCCCCAAAGGTCCATCGTTTTCATGCCAGTATTGTAGCCGTACTCTATGCGCTTGCTAAGTCTTTCTGGGTTGAGCGTTTTGTAAAGTTCTTCTATAGGAGCTGTCTTCATACTGAATCCAGTCGGAAGCCAAGCTTCTGTCTGTAATTCGTGTACGAATAAATCTTTGTCCGTTAGAATTTTACCGCCACCAGCAAGGAATCCATAAAACCACGCCGGAAATGGATATTCGAAATACTTTCTGGTCAGCGTTTTGTCCCATACGCGCTTGTAGACTGATACACCAAATTTGTCTGGTTGTGGTTCACCAACCGGGAATCCGAGAGCGTTATTGCTTCTGCTGATTACTAGAGTTGTATTAGGATCCTGTGATTTTACGAATGCTGCCTCGTTTATAAGTCGCTCTCTGGTAAAGTCCGGACAAATACCGAATACACTCAAGAAAAACTCATTTTCTAGCTGGTATTCTACCAGTGCTTCTCTGTCTTTGTATCGTTCTATAACCTTCCCCATGTATTTGTTCAGATCTTTAGACCATTCCTCCATAGGTTTAGCCATTGCCCAGTCGGGTCCGTGGCATTCTGGCCAACGTGGTTGACGCAGACCCATCGCCAGAGACACTTGCCCACCAACGGCTTCTATCATATCGAATTGCCAATCTAGCTCAGAAAAATCATAAACACCTGGTTCTTTTTCGTGCATATCCCAGTAGCTAACCAATCGAAATCGTCTGATTCCTAAATCATCAATCATGGCCTGAAGTGTTTCCTTGGGATCTAGTTCAAAGTAGCGAGCATAATTAGGTACAAAAGTCGCGCCAAAAACTACAGGTTCGTCCCTGTTGCTTAGCTGATACCATTTTGCAATTCCGTATGTCGACGCAACAAAAAAGCTAATCACATATACAATCATAACGACGAATTTACCAAGCTTAGACCGATTTTTCCATAATCTGAAAGTAAATAGTTGTCGAGTCCAAGCCACAGATTGACTAAGCATACTTTGTTCTGTATGTTTGGATGACTTTTTGGTCTTGGTTGATGATTTGTTATGCTTCAATGTAGTGTTTGCTAAAAAATATTATGCTAAAGCTTTCATTAATTATACCTGTTTATAACGAAGAGCGCCACATTGGTGCTTGTCTTGATGCGGTGGCCTCTCAAACCGTCATGCCAACAGAGGTGATTGTTGTGGACAATAATTCCACCGACCGTACAGTGGAGATAGCAAGCCAATATAAATTCGTAAAAATTATTCAGGAATCTCGCCAGGGTCGAGGTAATGCGCGTACAGCTGGGTTTAATGTAGCCAGCTGTGACATTATTGGGCGAATTGACGCCGATTCTCGCATACACCCTGACTGGACCGCAAAAGTACTAGGTAGATTTGAAAGCGACACGGAGCTAGCTGGACTAACCGGGATGTCCTACACACCCTACATACCCTTTGTGGTCTCTGTCAAAACCACACTATTTAGCCGCGCCTACTACTGGTTTGCACATGCGGCTTTCGATACAATTACTATGTGGGGAGCTAATATGGCTGTTAGGCGCACAGAATGGCAAAATGTCAGAGACAAAGTTATACTGGATGATTCAAAAGTTCATGAAGACCACGATGTGTCACTATGGATTGCAGCAAACGGTGGAAAAATAGTTCAGGATAATGCATTGCTCATGACTACAGACGAACAGTCATATCAGTATTTTCCCAAACTAATTCACTATGCTAATCTTTACGAATCGACAAAAAGCATACACAAAAAGAATGGTAATCTTTCTAGTCCAAAACTTATCCATTTAGGATTTGTTCGTACCCTGCCGGGCAGGTTGGTGTCATTTTTTATGGGAATACCCCTATTTATTATTAGTTTGTCATTGTTCCCTGCATACTATTTCTATTTCAGAAATAAAGTTACTTAAGCCATTATATTGACAAAATAGTATTTATTTGGTATAATAGAGATATGAGAGTCTTACGTGTGGGAATCTTCATGCTTCTTCTTGCCGCAACAAGTGCTGCAGCGCTGTATACGATTCGTTCAAATACGGCCGAGGCACAGCAAGCGCAAGTTTTGGCGGCCTCAGTTGAGACCGTTGATGCGGTAGAAATGTCTATTATGGACAAAATTAACAAGATTCGTGCGGAGTCGGGTGTCCCAACAATTGCCTATAGCTCTGCTATGAAATTACTCACGACTGATCGTGTAGCAGATATGTCAGCACAACAATATTATAGCCACACATCCCCAGCTGGTCTTAAATTTGGTGACGTTATCAAAAACTACGATCCTACAAGTGGCGTATCCTGTGAAAATCTACAGTTGCAAGTTGGTGATGACTGGCAAGCGGCTGTAGATGCTTGGGTTAGTAGCCCTGCTCACTATAGGTGTCTTATAAACCCTAACTTGACTCGGGGTGCTGGTAGCGTAGCCCTATATGATGAGGTTTCCTACGGAGAGTCAAGCACTTCTAGCCAAATGTACGTTTTGCATTTATTGCAACTAACTAGTTGTTCGTAATAACTCGGCAACAGTATCGGGTTTGATGTCAGTTCCGTCTACTATGACGTAGGGCTCAGAATCTAGGGGCTCCTCTATGATTCCAGCTATTCTGTCAAACATTTTTGCAGATGTTTCACCATCAGGTATTAGTCTTTCGTCTTGTTCGTTTATCCTACGGCTCTTCGCGAACGCTTCAGGCACCTGAACCCACCAGAGCTTCACTTCTGCTCCATGTTTTCGGGCTAGTTTATATTTTTCCTTTCTGTGTCCCAACCTGTTTAGATTTGCGTCGTAAATTACGTCCTGCCCTGCTTCTAGTAGATGTTCGACGTTATGGTCGAGAGTCGTATAGAGCATGTCATGTTCTTCCTGAGAAAAACACGGCTTTCTAAACAACAGTAGTCGGTATTCATCAGATGACATAACTGTTGCACCAGTTAGTGATTCCAAAACACCAGCTAGGGTAGTTTTGCCTGAACCAGGGAGGCCCATCAGTAAATATAGTGTTGGCTTCATAGGGATTAGTATCTCGTATCTCGGAGCTAGTGTCTAGTAGGGGGTTGGTATCTCGTATCTAGTAGCTCGGGCAGATACATTGCTAATTGATAATTGTCCTAGAAGTGAAATCTTCTTTGTGGATTATGTAGAAGCAAGGAATGAGTAGAAGTCCGTAGGCGGCCCAAACAATAGTGAACCAGTTTGTTTGTAGATTACTACCAAGCCTTAGCCCGTGTACGAATATCAATATCATTGCCAGGCTCTGAGAGATGCTAACTAACCACCAGTATTTTTTGATTGCTTGTCTGTCCTTTAATCTGTTGAAAACCTCGAAGCTAAGAAAAATAAGCAAAGAAATTGTTCCAAACATCACTGCCAGTTTAAGCCCGTCACCAGTGTATGCAAAGAAGCTTGTGGGTGGGAGACCTTCCCCGTTTTTGTTCTGGGCGTATGCCAAGAGTCCGGGATGCAATAAAAGACACGCAAGCACCAAGTACCCAGTAAGCTCGGAGTAGTACTTGGGTTTTACGAGCTTTGGGTTTTTGATTCGAAGCGCCCCAGTCACATAGTGAGTCCACATAGTCATCCACGCAAGTATTCCTAGAAGCGGGAAAAACCCGTAAATGCTAACTGAGCTAAACTCCCATGAAAGGTTTGAGGCCCAGACTAGGAACGACAAATAAACAGATAGAGCAAGAATTCCCCAGGTTATAAGGCTGAAATCTTTTTGTCTCATGCAGAAGCGCTCCCTCGTGATAGTTGTTAATACTAGGATAGCAAAACAACGATTGAATAAACACTAATATAATATATATATCAATATAGAAACATAAGTAGTATAGTTAATATATGACTGAAAAAGAACTTATAAAACTATACAGAGTGTTCCATATAATGGGAGATAGCCAGAGTCTGAAGATAATGTTTGAGCTGGAGCGATTCGGAGAAAAAACATTCACTGAACTAAAGGATGGTTTGAGCATAAACCCCGCTACACTGTCTAAAAAACTAAAGTTATTGACGCAAGTAGGATTGATTACGCCCGACAAATCCCACGACCATTTAAGGGTATTCTATACACTACATGAGCACCAGAGACCGCTTAAGAGAGTTCTTGATTCCCTTGAGCGTCTAGCTACGGATTTATAGTTTATGAGCTTGGGTTACTACAGCATCGAAGATGATCCTATTCCGTACTCTGTTAGAGTGCCCTGTGAGCCAGATATCGAAGCAGACCCCGATGCCCTTATGAGTCAAATTATGGATGTTTCAATTGAGACACGGGAACATGCAGTGCATCCTGAAGGTTTTTTTGTGTCCGAGACGTCTTTTGTAAGAGGTCGTGATGGCCTAGTTTATATAGTGAGTGGCGCTAATTTTAATCCTGTCAGTGGCGTGGACCCACGCAGGATTTGTGCACTTGGCGTGATGTTTAACGAGGTCGTACATGTTGGTGATATATTTGGTGGTGCTGTTTTAATACGCAGTCCAGAGCAAATGAAACGTATTGTTGGGTGCCGCGACTCAAAGACGCTGCATAGTTGCGGGCCTTGTCGACCTGTTGTTGCACGAATTGACCCTATGACTGTCATGGCGGGCATAAGAGGAGATGGGCGAGATGTTGAAGAGGCTCTTACTATTGGGCAGAAAATAGACTATCACGATTTTGGTGGTAGCTATCCGCGAACTCCTCGAGGGGTCTCGCCTGCTAGGTTCTTTTTTGAGGCCGTTAGATTTGGCCTAAATGCTGTGATTAGTAGAGACCCTAGCCAGCTCATTCAGAGAACGATTGATCCTGCAGACAGAACCTAGTAGTCGATGCCCTTGTTGGCTAGGAATTTGTCGTCGAAGTGATGTTTTATTTTGGTCATGTTAGTTGCTATATCGGTATACTGCACAAATTCTTGTGGGAAGTTTCTGCCAGTTACGCAAATGCTGGTTTTGGGTGAGCGCTTTGTTAGCAGTTTTTTCAAGGATGCTTTGGGTAGTAGCCCGTCATGGACTGAGTTGTTGATTTCGTCACAAATAACTAGATCGTAGTCGCCTGACATTGCCTTTTCTATCGCAATGTTGAATGTGTCAATCGCTGCCTTTTTGTGTTCTGCCTCAGAAACACCTTTAGCGCTAATTTCACCAGCATTATAGAACCCCTTACCTCCACGGAAATAGAATAATTTGTCTCCAAATACATTGGCCTCAACTACTCTATCAATGAATTTTGACTCGCCCGTTTCCCAGGTTTTGACGAACTGAATATAGGCTACGCGCCAATCTCTACCCAAAGCGCGTGCCAACAGGCCAACACTTGCACTGGTTTTACCCTTACCCTCACCGGTGTATACAACGACGACTGCATCTTTTGTTTGAAAATCTTCAAAAGCCATAAATATATTCTAACAAGTGTTTAAGTGACTTTCTGAAATAAATTATAAAATTTGTATCATTATCTAGTCTTTGGACGAGCCTGCAATACCAAAGAGTGTGAGAATGCCAGCTAGGATAATGCCGATAGTAATTGAAATAACGCTAATCGCAGCAGAAATATTAAACAGAGTGAACCCAGCAATTAGAAGTGTTATTGCAAGCACAAACATGACGGAATCTAACTTTTTGCCACTGATAATCCAGGCAAGGTACCCGATAACAGCTATGACAATAAGGAACACAGGAACCGCCACATACCAAGGCGCAACTACATGCGAGACAGTCTCGGCAGTATCAACATGGGTTTCTCCGTCATGGGCAAACTGTTCTATCAAATTCATTTACTTATATTGTAACAAAAATACTAATGCTGATTATTTGAATCTAAACGAACTATTTGCTTTGAGTAAAACCCGATCGTTGTTTCTTGTACTAGATGCGTAAACTCATCTCCCCCTGCGGCAAAGATAAACAGCTCAAGTGCTGCATGCCCAATTCTAGAAGAAGATTCCGATATAGCGTCTTGGTGATAAAGTTCGTATCTCATATAGCCCCGGTGAACGTATTCTATGGGACTGAATTCTGCAGCTATGTGCGCATGTAGTCTGTCGTTGATTTGTGGAATTCTGTAGGCCTGCTGGATAGTTCTTGGTGTGTCAGTAAATGAGTCTCGTATGTCTTTTGAAAAAACAATCTCAGTTTTCAGAAATTTGCCTATACCGGCTACGGTTTTCTGCCGTCTGCCCTCTACCCACAACCGTGTCTGACGATCCAAGACAGGAGCAGTTGCAAGTGTTTTACGAAGAAACTCTAACTTGTATTCCGCAGTTTGAGGTAACGGTACCAATGTATGACCTGTATCAATGCCCCAAAATTTAGTAGCAAATTTACCAACTGCACCATCTACTAATTCCCAATTAACCCCTGCGGATGAGTTCACTCCAGCTGTTCCCATAATCGGAGATTACCATAAATATTATGTAGTGTCATTGATATATTTCACTACACCACATGTAGCGTAGTAAAATATAAATTTATCATGTAAACAACAAAGACTAAGGCTGTGTCCAAATCGGTGGAGTATACTAGTTTGTATGAGAGCTATTACCCGGAAACAAGCAATTACTTTAGCTTTCGCCTTTTTCCTTGGAGCATTTTGGATAATTGCGATTAGGTTTGTTACGGTTGAGAAAAAGGAAGTACATTATCACGCTAATTTTGCAGTGTTCGTGGACGGCGAGCGCCTGCCGTTTGACAACTTCCTGTTCTACGAAGAAGTTCAGAGCTGTGGAGGTGACGAGGTCAATAACCCTAAGATTAGGGTTCACATGCATGACCAGAAAAATTATCTACTTCATGTGCACGATAACGGTGCTACTTGGGGACACTTTTTTGCTAACCTAGGAATGACTGCTGGCGACACACTGTTTAAAACCGACAAAGAAACATTCGTGGAAAGTGCCGACGATGTACAAATTCGTTATGAATTGAACGGAAATGAAGTACAGACAATAGCTAACCGCACCATTAGTTCAGAAGATACGTTGCTTGTGAGTATCGGCACGCCGACAGATGAGGATTTGCAAGATCAATACACCCAAATTACTCGTGATGCCGCAGAATACAACAAGAAAAACGATCCATCTAGTTGCAGTGGTGGGAAGCCGTTCACATTTACGGAACGGTTAAAAGAAGCCTTAGGCATTAGTAACTAACAATTATTGATTGGAAATTTTGAACCAAATTATTGATTCAAACAGGGGTGTTATGCTACACTTGTGTCAATGGGGAAAAAAGCACCTAAAGATGTGGCCACCAAAGGAGTCACGGCACCAGACAGCTTGATTGAAAGCAGTTTGGAAGCATTTAGCGCTAAAAGACAATTTGTCGTTTCTTCAATAAGCATGGGTTGGCAACTTGCCGGAGCGGTCATTATACCTGTTTTTATAGGTGTTAAGTTGGATCAAAGATTCAATTCCAGACCGTCGTACACGCTTGCAGCACTAGTTATCGCAGTCGGTGGAGCGATATATATTATCCAAAAAACGATTGACCAAGTTAACAAAGAACAACAAGATTATAGAGATAGAAAGGAAAAAGATTAGTGCTAAATAGATTAATGCAATTCGCATCATCGGAATCAGGATCAGGACCAGTAGTACACATCGCACCCGGTAATGTTTTTGAAATCGGCGGCCTAGAGATATCCAACTCCAATTTATATATGTGGATTTGCTCTGTGCTAATCATTGCTGTACTAATCACCGTTGCCCGTCGTATGACTGTTCGGCCTAAGGGTGGATTCACGCAGTTGGTTGAAGTTGGTGCAGACTTTATTACTAATCTGCTAGAAGGTAGCCTTGGGGACAGGAAAAAAGCTATCAAATACGCTCCCTACTTTGTGGCTATGTTCTTCTTTATCGCCATGAGCAATGTTTTGGGGCTTATACCTCTTGCCGGAGAAGCTATAACTGTCGGTGAAACTCCTCTGCTTCGGGCATTCACCGCAGATCTGAACGGAACCTTTGCAATTGCTGTCGTATCAATGGCCATGGTCCAGTATTTTGCAGTCCGTGAGTCAGGGTTCATTCGCCACATGCGTCATTTTTTTGCCGGCAAACTATGGAACCCTCTAACCTACGTGATCGGGTTTTACGAAGTATTCGGCGAGCTTGTCCGAATTTTCAGTCTTGCGCTTCGTTTGTTTTTGAACGTTGCTATCGGTGAGGTTATCATCGCTGTGTTTTCATACCTGGGTAGCAATGTCGCTCCTATTACTGCGTTTCCGTTCTTGTTGCTTGAGCTGGGTGTCGCCCTGCTTCAGGCATACATCTTCGTCATGTTATCGATTACATATTTGTCACTTGCCGTGAAGCACGGTCATGACGAAGTCGATGAACTCGAAGCTGTAGCAGCGGAGATGAAAGCAGTTTAAATATGTTTCAAAAGAATAAAATAATGTATAGGAGTAAATAATAATGTTAAACGTTGTTGCAGAAATATCAGGAAATATAGAAATTTTCGGAAAAGGTCTTATGATTGGACTCGGAATGTTAGGGCCAGCTATCGGTATTGGACTTATGGGTATGGCATTCATGAACTCTGTTGGTCGAAATCCAGAGTCAGCCAAGTTTTTGGGTCAAGTTCTAGTGTTCGTAGCTGTTGTTGAGCTTATGGCTCTCTTGGTCTTCGCTTCACTGTTCATCATTTAAGTATAAATTTATTAAAGTATAGAAAAGGACGCCATGGGACCACTCATATTTGCGACTACAGAAGAAGTAGCGGAAGCAGCGCCTAAAGGCGGTGCGGAAGCACTTGGACTCAGCCCCAGCGCATTTTTGATTTCGACTATATCTTTCGTGATCGTGTTTTTGATATTGAAAAAGTTCGCTTTCAAGCCAATCATAAAGACTCTAGAAGAACGACGCCGTGTCATAGATGACGGTGTAAAAATGGGCTTGCAACTTGAAAAACAACGCAAGGAATTAGACGAAGAAGTTATAAAAATTAAGCGCGAAGCACATCACGAAGCAGACAAAGTCATCGCAACCGGCCACAAAGAAGCCCGTGAAATTATGCGTGAATCAGAAAAGAACATCGCCCGCAAAGTAGAAACTATGCTAGCAGATGCTGAGGCACGAATCGAAGAAGAGTCAGAACAAGCTCGCAAAGGATTAGAAAAAGACATCGTAGGTCTAATATCAGAAGCAACCGAAGCGCTTGTGGGCGAAAAAGTTGATCCTAAAAAAGATGCCGAGCTAATCGACAAGATCCTGAAGGACAGAACCCGCAAATGATAAAATCGCGCAACGAACTATCTGAAATAATCGGCAACAAGACTATGCATATTACCGACTACGACACTCTTGTCAACGAAATTGCCGCCTATTTGCTGACGCAAAACGCGACAGCAGATTTGGACTCGATAATGCGCGATGTTATGCAGTATAGATTTGAGCAAGGTGTCGTGGAAGCTATAGTCTATAGCGCTCACGAACTTAGCCAAATTGATCTTGATGATATCGACCAAGTATTGCGGGCAGAATACCCGAGCGCTAAGTCGTACATCGTTGATCAAAAAATTGACACAAATGTTATAGGTGGGGTCAAAATTGAGTTCCCTGGTGCGCAATTAGACCTATCCATTTTTAGTAGATTGAATTTATTTAAGCGTCAAGTTGAGGCTGGAAAGATATAAAATGAAAAGTAGCGATATATCAATAACAGAACTAGCCAGTGACATTAGATTGGCAATCGAAGCACTAAAAAACCGTCCCGAAATTGAGCATACCGGTGTTGTTACAAGGGTTGGTGATGGTATTGCTTGGATTTACGGTCTAACTGACTGTGGTTATAACGAAATGATTATTATTGAATCCGTAAGCGGTGAATCTATCACTGCGTTTGCTTTCAATCTAAGTACAGATGAAATCGGTGCGGTAATTTTGGGTGACGACACCCATATCAAAGCCGGTGCAACAGCAAAACTAACTAACAAAGTACTAGAAGTACCTGTTGGTCCTGAGCTTGTTGGTCGTGTGGTTAACCCACTCGGTGTTCCTCTAGACGGCAAAGGTCCAATTAAGACAAATAGAACTGGTCCTGTTGAGCAGAATGCTCCAGGTGTATTAGCACGCAAAAGCGTCCATGAACCTTTGATGACAGGAATCACAGCCATTGATGGTATGGTTCCTATCGGCCGTGGCCAGCGTGAGCTTATCATTGGCGACCGTCAGACTGGTAAAACAGCAATTGCAGTCGACACAATGATTAACCAGCACAGACAAAACACTGGAATTATCAATATCTACGTAGCGATTGGTCAGAAGTTGAGCAAAGTCGCTCGTTTGGTCGAAAGACTAAAGCGTGAGGGCGTAATGGATCAGACAATCATCGTTGTTACTAGTGCGTCAGACCCTGCAAGTATGCAGTACCTAGCTCCGTATGCTGGTGCGACTATGGGTGAATATTTCCGCGACAACAAACAGCACGCGCTAATTATCTATGATGATTTGACTAAGCACGCTGCAGCCTACCGTCAAATGTCACTACTACTTCGCCGTCCACCGGGCCGCGAAGCCTATCCTGGTGATGTTTTCTATTTGCACTCACGTTTACTTGAGCGTGCTGCAAAAATGAGCGATGAGCTAGGTGCTGGTTCACTAACTGCCCTACCTATCATTGAAACCCAGGCCGGTGATATCAGTGCATACATCCCTACTAACGTGATTTCGATTACCGATGGTCAGATATTCATGGAAACAAACTTGTTCTACCAGGGTATTCGCCCAGCTATTTCAGTTGGTTTGTCAGTGTCACGTGTTGGTGCGGCCGCTCAGACAAAAGCCGTCAAAAGCGTTGCCAAGTCACTTCGTATCGAACTTGCACAGTTCCGTGAACTTGCGGCCTTCAGCCAGTTTTCTACAGATCTTGACGCCGAAACTCGTCACAGAATCGAACGTGGACAGAGACTTACAGAACTTCTAAAACAACCACAGTATAGTCCGTATTCTATCTGGCAAATGTACGCAACCCTGCTTGCAGCAACTGCTGGTTGTTTTGACAAGGTAGTATTGGACAAAGTTAAACTTGCAGAGGCTAACTTGCACCGTGAATTGAAGCATGATTTCCCTAAAGACGTAGAAAGCATCAACACTGGTGCAGAACCAGACGAGAAGTTGAAAGAAAAAATCATCGCTATGGCCAACAAAATAGCCGTAAGCTACCAGCACGAAGATGCAGTAGTTACAGCAGAAACAGAAAGCCCGAAAAAGCCAGAAGCAAAAACAACAAAGAAAACTTCTAAGAAATAGGACTCTATAGACTATGGCAAACACAATTACTCTAAAACGTAGAATCGGAAGCGTAAAGAATACGCGTCAGATTACTAAAGCTATGGAGTTGGTTGCCGCCAGTAAAATGCGCAGAGCTCAAGAATACGCAAAATCTGGTAGGGTCTACCGCGAAGCCGCTTATTCCCTACTGACTAGACTGAGCGCGATTACCGAAGTCAACGAACACCCGTTGTTCGCCGTACGTGAGGTTAAGAAGCGAGTCTACGTTGTGATTACCAGCAACAGAGGTTTGGCCGGAGCATATAACTCTAATATTTTGCGTCTACTTGCCAAGTCAATCATCGAAGATGACGCCGCTGGTATAAATTCATCCGTTATTGCAGTTGGTAAACAAGCTGCAAACTTTGCTCGTAGACTAGAACAAGTAGAACTTCTAGCTGCCTACGAATCATTCGGCGACCAACCTACTGCTAACGATGTGCGTCCACTATTGAACACAGTGTCTGAAATGTACAAAATCAAAAAAGTCGATGATGTGGTGTTGTTATATACCGATTTCAAGTCAAACATTGTGCAAATTGCCTCTAGATTACCGCTGTTGCCTGCTCGATATGAAGAGACAGAAGATGCAGGGTCATTAGAAAACGTCACATTCGAGCCAACAATTGGCGTAGTGTTAGACAATGCGACTGAACGACTTTTAGAAGTTCAATTGTGGCAAGCAATGTTAGAGAGCATCGCATCAGAACATTCAATGCGTATGATGGCTATGAAAAGCGCGACAGATAACGCGTCTGATTTAATCGACGATTTGACACTCGCATTCAACACCGCACGTCAGGCAAAAATTACCCAGGAACTAGCCGAAATTACCGGCGGCGCGGAGGCGATGAAGTAATGGCGGCAGGAATTACCCCAGCAGAAAGTGGCATAGAGCTCGAGCCCGTTCAAATGGTTGTTGAGTGGTCAAAGCAAAACTACGACCGGCAAAGATTTGATGAACCGGGACTAGGATACAGAGAATTTAGAGAATCATACATAATGGAAGGAAAATAACATGGCAACAGCAGAGAAAACAGTAAACAGTAAAAAGTCGACAGTAAACAGTCTCGGAAAAGTCAGCCAAGTTGTTGGTGTGGTTGTCGATGTTGATTTCAGCAAAGGCCACTTACCTGCTATTTATAACGCATTGGAAGTCACTGTAGGTGGTCAAAAGACCGTCCTAGAAGTAGCACAGCACTTGAGCGAATCAAGCGTGCGCGCAATTTCTCTTGGTTCAACCAACGGATTATCGCGCGGTGCGGAAGTATCAGATACGGGCGGCGCAATTAGCGTGCCTGTAGGCGAAGAAACTTTGGGCCGTATGTTCAACGTTATCGGTGAGCCAATTGATGGCAAAGCTGACAATTTCAAAGTTCGTTCTGCTATCCACCGTGATCCGCCTTCTCTTATGGAACAATCCGGTGGTGTTGAAGTGTTGGAAACTGGTATCAAAGTCATCGACCTGATCTGTCCTATTACCAAGGGTGGAAAAGTGGGCTTGTTCGGTGGTGCTGGTGTCGGTAAGACAGTTCTTATTACGGAACTTATCAACAACATTGCGAAATTCCACAGTGGTGTGTCAGTATTTGCCGGTGTCGGTGAGCGTACTCGTGAGGGTAATGACTTGTACCACGAAATGGCAGAATCAGGCGTTTTGGACAAGACTTCCCTAGTGTTCGGTCAGATGAACGAACCACCAGGTGCACGTTTGCGCGTTGCACTATCTGGACTAACCATCGCAGAAGGTTTCCGCGACAAAGGAAACGACGTTCTATTGTTCGTTGACAACATTTTCCGCTACACCCAGGCCGGAGCAGAAGTATCTGCCCTACTTGGTCGTCTACCGTCGGCTGTAGGTTACCAGCCAAACTTGGCTCAAGAAATGGGTCAGTTACAAGAAAGAATCACGAGTACACGCAAGGGTTCAATCACGTCTGTACAGGCTGTATACGTGCCTGCCGACGACTTTACCGACCCAGCACCTGCTACTGTGTTTGCTCACCTTGACTCTACAATCTCACTTAACCGTTCATTGACAGAACTAGGCCTCTACCCTGCTGTTGACCCACTAGATTCTAGCTCTACAATTCTAGACCCAGAAGTTATCGGCGAAGAACACTATCAGGTTGCTCGTGAAGTGCAAAGAGTGCTGCAGCGCTACAAAGATTTGCAAGATATCATTGCAATTTTGGGCATGGAAGAATTGTCTGACGAAGACAAGCGAACCGTATCACGCGCTCGCCGTATTCAGAGATTCTTAACCCAGCCATTCTTCGTGGCGGAAGTCTTCTCTGGAGTACCAGGACAGTACGTCAAACTAGCTGATACAATCCAAGGTTTCCGTGAAATTCTAGACGGTAAGCATGACGACAAGTCAGAAGCTGCCTTCTATATGAAGGGAAGAATTGAAGATATAAAGTAAACCGTATTGGTTAAAACTCTAAATTTTCAAAGAACTACCCCTATAATACTCTACATAAGCGGTATTGTCAATACCTTTTGTGTTCTATTCATATTGACTTATGCACATGTAAAGCGTACAATTAAATTACGTTGATTGAACACATAGCCCGAAGTGAGAGCTTTAGGTTATGTGAAAACATGACTAAAAGGCTCTGAGCAATCAGGGCTTTTCTCATAGGCTCTCTTAAAAACTCAGAACATACGGTATAAAGATACCGATAGTTGATAATAACAAAGTGGAGTGGTGAAATAGGTAGACACTAATAGTGATAGGTTGCAACGACATGCCACCCATCGACCTTGTGCGAGAAGTACATCCGCCCACATCAGAGTAACGTAAGGGGAAATCCCGACTTCGGCAGTAATGTGGCGAAACCATCCTATAAATGGGAATTGTGTGGTAAAACTCTGGCAAATTGTGGAGTGCGGGAGCACATAGAGGGCAACCACTGCAAGGTGCAAATCCTTGCCTCCACTTTGTTATTATGAACATCTTATTATTTATATATAGAGCCACTGGGTAACGGTATAGAATTGCCCCTATACGCTCTGTATATAAGTTTAGAAATGATACTAGGGAGTCTTCGGGTGGCCACGAGATTACGGATTACGTTGTAATGATCTGCTTTAAGATTGCATTACGTACGCATGTATGAAGCCCAGCTACGTTATTTTATGTGTTTTGAGTTAGTGAGGGTTTACCTGCATAAGGATATAGCGGGTAGACCCTTTTATAGTTTTTAATTATTTGATTAGCAAGTAAAGATGGAGTAAGATTTAATGTCATCCCTAAGACAAAAAAATAGGTGGGAGACAGAAAGTACAGCCTCTATGAAACTAAGCGAAGGCCTTGTTTTCTATACTCAAAATTACTTGTTTATGCGTGGGTACGCTAAATCAACCAATGATAACTATAGGTGGGCTGTGACTTCGTTCATCAAGGTTGTCGGAGATAAAGATATTAGTGACGTTACGCTTGACGATGTACTGAAGTGGAGATTTTATATCAAAGAACAAGGTTGGGCTACCAATGCAGTTAATGCCTATTGTTACAAGCTACGGAAGATACTTGCGTACTTTGTGAGAAAAGGTTACTTAACGATTGATTTAGAAGATTTCCTGATTCCTAAGAAAGAACAGAAGCTACCTACATATCTATCCTTAGAAGAAGCGCAGAGAGTCTATAGGGCGTGTTTAGATTCCAGAGAGCGTCTGATAGTGGCTCTACTGTTTGCAACGGGCATACGGGTCTCAGAATTGTGTCAGATACGCACGAAAGATATTCAAGGTGATAAGATTCTTATTCGTGGTAAGGGTTCACGGGAAAGATATGTATATACGGATGAGGCTACCCGTGAGTGCGTCTCTGCTTACCTACTCGAGCGTAAGGCCAGCTCACAGTTTCTACTCGATTCAATCCGAGGAAATAATCTGACTATAAGTAGAGTGCAGGATATTATGCAAGAACTAGGAACTAGAAGCGGAATAGATAAACACTTAACTTGTCATGTTTTTAGACATACATACGCTACCCTGCTACTTTCAAATGGGTGTAACCTAAGGCATATCCAAGAGTTGTTAGGCCATGCAGATATTTCTACTACGCAGATATATACCCATGTAACGAATAGTGATCTTGCGGGTAGTTATATGAAGTATCATGTGTCTTTAACCTAAAGACCCGCCGAGACGAATCAAGGCGGGTGCTGTGCGGTGGGATAAGCCTCGGTCTGGCAATAATTTCCGATATTTTAGTCTGTTTTAGGGCTTGGTACACCATACGGTGACACATGCTAATCCCGATGTACTCCCCTGACGTATTGCGTACTCCGGTTCTGTACTCCTTATATATTATAGCATTTATAAAGTACTGCCGATAAACCTTATAGAAACAAGCAAACTTTATGAAGTTGTGGCTGTTACTCTACTCAGGCATCAATACAGTTCCGTCAAGAGTCATTTAACATTTTACAGCGAATTACGGACTCACGTTAAGCCCCACGGTAGCACCACTATATTATTCTAACCAGTCAGGCATAGAGTCGAGATCACCCACGCTAAACGCTTCATACTGCTCGACAACATGTTTCATTGGATAAAGTGTAGTCATTACACATGCCCATGTTCCAACGACATTTGCGACATGTTCAAATGGTACGGCGGTGAATTTTTCCCTGAAATACCACGTCCATACGTCTGATTCGTCTAGGTCGTACTTGATAGCGATGCAGTCTAGTTCATCTGCTATTTGGTTTACATAGATAATCGTATTCTCTTGCGTCACTTGCATTGGCTCGGTTTCCTGATAGGCTACGGGTACTATCTCGATACCAGTTGTTTCCAGTAGTTGATTGAGTCTAGGAGTCCAGATTACGCCACCGTAATCTGGTCTGAATAAGTCCTGTTCGCACTGTACGAAGTCAGCCATCTAAATGCTCCGTTCTCAAACTAGGACAATGGAAATCGCCATTCAGGTCAAAACCCACTTGCGTATCAGGCACAATCGTCTGAAATGGATGATAAACAGCTTCAAACTCCTGTTGACCTAAATCTGTACGTTCTAGCATTAAGTGAGCTAGGATAGTCTGTACGTCTTGTACTCTGCGTGTGCGTGGTGAATTATGTTCAAAGCGTTCCATTTTCTTCTTTCTCGGTTATCATTGAGTATGTATTTGCGTATCCAGCTATGTCTATAATCGAATCACGATGATACGGAGTGTTTAATAATCTAGCTACTTTTACTTGAATCATGTATAAAGCGTGTTTAAGTCGTGGGTCTATGTTTGACTCTAGAATAGGTTTAGTCATCTGTGCAACCTTTTTGAAATCATCGGCAGGATGACCGTAGACCTCTTGTCTGTCTTCGGATGTTAGCTTTTGGGCTTCTTCTAGTATTGTCATTTCTCGGCCTTTCCTGCTTGATAAGCCCATATAATCGCATAGGCTAGCGATGTTGTTGTGTATTCGTTTTTCTCAATTTCAGCTTTGCTTTTACCCTCCTGTGAATCCCATAGTGGTGATAGGAGTACGTGACAAAGTTCATGCACAAGACATTCTTCAAGTTGTACATCGTCTAGTTTTGCCGACTCGCTTAGGTAGATGTTCACGTAATGATTGCGATATTCCCATGAAGCGGTAACATCAGCCACCGCGTTACTACAATCTGGATTCGGTATACGATGAAAATCGAAGTGAAATCTATCCTTGTGTAGTCCTAAAATATCGCGCCATTTGTCTAATACAGCTTTAGTTCTTTTGCGTTCAGCTTTTACTTCTTTGTCTGTCATACTCCTCCTTTAATTTACATACTGCATTTTTTGATGAGATTCTTCGGGTACTCTGGACTTCGCCATGCCACCACAATTTTTACATCTGTAGTATTGATACCTGTTACCATTGGTCGATTGATATTTCATGCACTTGGTCATTGAATCAGGTGTTCCACATTTCGGACATGCTGTTGGTCTGCCGGTCATTACGTTCATTTGAGGGTGAGTCTTCATCCAAGGACGGACTTGCTCGTATAATTGCTCTAGAGTATCTACGTCTTGCAGGTTGTATTTCTTGAAGTGTTTTTGAGCTTTTTTATCCCCTGCCATGCTGTTTATCCAAGTATCGTAACCACCTGCGTCGTCTTTAGGGTCTAGCTCTAGACTCTTGGCTAGTGCGGATAATGAATTGCTTGTATGTGCAGATACCTTCTTAACTTCTAGCTTGGTGTCAATTTGTCTATATGGTGCAGGTGGTGACATTTTATGTATCATCATCCTTGCTTGAGATTTCTTCTCATCAAAAGCTCGACCGTTATGGGCTATGACAATATCTGCTTCGTTGAATAGTTCCCACAGCTTCTGAACAACTTGTTTATCGTTACGGACGTTCGGCTTGAAGTCGTCAAAATCCCATTGAGCAACAAAGTGTGTTTTCTTATCCCCTAGCCACTTGTAAGCGAAACAGATGATGTCCCAATCTTCTACTACTCGTACTGCGTTGGTCTGCCAGATACCCCATACATGGGCTACTATGGCACTCGTTTCGATGTCATATATTAATGTACGTGGTTTCATCTACGCCACCATTCTGTATGAGCCTTTAATTGACTGCCATTGTTCTGGCATGACTTGATATGTCTCACAAGTTTTAGACTCTCGAACAACGTCAATAACGCCGTTCATAAATAGGTACTCATCTACAACGTCAATCATCAGGGAATCTCTTGGCATTGGTGGGCCAGAGAATCTATCATGCAGTTCGTTGTGATCAGTAATGTTCATTGTCTGAACATTAGGCAGCAGGCCTCTGAAAACCTGTCTGTATCTTTTATCCATGTACCACGCTCTATCGAAATATAGGTGGTGGTTGTTTGTGACTCTGCGTTCAGGAGACACTATCTCATAGCCGATTTCTTCTATCGGAAGTGCTACCCCGTCTCTGACAGGATAGCGACCCATCGTTAGCGTCCTTCTGGTACGTTAGGCAAGTTCTTGTTTGCTATGTCCTTGAGTGTATTGACCATGAACAGAATGAATGGATACCAGCCAGCACTTGAGTAATCTTCTGTTAGGACTATTACTAAAGCTGTCAATGCTCCGGATACAGTCATCCAGAAAATACGTAGTAATAGCCTTTTAAGTGCGCTATCTTCTTTGAAATAATCTTTGAACATTATTGTCTCCTTTATTTAATTTTTTCGCCATAACCCAGAGGCAAGGACACTTGTCCAAACGATTGAGTATTTATAACGACTGAGTTGAGTGATTTGTCGGTGGCTAGTATCTTGTAAGATAGCCCACCGTATTTATTAGGAAGTAAAGTTCCTACTGGAGTTCTAGGTGATACTGAACCAACTTTGTAGACTCTCCATGTAGCACCTGTAAGATAAACAGTTTTACCTACAGCCCAAGCGTACGGGTGTGAATTTACTGGTGGTTTTGGTGGCGTTACATAGAGGATAGGATTGACGTATTTGCCGTTAACTGAAAGACCCCAGTGCAGGTGTGGCCCTGTCGTATAGCCTGTTTTGCCTGAGTAACCTATTAACTGGCCTTCTGCTACTGCCCGACCATTAGGAACAATATAGCTGTTAAGATGTAGTAGCCTAGTAACCATCCCACCGTTAGCAATACGGACTTCGTTTCCTGCTGTTCCATTACGCATAGCCATGATGACTGTTCCCTTGTGGGGGGCATAAACTGGTGTACCTACTGGTGCTGGGTAATCCTGACCGCCATGCTTCCAGCCAAATGTAGTTCCGTCAGGGTTTTTAATTAGTAGTGGATATGGACTTGCGCCAAAGGGATAACCTGCTGGTTTGTTTATTGGATGTATCATAGAACTCCTTTATTTAGTTATGTTGTTTACAAAGTAAGCTATTAGTGCACCGATAAATGTAAAGCTTGTTCCGATTAGTGCTTTTTGCCATACTTGAGCCTGCTTGTATGCGTCAAATTCTCTCCGTGTGACTATCTTTGGTTCTTCTGTTTCTGAACCCATGAGAAATACCTTTATATCCTTTACGTTCTCTTTTAGTTCGTGAATATCGTTAGTCATGTTTTCCCTATATATTTTTAGGTTCTCTATTTCTGTTTCTACGGATTTAGCTGTCATATTAAGTTCCTATGCCGCCTCATAAGTAACTTGTCCAACTGAAAGAGCTTTTCCACCCGAACCAGTCCAAACCGTTTCTGCGGAGTCTTTAAACACAGATATACCAGCTCCTCCAGATATAACTCTCATGTAGCCAGGAGTGGCCTGAGTCACACTGTTGTCTGTCACTGTTGCGTGACCACTCCATCTTGCGTTAGTAATTGTCGCCGCCGTAATTGGTAACGTAATAGTAAACGTAGTTGCGTTTGATGTGCCTGTGCTTGCCTGGCGTATGAAAGCAGTGACTTTTTTACCGTCCATAACAAACCGATTAACGGTGTTCGTTGGGTCGGCAGAAAATCCAGTAAGTGTTGGCGTATAATTCATAAATCTAGGAAAATCTAGCGGAGTAGCAGACTTGGATAGTCTGATACCACTAATAGCAGCGTTGGCTAGCGTGTAGTCAGACCCGCCAGTTATGGTTAGCGTAGTTGCAGCAACTCCAACGATGTAGAAGTATTTAGTAGTGGTATTAACTAGACGTATTTTGTCGCCTACAGAATAGCGAGTTGTAGCATCTGTGGGAACGGTAATTGTAGTAGCGGAAGCATACGTCCAAGTATCACCAATAGTCAGCCACCCAGAAGCAAGCTCAAGTGCATTGATGTTCACTTGACCAGAACCGATGGTCGATAAACCAAGACTGACATTTGAATCACTACCTGTAGCTGTAATCGTTGGCCTATTACCTGTTGCTGCATTAGTGATAGTTATTTCATTTACTGCACTAGCTACGTCTACCCATTTAAGTCGTTCGTTACCGTTTGCACCAATAACGTCTTTTAGTGTTCCGTCAGGATTAGCATGAGTTAGTCCCCACTCCACTATTCTGTTTTCGCGTTCTGCACTAACAGGTATATAAACTCTTGTTAATGCACCCGCCGAGTAGTTTCTATCTCCTACACCTGTCATCCAGTCAACATCCGTCACGCTTGTGGCGGTTGCGACAATACCCACGTATTCGTTGTATGTTCCCTCTACTTGGATTTCTTCGCCATTTACAACTTCTGCTTCATCTATTGCAAAGATTACCGCTTTACCGACAGCAGGCCAGTTGGTCGTTGCAACCACCGTAATTGACGCACCTCCTGCCGTATATCCAGCGTCAAGTGTGGTTGCTGACCCTGGTTCTCCTACCTCAAGTAATAAATCTGTGTTTGCCATTTTTTATCTCCTATTGTGTTTTCATTACAAGGTCTTCTAACGCGAAGCCTTTTGTGTTTACTGCGCTTAATAAATAATCTGACCCTGCTGTTTCCGCTACGACTTCCCAGTCAATCTGGTTCAATAGTCCAGTTGGTTTAATCTCCAGTACGTCAACACTCTTACCAAAAGTGTCAATCTCTCCAGGGTCGTCACCATACTTCCATGCTCTGTTTCTGCGGTTTAACGCACCACCATAAAGCCATTGGCCTATGCCTGTTGGTGTGGTAGTGACTGTGAATGTATCTGAACCCACAGCAGTAGATACACCTCTCCTAGTGAGTCCTGTGGCGTTAGCGGTGATGTTGCCTTTTGGATAAAGTAGCTTGAAGTATTGATTGCGGATTTTACCCATTAGTAAACCGTCTTCATCCCATTTAAGAGATTCAAAGGCGATACGACTTCTGAAAGGTACGCCGTCATCTTGATGGGTGTTTGAACCAGCTCGTGTAAATTCAAGAACTACGTTGTTTACGAGTACACAATGATGAGTCGTGCCGTTTGAGTCTTCATAGAGCCACATGTCTTTAGCGGCAATAGTCCAGCGAAGAATCCATGCGTTTTTACGTGATTGGTCGAGTATCCATATTTCGTTATTCTCATCAGAGCCAACAGGTAGGCAGAAATACAGTCTATCTCTGTATTCAAGCCCTACAGCCTTATGTAACGCTCCTAAGGATATGTTTTCGGTGTCGTCTTCTATAACTTGGTCAACACGGCTTGTGGTTAGGATGTTTACGATGTTTTGAGATGTTCCGGTACTCTTGAAGTCTTGTCCCGTAGGATATGTGAGTGAATCCCTAGATTTAATCGTGGCTCTAGGTGCATAAGTTCCTGATTGTCCGTTAGCTTCGTAGACGTTCGGATAGATAATTACTTGATCGCCGACAGTTAGAGTTTCAAATGAAACGTGGAATAGCTTGCCTTTTCCGGCCGCTCCACGTGCTGACACGGTTATCACTGGGTCACCTTTACCGTTTCGGAATCCGTCAACAAAGTTAAGTTCTGTATCACCGTCTTCGTCTATGGCTACCCAACCACCACCGTTATATGGTGAAAAGTCGCCTGTACCTGGTGCTGAATAATAAAGTTCATTGTCTGCGGTTATACCAAATATCTGAGAGTTTTTAGAGTCCTGATACATCCATACAAATGGTCGCCCCTGTGTAGAATCGCCCTCTGGTGCTATCTTGTATGGGTTTGTTGCCAGTGTTCCGTAATCTATAAATGAGGTGCTAGGTGCTCCTACGGTATAGAGTTCGTTCTGAGTTTCTGCGACATTTCCGTAATAGACGGTGTATGAAGCTGCGCCAGTGATAGTACTCCACGAAATAGTGTTATAGTCGGTATTCTCAATCCATGCGTCACGAACTTTACCAGATGTAACAGACATCACAACAGAAGCGATTGATTCTCCTACTTCGTTGTTCGCGGATACACGGTAGTAATGTGTAAACGCCGTACCAGTCATGCCTGATTTCACGACAGAGGATATTGTCGGTGTAACAAGTGAGGTGTATGAAACAATTGAATAATCTGTCAGGTCTACATAAGTCAAGTTATCTACACCGTTAAAGATGTAGGCTTTACCTTTTGATTGAACTGACATAGCCCATGCGGTGTCGTCATATGTCCCACCAATTGATGTGTATGAACCACCGTCTGTTTGTCGGTATAACTTACCTGTACCGGAATCGTTCATCATCCATAACAGTTGTCTGACTCCACCAACACGTATTTTGCTACGTCCTATTACTGGTAGGCTAGGTTGAGTGCCGTATCGTACAAGTGGTGGTCGTGGTCGCCAGATGTTATCTTGGACTAGTTCCATGTTTGTAGCGTCTGATACGGAGTCAATAGGACGGCGCGAATCATCTATTGTAGATATGTAGGCTTTCGGCCATTTATTCTGGTGGACGTTTACGACTCTACGGGCTTTACGTGAGTTGCGCTTTTTATCTATTGTGTAGGGCATACCATTACCTCAACCTACTGTTGTTCAACGGATTGATAGGGTATGGGGTTTTTCGAGGTTTGCCATGTGTGCCACGCTTGTTCTTACGTGCCATTAGACGGAATAGATTATTTGCTTTAGCGTTTAGGTTAGCTTCTTTGTCTTCATACTGTATGTCGTTTCCAGCCGCTTCACCTGCAACTGCCATAACTCCCCAATATGGGTCTGGTAGCGGTAGCATGTCGGTAGCAAGAGAAACATCACCAGGCATGTAATAACCAGCTCTTTGGAGTGTTCCACCTACTATGTTTGCGGTAGAGGATATTGTTTGACTGAACGATAATACTTGAGGATTCATGCCAGACAAGTGAACACTCTGATTAATGTGGTCATCTTCTTGCGGTTTTGTGAGGTCGAAGTACTCTTTTATGCCGTCTGTTTTAACAACGTAGACTTCATCGCTGAACCCTAAGAATGAACGGTGCATTGAATAATCTGTAAATGAATCGTCTATTATGATGTTTCGAGTAAACGTCAGACTTGAAGCGGTGGTTGAGAAAGCTACTGTTACGGTTAAGACAGTATCGCTTGTGATCGTAGCGATAGTGCGGACAGTTTCACCAGACACTAGAATCGTGTCACCTACGTTGTAATCTGTGAAAAACGTACCAGTTCCGGTTAATGTCGTAGTTCCAACAGTTGCTACAGTTCCAACTTCAATAGGTGCGCTAGAACGCCACGAAGCACTCCATGTCTTTGTAATATCTTCGTAGAGTTCGTTTTTCTTACGGTTGAGTATGTTTATCCACTCAGTAGCAACTTCTGAGCCAAATGCAGGTGCAGGACTATCTGTACCATATAGAGCAGTAGCCGTCTGTGTTAGAAACTCAGAGACTAACATCTCTGTTCAGGTATTTGTGTTTTGGGTAGTGTGTTCACCTGCCTGCTCCGTAGAGGTGGCTGGCGAAGCAGATGACCTATTTATCTATTACTATTATATCACATCAACTATTCTCAAGGAGTTAGCTAATCATGGCTTCTCTAGCGAGGTCGGAAAGGCGTTTGTTTGTCGAACTGAGACTGCCGAGGAAGTCGAATAGTTTGTAGTCCTTTGGTTTTTCTCGCTTTGCGCCACGTTTACCACCATACTTTTTGATGTAACCATTCTCTGCATACTTTTCAGACTCTTGATCTAGGTCTAATAATTGCTTATTGACAGCGTCTATTTTGTCAAACTCTGTATCGGTATCATAGCTATCTCGTTTTGCGACAAGAGCGTTATATTTCTTCTCAGCAGTAGCGTTCCAAGTATCTAGATCATTATTTGCTTTTGCTTTGTCTAGTTCGATAGAAACGCCCTGCATGTCTTTGTCGAACTTGAACTCGACTTTAGATTTAGTCGTATAACCCTGTTCGTTGTCGTCAGACTTGAGGTACATTACACCTTCTATTTCTTTGGTCTTTTCACCACTAGAAACGAAGTCGTCAATCTTGGTTTGTTTTTCCTGCTTCTTAACGGCTTTATCGTAGAGTTCTTTAGTATCAAATGTTTTTACTTCACCATCGATGTTAGCATAAACTTTACCGTCAGAATCAACTTTGAACTCTGAGTTGCTAGTGTCTGCTACACCTGTCTTTTTATCCGTCTTTAAACTATCTTTCATAGCTTTTTCAGATTTTTCCTGTGCCTTGTACTCGTCACGGATAGTATCTAGTTTAGAAGTACCTCTATTGTCAGTAACTTTTATAGGACTAAACGCATTGAGTACAGGATTGTTGGATGGTATAGGTGTACCCTCGTAATCTCTTGTGCCTGTCTTCTGTCGTAAGAATGGGTACTGTTGCATAAGTGCTTGAACCTGCTTGTCTATTTCACCAGCAACGCCCTCTTTATCCGACTTGATACGACGTTCTGTGTTGTCTGACATTCTAGCTATCCAGCCTGTTAGCGCCCTAAATGGTATGAGCTGTTGTGGGTAGTTTGCGACTGCCTGAACGGTTTTGTCTGGGTCGCCCTTAAAAGCGTTTAGAGTGTCACCGATGTTTTTAGCGTATGACTGGTCGCTTAAGAACTGACCATACTTAGCAATACCTTCAAATATCTTTGAGCCTGTTTCTTCTGTCATGTCACCTTTTGACACAGCATCGTGTATACCTGCTGTAAGAGCCATAGGATATGAGAAAGCCGGTGGCAGTTTGTTAAACGCCACCCACTTACCACCAATACGAATAGCGTATGGTTGTTTGCCCTCTGCTCGGAATCTATCTCTTGCATCTGCGTTTGTGGGTTCACCCCATGTCATATCACCAGATGCAATCATTGAAGCTGCCGTACCAAATACTGCTGTTCCAATCGCCATTCTCGTAAGAGCTGTAGCTTTATCAGCGTTACCTATTACATTAACTGCACCAAGTGGGCTAAACTCAATTCCCTGTTTTAGAATGTTTGACGGTGTTTTAACAAATGGGAATACGAACTTAAATACCATGTGTTTATTACGCAACTGCATGATTGAGTTGGTAACGCTGTCTACAGTACTTAGTATTACGCCCTGTCCTTTTAAGTCAGTGTCTTGCTGGTACAGGCGGTATGAACCTTCTGCCTCTGCAAGGGCTTTAACATCACCTTTGACTTTAATGCCTTTGCTCTGGCGTAGCTTGAGTGCGTTTTCTTCGCCTGATTCTGCCAGTGTACGGAAGAACTTGTCTGATGCACCTAGTAGTTTAGTAGGTACGGACAGTGTCTTATAGGTAGCGCCTGAAACACCCTTAGTTGCTAGTGGTGTTGAATACTCGTTTAAGTCTAAGTTCTGAATTTGAGACTTACCGCTTAACACGCTCATAAACTCATCGGCTGCTTTCTTTATGCTTCTAGCGCTACCAGTCATATATGCAACACCCTCACCAGCAGCATATCTGCGTTCTTTACCAAATAGTCCACCTACTGCATCTGAAACACCTCTGAGCGTCTTTTCTAGTGGCGCTACAACTCCGACGTTTATAGAGTTGCTCATAGCGTTGACTGCATGTGTAAGAGGACTTGATAGCATTGAGTTGTATCTGACAACATCTATCCAGTCTTTGCCTTTAGCTGGCACTAGGTCGCGGTATGCTTCAATGACTTGTTTAGGGTCGTTGAAGTCTACATCCCTGAGTCTGTTCACGTATGTTTCAGGATTGATACCAGCAGTATCTAGTAGCTTAAATATACGCTGCTGTGGTGTATCTAGCTGGTTAGCTATGATTCTTCTAGCCTGTAACTGTTGGCCAAGTTCTGAACCTTGTGCTCTACTTATACGTCCAGCTTCGGCAGCTTTCATCATTGACTGCTCAGCCATGTCTAAATCACCAGCTTTACGTGCTACTTCGGCTTCGTTCATGTAGCGAACTGCATCTTGACGGACATTTAGCTGTTCAGCTATCTTCTTCTTAATTTGTACTGGTGAGTGTGTAACCGTATCAATACCAGCATCTTTGGCTAGACTCTGAATGTCCTTGTTGCTTAACGTGTCTACTATTTCACTAGTGCGCTTATTCATTTCAGCTAACCCTGAATAACCGCTATCAGGATTTAATCTGTCGGTGTTAAGCTTTACTTCTCTGGTATTAGTGGTATTATTAGCTAATGACTGAGGAGCTTTACTCGTTTGGTTTTCTAATTGTGTTTTTCCTATTTGTTGCATTTCTTGATTGGGTACTTGACCGGAACTACGAGGAGAAGAAACAGAAAGCCCAGGAGAAGTGGTTAACGAAGAATCTGAAACAGTAGGCTTTATCTTAGTACTTCTACCTTCTAATGCGTCTTGAATAGTAGGTTTCTTCTGTACTGGTGGGGAGGGTTGGGATTTGGGTGCTTGAAATGCTTTTTTATCTATTACGATAGTTTCTGAACGTACACCATCTACGTCGCTTATTGTTCTAGGTACGGTAATAGTTGTATAGCCCTTTGAAGCTAGATACTTATGTATACCTGGGGTGTCTTCAATTATTGTGTTGTTTGGCACACCTCTAACGAATTGGTTTTCAAACACTCTTTTCTCACGCTCGGTGAGTAGTTTTGTGGTTTTGTATTCTGCAAACTCAGGTGCAACGATATTATCTTGCGCCCATCCAGGAGTTGTTTCTACGCCAATATCTTTCACGTCTAGGTGTTTACCGTAAAGTCGCTCCTCTATTACGTTTTCGCCAAAGTTCTTAGCTATCTCAGGGTTCTCCGTAACGTACACCCTATTACGCCCAGACTTGCCTACTCCACTACCAGCTTGTAAATCAGCAAGCGACTTCAAGTCTTTGTTACTAGTACCGTGATAGAAAACTTTACCAGTGTCAGCCTCTTGCTTTAGGGATTCTAGGGGGTTAGTATCAGGAGCGTCTGGGCGTACATCTCTACCAACTGCACCAACACCTTGAAGTTCTCGAACTCTAGCGTTACGTTGACGGATGTATTCTAATCCCTCTTGACGGTAGTTTTCTTTGAGTTTTCCTGTGGCTGTAGCCATACGCTGAACTGTGTTATCAATATTGCTTTCAAGACTTTGAACTACTTTGTCTTGTTTGGCTACTATGCGGTTAGGTGTTACTTTACCAGCAGTATTAACGAGTTTAGTCTGAACTACAGGGTCTTTGAGTTTATTGATTCCTGCACCGCCAATAGTAGGCACAGTTCCTAGAACTGCGTTAGCACCTGCGTCACCTAGTACTGTTAGGGGGTCTACTCTGCCTGTTTGAGCGTATTGTCTTGCAACTGACTCGACTGAACCAAGCCCAGCGTCTACACCAGCGTTTGCTACTAGTCTAGTAGATAGCCTTGCGCCTTTCATAGGGTTAATCTTAAACGGTAGAATTTCTGCGGCAGTACCGGCAGTAGTTAGCCCAATTCGTTTAGCGATTTCTGCGTTACCGAGATTAGTCATTTCGTCGGGGTTATCGTAGATTGTTCCAGCACCAAGTAGGCCACTATCGGGTTGGCCTACATACTCACGCATGTTGCGTTGTCGGTCTAATGATGCGCTTAGAGCGTCTTGATTGCCCGTAATTTGAGCAGCGACACCTCTATTCGTTTCAATCCCTGCGTTGATTCCATAGGCTGCCGTGTTTAAGAATCTAGAGGTATTACCAACTACTTGCGCACCGAGGTTCTCATAAGGTCGTTTGTTCCCCATAGCTATTTGCTGGTCACGGTACATTTCAGGTTGACCCTGTAATAATCTGGCCTGCTTGTCTATATCAGTGTTGGAATCAAACACATTACGCACCACGCTGTTCGGAGTCATACGTGTTGGCTTATATGTATGAATACGACTCTGTGGTGTGTTTGTTCCGAATATCTCATTAGACTTTTGCTGGTACTGGTTGCGGTCTATGCGTCCATTAGCTAAAGCCTGCTGGTTTACCTGGTTCTGGTAGCGCTGGGTATTTTGCAACGCTACATCATTCTCTTGCTTCTTACGCAAGGTCTGAGCTACTTTTGCTTCACGGTCTTTTCGGACAGTTTGAGCAGTTCTACCACCGTCTCTGAAATTGACTTGAGCGACGGCTTCTTTTGCAAAGTCTTTAAGGCTGAAACCCATGATTGAGCCTCCTTAAAGTACTCTTAGTTCTTCTTCGTCTTTAGGTCGTATGTATGGTGCAAGTTGCTGTTGAGCCTGATTCTGACCACCACTTATGTTCTTACGGTTTACGATGTAATCTCTTAGGCTAACTTGTCGGTCTTGTACAGGGGCTACAGATAGTTGAGGTGTGCGGAATTGTTCAAATAGTCCGTCAATACGTGAATTACCCTCATTAACAGCGTTTAGATATGGCTGTTGTGCTGCGGTTTGCTGAGAGAATCCACCACCTTGAAGTGAAGACCGCTGTCGAGCTATTTCTGCAAGTCGTTCGTTTACTGATTGCTTTTCTTGCTCTACACCAGTTCTAAGCTGTTGTTCTTTGCTACCTTTTTGAATGTCTAGATCACGCATGAATCGTGTGAAGTCATCTTCGGTATCTTTACGTGCAAGGTCGATTCCACGGAAGTTCTGACCAAAGCTTTCTAATACGTTTGTTCTGTCACCAGAGGCTTCACGTGCTACAGCGTTGTCTGCTACACCTAGTGCAGATGAGTTACCTGCTGCGAGTCCTAGTCGTCTACGAACACTGTTAGATAGGGTACGTGCGTTATCATTGACACGGTTAATAGCCTGGTCTTTGCCACGCTCTGTATCTTGCTGTTTGATTCCGAAGTCTCTAGTTCTTCGTGATTGGTCAGTGTCAGCGTCGCCCTTGGTACGGTTGTATGTGTCTGTGAGGTTAGATAGCCCTTGATTTAGGGTTGTGTCTGCACGACCAAAAAGTTGTCGAAGTAGACCTTCTTGCTGGTCTAGGTATGCTCGCTCTTCTGCAGTATCATCTACGGCTGGTGCTGTGTCTGAACCTGAGCCGGAAGTGCTTGAATTGGTATCATTCCATGATTGAACTTGGGGAGTTCTGCCTGCCGACCAGTTATTGTATTCGTTAGTAGTCCAATTTACTTGAGCATCTCTTTCGGATGTTCTATCGCCTGTTGGTGAATCGTAATATGAATTAAGACGGTTAGGGTCGTACCCACCGTCATTGCCTACGTCTATATCTAATGCTCTCTGTGCGTTTGGGTCTAGTCCACCTGGGCTACTTGCCCTTGCTGCTAAATATCCTCTAAAGTCGTCGTTTCCTATATATGCCATTTTGTCTCTCCTTGAGAAGTAAGGAGAGAACGAGAAAAACTAGTTTATAGAAATATAGTGACCAACATATGAATATTGACCGTCATCGGTACAGATACCAAATCCTACATCTTCAAACACGTTACCTATGACAGTTTGCATATGAGTTTCGCTCTTCATCCATCCTTCCACAGCGCTAATGTCGCTAGTGTAGTTAATGGCTAGAATCTCTGAGGCCTCCTGATATTGAATACCTTGACTCACGATATAGTCTTTGGGTGTTAGACCGTTTTTAAGTATGTGATTCCAGTCATCAGTTATTGCCATGTCCTCACACTTTTTCTGTGCTGATTGAATCAGTCGCTCATCTAGCATCAAAGGTTTAACACCAACTTTTTCACGTTCTGCATTGGTTAGCTCCAACAATCTTTCAACCGTGGGCTTCTCAGGCTGTTCTACAGGCTTTTCCTCAACAACTGGTACTTGTACCGACTCAGTAGCTAAAACAGGCTCAGCAGGCTCATCTGTTGGTCTGAATAGGAATATGCCTATTGCAAGGGCTAGGATTGGTAGGAGTAGTAATTTTTTCATACTATACTACTATTATACACTACTTGTCAATAGGAGTATAATTCACACATGAGCACATTTGATCGAGTGTGGAATTTTTTAGTTGCTACAGTAACTATTATCTTATCTTGTTTCGGCATGTTTGTGTGGTGGCCAAATTATCAGAATACTATTACTGAATGTAACAAATCTCTTATAGATTATGAATCCACTACCAAAAATAACGCATCTCTATATTCTTATGAGGGGTACACAGAAGATGGCTCATATGGTGAATTAGAGAAGTGCTACACTCGCTCTGGCAATCTTGCTACAGAAACCGTTGTAAAGAATCCGGTAGACGAAGTTGAAGTAGTTGGTACGAAAGTAGATGTCGCTCCAATATCTCTCTTCTCAAGATTTGATCAAGAAGAAGAGGAAGAATATCTTTGTGAAGGCTATCCTACTGTATGCGATGACGGTTCTTGTTCATACAGTACCGGACGCGGTACATGCTCATGGCATGGTGGCGTTTGGTACTATAACTAGTTTTCTCGTTCTCTCACTTGTTAATTGTGTTATTCAATATGAAAATCATCACTCTTGATGAGTTCTAACTAAATAGCTCCCGTTTGTTTATCCACGTAGATTGTGGCTTTCACTTGGCTTGCGAAGAAGAGTATAAGTGTTTTCTTGCTATAAAGAGGCTTGCGAAGAAGATGTCTATACTATTAATTATAGCATATTACTTGAGCGCTATGAATACCGCTGGTATTTCAAAGCAAACTGTGGTACTATTGTAAGTATGAATATGTGTATAGGTATAGATTGTGATAGAAAAGCTGAGTGTCTAGGGAAATATTGCACAAAGCACTACAATCGTTTTAAGCGTCATGGGGATGCGGAAACCGTACTGTATGCTCCTGACGGCAGTGGTTACATAAAGAAGGGCTATAGGTACATGTTTGTAGATGGTAAGAAAATAGCCGAACATGTTTTGGTAGCCACCGAAAAGTATGGGAGGTCGCCCGAAAAGAATGAAATCGTACACCACGTTAATCACAATAAACTGGATAACAGAGCAGATAACTTAGTTATTCTTGACCGAGCCGATCACGTATCTTACCACCAGATAAAAAGCGAAGTAGTCGATGGTACGAGAAAATGCACTAAATGTGGCGTTATCAAGAACTTAAGCGAGTTTAGAAGTGCCAATAGTAGAAGTGGCAAGCGTTCTGAATGTAAAAGCTGTGGTTACGAATACAGTAAAGACTACTACCATAAAAACAAATACACCAAGCCACACCTTTGGGACCTCGACCTAACGAGGCTTAATAAATTACCGTAACGCAATAAATCTACCCTTAGTTAGCGCCCGTGAGTCAGTCATAATATCATCAACCGTTATACCTGCACCACCACTTACAGTAACTAGCCCAGCAGAGTTATTGGTGGTGAGCGAAACCTGATTAGCAACCTTTACGTCACCTAGGTTATTATTAGCACCACTCAAGACAACCGTGTATTGTCCATCCTCAAACTCTACTGTATAGCCGTTTATAATTTCTACAGACCTTGAGTAAGTAACACCAGACAAAACAAGCTCGCCAATATGACTATGAGTATCTGGATATGCCATACCTTCCGTCAGGTCATCCTCTAGGTCTTTAAGCTGGAGTCTAAAGGTGTTAATGTTATAACTTCTAACCTCTGGGCTAGCCTGTGTGAGTGTGGTGTCTGCTTTGGGTACGAATATAACTTTACCGCCCCAGTCTACGCTTATCATGCTGTACCACCTCCATTAAACTTGCTAGTTAGAACTTCGGCTCTTAGTTCTCCTACTTCTCTCTGTAGGTCGGTAGTTATAAGAACGTACTTAGATATGGTGTCTTTCCATTGCTCTATCTCAACTCTAGCTTCTTCTAATTGTTGTTTCTGAGATTTGACAAACTCAATAAGCGTATTAAGATTACGCTGATTTAACTCATTTTGGAGTTGTTCTTTTTCTTCGTATTCTTGGTCTGTCATGTAATCATCCTATTCGTCGGCTATCATTAAGGCTATTGGATTTGCGCCAGCAGTTATGCTAACCGTTCCACTCACCAAACCTGTTTTATAATACGGTTGAGTAGTAGATTTTCTAGCCCAGCCACTGAACGGTTGAGCCGATGAGAACACTCTACTCATTGTTATTTCACCACTTCCATTTGTTGTACCGCTCAAAATCACAAAAGTAGAGGTTATCGTACCTGTTGGACTTGAGCCTGGGGTAGAACCCATAGTATAAGTATAGGTGTTAGTAGTAACGCCAGTAATCGTAAACACTCCATTATTAGCATCTAGTGAAGCACCCTTGATAAGTATCTTATCATTTACAGCTAAACCGTGTGCTGTATGGGTAACGGTGGCTGTAGTACCTGAGTTTACAATTGTTACAGTGACATCAACAGGAAATGGGCCACCTGACGTTGCTTGCACGAATACGTTAGCACTGGCTATAGCTGTACCTGTAGCTGTCTGTGCCTTCAGTGTGACCGAAACCGTACCAGATACGATTACAACAGTAGCACCGTCTGATTTATAGGTAGGAGTACTCCCACCCACTACGTTAATTGTGACTGTACCAGTAGTTCTTTTGATGTGTAGAGCTGCTGAGGTACTTGCGTCTGCGCCATAGCCTGAGAAGTTTACATCCGTCAGTGTCATTGCTGTAGGTGAGGTAAGCCCAAACTCTATGGCATGAGTTGTTCCAGTCCCTTTAGTGAATGTCGTGCCGTCTAAATATCCATTGGGGTCTACTGCCGTGTTCCACACGAGAGCCGATTTATCAGATGCACCACTATAGTTTGAGATGCTTGAGTTAGTAATGATTGCTGAGTTAGCTGTAATCTGTCCGCAACGAGTAAACGAAGTATCATCTACTGTGGTGTTCGATAGAAACTGGAATGTGGCCATGTCATTAAAAGTACAGCTAGTTATAGCGACAGTAGCATTGTCTATCACTTCAAAATCACCCTTAGACGCTGTTGTACTTGGTGATAAGTTGGTAATCGTTATGCCTACCCACTCCACGTTAGATGTGGCTTGTCTAATCTCAATCTTATTGAACGTCGATGATACTTTACGAGTGTCCTGAACTAGAATCGTCTTGTTGGAGTCTCGAAAATCGACTAAAGAGGTGTACCCTAGAGTAATTAACCCTTTCCATAGATAGCCACCGTCAGTCGCCTGAATCAAACCCCATCTGTTCGTTGTCGTGTCATTCTGGGTAGCAAAGCCAGCAAACGTTGCATAGTTGGCGGTTTCTCCACCATTTATTCTTGCTTCGGCTCTTCCGTAGCGAATTATGTCCACTACATGAGGTTGTCCTCTAGCAACAACTTGGGTCAATATACCCATACTTCCAACGCCATATACACTTGTTCCACCCGTTGGTGGTGTGCCGTTGGTGTAGTCGGCAGTCACCGTAGGGTCAACAGGGTTGTTAACCCATTTACCATAAGGGAAAGGAGGTGTGTCGACACCGTTCACTGCCCACGCCTTCCAATCGCTTACTGTACTACCTGCTACTACAAGCCGTAATCCACCATTAGCATATGTAGCGAGTGCAGTTGCTACACCGTGACCATGCCATACTAAGAACACCTGCCCAGACGATAATGTTACTGGGCTTCCCAAGATACGACACATCGAAAATAGTGCCGTGGTATTGGTAATCTGCGAGACAGTGTTTGTGCCCTGTAAGGCACTCTCGGTGTCAACTTCATCAGGTGCGCCACCGTTTGTTGCAGTAGTAAGCTCACTCCAAGCAGTTGTGTCTCCGTCTGCAATCCAATCGGTTAAATCTGTAGTATAGCTAGGTGCTGCCATTTTAAGCTCCTTAAAGGTCTGTTGTTCTAATTGCTGTAGCTGAACCACCAGCGCTTGTAAGTGCACCAGTAGATTCGAAAGTCTTAATTGGTGTTCCGCCACCGTCTCTTACTCTTACGAATAGTGTTCGGTTTGCGTCGAAGACCACAGTGAAGCTTTCCTCTGTTGCGGTCGCTACCTTTGAGATGTACTCAAGGTACACGTTGTTAGCTGCGGTTGCTGCAACCGTCAAGAAGTCCTCTTGTCCATCAGTAGAGTCAATCGTGAAGGTTGAACCAGTCCTTGCACTGTAGTGCAGTCTGCGGTAGAAGCCGTTGTTGTCTGCGACACGAATATACCCAGTGGTAGGTGTGTCCGATGGGATAGTTGTCGTTATTACAACTGAGGTTATGTTGTTAGCGTTTAGCGTAGTGTTTAGCGCAAATTGGTTGTAGTCAATCAGTGTAACTGCGTCGTAGTTAGTCACTATGACTGTGTCTTCCGTTGAAATTAGACCAGATACCGTAAACGTCACGTTGTTAGGCGGTGTACGTGGTGTGCCATCTAGGGCTGTAAAGCTGTCGTTTTGAGTGACATCTGCGTACTCATAGCCAATACCGTAAGCACCGATGATAGCTGTACCAGTAGATGAACCTAAGAAACATACTTTAGGCACTGTCTTAGCTGATACTGCACCAGTGGTTGCTGAGGCAGTTGCGCCAGCTACCGTTAGAGCTGTTACTGGCGCTGCGCCCGTAAGATGTTGGATGTAGAGGTTGCCCGTAGCACCATCGTCATCTAGTGCAAGTAGTGCACCAGTTCCGAGAGTAGCACCAGTACCCCAAGTTAGAACTTCGTTTTGAGTAAATGGCCCAGCAGTTTCACCTGAGTAAGCTATAGAGTGTGTGATGCCCCTGAACAAATCACCGTTCATACCATAGAGTGTTGAAGCAGTACCTCTACGAGTAAGCCATTTCCCACGCTCGTAGACATCGTTAATAGACTGCGTGCCCTTGTTCCACTCAGAATAGTACTCTTCAGTGGCGCTGTTGTTGTCTATGTCAATGAGTCGCAAGCCCTCAGTATTTGTAATTGAAGCCCAACCTGAGATAGTTCCAGCAACTGTACCATTGTTGGTGTCACCCTGTGTTGAGATAGCGAATACGTTGTTACCACGAGCTGTTCCGTTTACTAAGAATTCATCGTATGTGTCGCCAAGCTCTCTAGCAAATATTCTTAATCTCTTACCATCGATGTCTGTGGCTGCGGTACGAACCTTGAGACAAAGACGAAGCAAAATGTTTTGACCTGCGTCAGCGTTTAGTCCAGTACTCCAGTAAGAGGTTACTATGGCGTTATTCTGTACAATTTGCAGTTGTGTTCCTGCAACTGTGCTACCCACAACGAGGATACCATCATAAATAACATCGCCGTCTGTTTGCACGATAGAACCATCGTATAAGTGTTCTGCTGCTGTGTCATCAATGTTGTATCCGTTAATCAGTGTGATGATGTTATCGGTGCTTCTCTCAGATGGTGTAGTGTCTGTGATGTCTAGTTCGTCATCACCCGATGATGTTAAATCATCAGCAAATGCTTGCAAGTTTCGGTGGAAGTCAATTACTGTTGAGTAACTAGGTGCACCACCACCATGAGCGTCTCCTGTATATCTTATGTTTCCCGTCTGGCGGTCAATCGTCCAGTCGGCTGCTACAAATGCCATTATTTATTCCCCTTTTTTAGTTTTTCTGCCAGTTCAGGACTCACGTCTAAAACTCCTCTGTAAACGACTCCGTCAAGTTCTACTGGATAATCTAGTTCTATCCTTGGAACTTCTGGAGTGTCGTCTGATTTCTTTCTACCCATTGTAGAACTCCTTTGTTTAATATTAAAAAACCTCATCCATTCTGCCGTACGTTAATGAAGCAATAGCAGCCCACGCACTTGCATAGGTTGTTACTGCACCATTATTCGTAACTGTGGCGTATCTGAGTGTAGTGTCGGTTAGTTTCTTAACAAGCCATGTTCCGTCAGGTTTGGTATAGCCAAAGTATTCAGTTAGAGCTGTAGTCGTAGCGTCAGAGTCGTTGAATTGAAATTCAGCAAGTGTTGAGGCTTCGGCTGTTATAGTTCCGGTAATGGGTACAGCGCCGTTATCTAGCTGAATAGGTACAGGTGTACCGGCATCATTGACAGCTACCCATGAACTACCGCCACCGCCTCCTCCGCCACCAACAGGTTTTTCAAGTATTCCTTTCAGAATCTTGGTCTGCTTTTTCTGTTCGTCAGTGATTGGTTTGATGTCTGTCGGTTTGACTTCCGGTATCTTTATCTTTGATACGGATTTATCGAAACTATCTTTAATCTCTTTAGTGAGGGGTTTTAGATCAGGAGCTTCTACTGTTATGTCTGGTGCTTCATAGGTAACAACAGGTGCTTCTACTGTAGTTTCTTGAGCTTTGACTGCTTCTTTTACATCCTCTATCCCAGTTAGTAAACTTGATAGGACTTCTGAATAATCTATAAACTTCTGTTCAGGTGCTTCTGGTAGCTCTTTAGGGATTGATTTTAATAATTCTACTGCTTGACTTAGAAACTCATTCGTATCTGTTAAGTCAGTGTTCTCACGTGTCTTTAGAGTTTCGTGCATGTCATTGACTGCTTCTGCAACCTTTAACGCGTCTGGTGTGCCAATTTCTCGTAATTGATTTACTATAATGGCTTTGATTGTCTGATTATCTTGGTGGTCGGCTAGGGCTTTAACAGACTTAACCACCGTCTTCTGTAGCTCTATGTTAGCTAACTGAGTTTCGGTGTGTTTGTTGGCTTCTGCCTGTGTGAGAGCTTTTTGCTCGTTTATTGATTTAAGATTTTCAAACATATATTTCCTTGGTTGTTAGCTTTTGTCCTGTAGCGTTCTGCCGTCTGTCGGTACGCTATCTGTAGGGATTCGCTAACTAATTAACTTATGCTTCTTGAGTCCAAGTTCCGTATGAGCTAACTACAACCCAACCGTTAGCACCGTCGCCACGTAGGTGTAGATAGTCCCCACCACGTCCGTCAGTGTTAATGAAGTCTTTGTTGTCAGCAGCGGTTACGCCGTTACCAGCGATTAGGTCTATAGCAGCAGGGCTAACGTTGATAGTTACACCACCGTCAGTTGTTCCAGCACCACCATTGGCAAAGATGAACTCAAAGCCTACAGCAGTAGAAGGAAGTGTGATTGTCGTATCAACAGTCGCGACCTGTACTACACCGTTGTCGGTTGCGTCCACAGTCTTTGTTGGACTAGATACCAACTCGCTATTTGCGAATGGGGATAAATGAAATGACATTTATTATTTCTCCTTTTTTAATGAAGGCTTGGCTGGCGAACCGCTTTCAATTTCTTTTTGCGCTATCTCCAGCTTTCGCTCTTCTTCTTGTTGTTCAATGCGTCGTCTAGTTCGGGAAGCAGCTCTCATCTTTGCGACGTCTAGTGCTGCGATTCCCTGGTTTACTCTTTCTAACATGTCATTCTCCTTCTTTTAAGTTATTGCTCTAGTCAGTTAGAGAAACTAACTAGGCTGTCTTGTGTATTCCGATTTGGTTTACTTTGTTTGTGTCTACGAAACAGTCAAATGCAATACGTCCTTCAATTTTCCAACCATTCAAGCCCACTGGGTTCTTGTGTGTGATGTAGTCAGTCAAAGTGTCTGCAAATGTTGCAACGTCTTTGTGAGTGATTACAAGGTCGGTGTTAGCTGGCATTTCTGCACTTGTGTGGATAACAACTTCACAGCCATCGACTGTTCCAAGGTTTCCACTCTTACGGTCACGGTATGCTGAATCGCTATCTAGTACAAAACCACCCTGTTTTAGGAAGTTGTAGTAGGCAGGAGTCATAACTGCAACACGACCCTTTTCTTTACCCAAGTTGTTTGAAATGTTTGCTTGGATTGAAAGGAAGTTTGAGTATGCGTTTGTAGCGTCAGTAGCTGCGTCTGTAACGATGTCGTCACGGTTAGCTACTTCACCTGCTGTAACAATTGTCTGTAGGACGTATGCGTTTACGTAAGGTACGATAACTTCGTCAACTTCTTGTGCTAGGAATAGTCCTGGCTTGATAACACCCATAGATTGAGAGCTGTTTAGGCGGTCAATTGTAGCGTTAATAGCTTTGTCCTCTTGCAACTGCCATGTCTGAGTGGTTGTGCCAACTTCGGTTCTTTCACCGTATCGGTCACCATCACCAGCACGGTTATAGTCCTGCAAAGGTGTTGTGTTTACTGAATAGATCTTAATTGTGTCTACGCCAGTCCAGTCGAAATTCTTGTTAGTAACCATTCCTACAACAGATTCACTGTGTAGTCGTTTGCTAACTTTATCGCTGAACTTTGAGGCTAAGTTCTGTGCCATTTTTAAAGTTCTCCGTTTGTTAAACGGCTGAGGTTTTATCTGTCAAAGTAACTATCAAAGTCATCTATGTCAGAGTCTTTCTTCGGTTCTTTTGGTTTTCTAGCTGGAGGTGTCAGAGTCCTCTTGCTTTGTTCGGACTTCTGTTCTGCCTGCTGTCTTGCACCAACACCAGAAAGCTTTTTGATTCGCTCAGCCTTTTCTGATATGAATTGGTACACGTCAGCTTTAACTTCCACAGGATTGCCATTCTTGTCTTTTACAAC
>JAYSZA010000005.1:0-14194 GCA_043727115.1 Candidatus Saccharimonadota bacterium
TTCATGATAACAAGAGTCTTAGAGCGTCCCTAGGCCAGCAGACACTGAGGACTTGCATCCCTCGGCCTGACGGCCGGGGAATTACGTACCGAGATTAAACCCCCCTAGTAGTCCGACTACTCTACCCTCTGACGCTAGCCCAACTGCTATTTTCAATACCCATTTTGTATGTTGTCGCAGTGCATAAAACAGCCCATTCTATGAACAACTGCAACACTATATATCTGGGTTTAGTAGCGTGCCCCTACACTAGACATAAAAATGTACAAAAAGTCTCAAAAAAACTGTTGACATAAGCATAATAGAGCTATAGGATAAGGTCAGTACTTTGAATAAATAAAGTACTCAAAAACAAAAACGCATCTGTAACAACGACTTCTCGCAGGTCGTTGTTCTTTATTTAAGCCAGTTATTTTATTATTACTTTGCAAATTATTGGTTCCAGGCCTACAGTTAGGATTACTATGAAGATTCACTCGGTTCATGAAAGTGGCGGCAAAGGAATAATTGTTACAGCAGAGACCAGTCTTTCTAAGGGTCTTCCGACCATAATACTTGTTGGCTTTGCAGGAAAAAGTTTGGACGAATCACGAGAACGAATCAGAAGCGCATTTAGCGCCTCAACCGTCCCCCTACCGAAGAAAAGGATTACTGTTAATATTTCTCCATCCGACGTACCTAAAGACGGCGCCCATTATGATTTGGCTATTGCGCTATCAATACTAGCTGAGGCAGAGATGATACGAAATTACCCTACTGACCCGGTCGTTTTTGGCGAACTAGGCTTGGATGGGTCTATTAAGCCTGTTCGTGGAATATTAGGTAAGCTGCTATGTGCAATCAAAGCCGGCCACACGCATTTCATAATTCCAAAAGAAAATATCAAGCAAGCATCACTGCTTGAAGGGATTTTTGTATTACCTTCAGATAACTTAAAGTCCCTTGCCAGCCAGCTGTCTTCAAATACAGACAATTTATTCACGAAAAACGAAGCCCTAGCTATAGGACGAGACGTCGAAACTACAGATGCAGGAATTGATTTTTCTGAAGTTATAGGCCAAGCGAGAGCCAAAAGAGCTCTAGAGATAGCAGCTGCGGGTGGACATAATATATTACTGAATGGACCCCCAGGAGTTGGTAAAAGCATGCTCGCAAAAGCAATCCCCGGCATTTTGTCTGACCCAAACAAAGAAGAAATAATAACTATTACTCATTTGCACAGCCTAACTGGCGACAATGTAGTAGACCTAATAACTACCAGGCCGTTTCGTTCCCCGCACCATAGTTCAAGTGACGTATCAATAATAGGGGGAGGCCCTCGTCCTAGGCCTGGGGAAGTATCATTAGCTCATGGTGGGGTTCTGTTTTTAGACGAACTCCCAGAATTCCGACGCTCTACTATAGAAAGTCTGCGTCAGCCCCTAGAAGACGGCACTGTTACGGTTGCTAGAGCCAAGGATACTGTCACATACCCAGCTAGATTCATGATGATTGCGACCAAAAACCCCTGCCCGTGCGGATTTTATGGGAGCACAAAACAGTGCAGCTGTAGCCCTATTGAACTTCAGAGATACCAGAAAAAGCTGTCTGGGCCTATTTTGGACAGAATTGATATTCATGTGACTGTCGATAATGTTGAGCACAAGAACCTTTTAAACAGAAACTCTGGCGAAGAAAAGAGTCAAGTTATCAAAAACCGAGTAATGCAAGCCCAAGATAGACAAAGAGAACGATTGGGTAAAAAGAAACTAAATGCATCAATGTCTAATCGCGACATAAAAAGCCACACTATCCTCGAGTCCGACGCAAAAGAGTTTATCGACATAGCAGCCGATAAACTTGGGATATCTGCGCGTGTCTACATGAAAATGATAAAAATTGCTCAAACTATTGCCGATTTAGACGGTAGCGATACTGTGACCAAAAACTATGTTGCAGAGGCACTGCAATATCGACCCATTGCACAAGACTAGTCCGTAGGTGTTTCCACCCTTGTATTATAGGTCCTTATCTGATACTATAGACGCAAACAATTTCATAAACCAAGGAGCAACAGCCATAAGTAAGTTTACCCGCCTGAACGACAAGATTCGGGCACCAAAGTTGCGTGTAGTCGACGAGAACGGAGACCAATTAGGTGTCATGAGTCGAGAAGAAGCACTTGCAGCAGCACAGCTCGCAGAACTGGACTTAGTTGAAATATCTCCTGACGCTGACCCACCGGTAGTAAAAATTATCGACTGGGGAAAGTACAATTATCAGAAGACCAAACAACTTAAGAAAAACCAGAAAAGTGCCAAGACATTCGATATCAAACAGATACGAGTAGGCCTGAAAATCAGCGACCACGACCTAGAAGTAAAGGCAAAAAAGACCCGTGAGTTCCTAGAAATAGGCCACAAAGTCAAATACGTACTTCGATACCGAGGACGCGAAATGGCACACAAAGACATCGGGTTCAAACTTGCAGAGAAAATAATAGCATCATTTAATGAAGAGGTTACTGTCGACCAAGCTCCTGTTTTTGCCGGTAGACAACTAAGCTTCGTAATAAGGAGAGCACAAAATGCCAAAACTAAAGACGCATAGCGGAACCAAAGACCGCCTAAAAGTAAATAAGAACGGTAAAGTCCTTCGTCGTAAGGCTACCGGTAATCACTTGTTAGAAAAGAAGAGCAAGAGCCGCAAGCGAACACACGCTGGTGTGAAGGTTGTAACTGGAAAACAAAGTAAAAGCATTAAGCTGAACCTAGGAGTATAGAAAAGAAATTTAACAATGTACAATTTCCAATTAACAAATAATTATCAGTTATCAATTAGCAATGCAGCAACGATTGTTTCAATGTTAATTGATAATTTATTGATCATAGCTAATAGCCAATCGCTAATTGCAGTTCGACTGAAAGGAGAACAATTATGAGAGTTAAACGAGGCGTTACAGCCAGAGCACGACACAACAAAATCCGTAAAAGCACTAAGGGCATGACTCTTTCTGCTCGTTCAAGCGTCAGACGCGGTAAACAAGCAGTTGTTCGCTCGTTAGAGAATGCCTACAACGACCGACGCAACAAAAAACGTACTTTCCGCCAACTTTGGAATGCACGTATCAATGCTGCAGCTAGAGAAAATGGTACAAACTACAGCCTACTTATGAACGGCATGAAGCAGAATAACATCACTGTTAACCGCAAAATGCTTAGTGAAATCGCCGTGAATGACCCAGCAGCCTTTACTGCAGTCGTCAAAACAGCTGTTAAATAAATTTCCAGGCCTACATTAAAAAAGCATCTGTCTCCAGATGCTTTTTTAATGCCCTATTCGTCCCTATAAGCCGGGTTTTGTAACATGCTCCTCACTAAAGTGATGAGTAATATTTGATACATAATAATTGATATTTGATGAGTTATTTTCAAGTATCAGATATCAAGTATCAGATATTGCTTCTCAGCTCAATGAGAAGCACGTGCTAATCATCTATCTAGCCATGCCGTTGCCGACACGATCTGAGCGGTTAGCGGAGAACGATGGTTAAATCGGCCGTATAAATACGACTACTTCCCCTCCTTGCAGCAGACAGGGTTTACCTACTCACCTATGTCACCATAGGTGATTGTGGGCTCTTACCCCACTCTTTTCACCTTTTCCGAATAAATCCGGATGTTTCGTTTCTGTGGCACTATCCCTAGAGTCACCTCTGGTTGCCGTTAGCAACTGTCAGTACCGATGCTGCCCGGACTTTCCTCTCACCTTTTTTTACGAGACGAGCGATTAGCCGTGAACGATTAGGACCTCATCATTGTACTACATCAGCGCCTTTGACGGCATCTAAGGCTTTATTTACCTCTGCGTCTGCGAGTTTGTTAAGTTCTCTAGGTACGTGAGTAATCCTGAAATCCCTAAACTGCTTCGATAGCCCTAATGCTGTTTCGTACAGCGACCAGAGGTCTCTATTTTTTACTTTGAAAATGCCTTTTAACTGATTGACCACCAGCATGCTATCAAGGTGCACGTGCACTACCGGAATTTGCATTTTTAAGCACCATTCCATAGCCATAATAAGAGCATGGTACTCCGCTTGATTGTTGGTAGTAAGCCCAAGGTACTTGTTGTCGGCATGTAGTAAGCGGTTTAGTTCATCTAGTATTACGAATCCGGCTGCCGAAGGGCCTGGATTACCACGGGAGCCACCGTCTGCAAATAGTTTGACTGTCCCGGAATACACACCGCTATTATTTGAAACTTTCAGATATGAGCTATTTTGTTCTAGGGGTTTATAAGAGAATCCCAACACAAGTACAGGCGTCTCCATAGTTATGTGCTCGCCATAAAAGCGTCTAAAGGTCTGCAGCATCTCGTCAGGGCTATCAAACGACTCTGCCTGATCTAGCTGGTCTTTCGTCAAATCTCCTAAAGCTACGGAAGCCACGGATGTAATGATCAATTCACCCGGTATAACCCAGGTTGTCGGGTGGTCTCCATCAACTTTATCTACTAACTGTACAACGTCACCGACTCGTAAATCTTTATCATCATTAACCCGAAAAGTTGCGCTCTTCTTCCCCGCTTTAATGGATTCCGCAAACTGATGTTCAAATTTTAATTGTTTCACCTAAGAGACAACCCTTCGGGTTTTCTCTTCGCGCAGGACGCCAGAATAAATCTGTCGTACTGGCTGCTCTTTCCGAAAACAGATAACTCAGGCACTCTTCTTTTCCTTCATAATTTTGGCAAACTTGGAGTAGACATGTAACCTTAGATTTACCTGCTAAATGCTAGGTGGGTCGGAAAGTAATAATACAGCCCAACCCTATGATTTGTTGTTCAGAAAATCATAGTGGCTACAGAGGTCTACCAAGCATTAGTATAACGATTTAGGGTATACAATTACAGCCCAATACTAAAGTAAAATATTCAACAATGCATTTTGAACAGCAAGAATTATCGGGGATATCACTGGGTATAGTAGAGTAAGAATCAGGATAACACCGAATACACCAAACGCCTCTATCTGGCGCATGACATTTTGGACTGGTTCTGGCGCAAATGCATACAACAATCGAGAGCCATCTAGCGGTGGAAACGGAATCATGTTAAAGACAAACAAACCTACGTTCAACACCAGCACCATCTCTAAAATATCCAGGGTGACACCGCCTGTGTTAGTTGTGTTGATTACTATAGCCGCGAGAGTAGCTATGGCTAGATTGGTGAGAGGACCAGCAATTCCAACAGCAGCTAGACCTAGTTCCTCCCCTTTGATACGCGACGTATTGATCGGGACAGGCTTTGCAGCCAAAATAGGCGGCATTCCCAGGAGCAACAGCACAGCCGGCAAAGCAAGTGTCAATATCGGGTCTATATGACTCATCGGATTCAAGCTTATTCGACCTTGTGAGTGCGCCAAATCGTCGCCAAGTCTTAGGGCGACATATGCGTGCATCATTTCGTGCAAAGCGACGGAAAAGAACAAAACAATCAGAAAAATAGCGATACTTATGAGGTTTTGCGGTATGTCCATGTAATACGTACCAGTATAGCAGGCCCGGTGTGCCCTAAAACAGATTGACCAAAGCACAAAAACGTAGTATTATGGTAGGAATAAATTAATAAACGAGTAATTATGAAAACATGTGATATCACTGGCAAAGGAAAGCAGTTCGGCAACAATGTTAGCTTTTCTCAGCGCCACACCAAAAAAGTCTGGGAACCAAACCTACAAAAGAAAACACTTATAATTGACGGCAAAAAAATCCGCGTCAAAGTAGCTACTAGTACTCTTCGCACTCTACGCAAAAAAGGCTTAATAGTTTAAAGGCTCAGTCGTTAGGTAAGTAAACTACAGCTCCCCCAGGGAGCTTTTTAATAATATAGGTATTTATATATACCTAAGATCTTTTAAATATTCCAATGACTATTATGATTAATCCACTAATAATTATTGGAACCCCTAGTATGATGGCACCAAATGCATCAAATCCTTTGCTGGTTGCCGATCCGATAATAGCAATACCAAGACCAGAAAGAAGAACTAAAGATCCAGCTCCTACGGTTTTATTGTTTAAAGAAAATCCTAATTTTTTATTACTTTTTGTTAGGGAGCTTAACAAAGCAAAAAGTGGTGTTCCAACTATTAATAGTACTAATCCTGTGCCACCCGATTTAGGGAAAAAAGCCTCATCTCCACTGAAAAATAAAACCAAACCTGCTACAAAGCAAAAAATTGTTAAATACTTAAATAGTTTAGTCATTGACATTAACATAGCATAAAAACAGTTAATATTACTAATATGGCGGCGGCTACCACTCACCCATAGCTATTCTCCCTTCCAATAAATCTAATCACAGACTGGTAAGTTCATACTTGAGTGCAGTTTGGATATTTTTTTGGTAATCACAGAAGAGTTGTATTACAAATACGATGATTGCTTTGGACCCATAAAAAGATTTCAAAATGCGCCTATTATGGGCTTACTTAATAGTAAGTACAACCAAGTGAGTTTTGCCAATCAGCTCAGGGTCTGGTTTGTCTACCTTGTACGAATCTTTTGGTTCTGCTGTAGGCAAAGCACTAGCTGTTTTGAAATCCTCTAGAGGTGCGGCAGGAACTTCATAGGACAGCCCTGGGATGTCATACTGAGACGGAATTACGACTTCTGGTTCGATTTTCTTAATTGCTGACACAGCACCAACTGCGTCGAGTGTATATCCGTTGCCGCCTACAGGGACAATCATTACGTCAGTTCCGCCAGCTAGTTCGATGACATTATCAGCAATATCAGGATGTATGTGTCCAAGTATAGTAACTGATTTCCCCTCGTACAAACACTGAAATACTGTGGCAGTAGCCGCGCTTTCTTCGTCCAAATGTTCGCGTGTTTGTACCGCCTTCACAGATATATCTCCGATTTCAAATTCGCCAGCGCTATTAAGAGTTAGCCTGGCCTTTTTGACAGCATTATCATTCTGTAGCAATTTGTTGGTGAATATCGCAACGTCAGTCTCTTTCGTGACAGTCTTGCCACCAATGCTAGCCAAATTATCATCAATTACAATTGACGAGTTCTTAGTCTTAATCCGAAAACAATTTGCACCAAAAAATTCAATTTCCATATTTTTAACTTAGCTCCTTATTTATTTGTAAATACTTCTGCACGGTCTAATACAATTTGCATTTTTGCACCCATGAACTGTAGCCAGAACTTGTCGCGTACTTGGCGACGATATTTCCATTCATCTGGTTCAATAACAGCGTAGCGCAATTCACGATTTTTCTCTTTTTCTAGAGATGCAACAACTGATTCAATTTTTGAAACGACTGCGTTTCCGATAATCAGGATGTCGACACCTGCTGATTCGTCACGAGTATATACACCGCTGTAGGCTATACCGACAATATTGCCGGCCTTTTCCCAGTGCTTAGCCTCCGGTAACTCCACTACAGTTCTATCTGTTTCTGGAGCGGCTTTTTTAGCTGCTGGTTTGGTCGTAGTTTTAGCAGAGACCGCATCATTTTCTTCTGTGCCCACTTCTGCATCAACTACCAATTCAGAAAACATACTTCTGAGAGCATCATAATGATCACACTTCTGGTTAACCTCATAGTACAGTTTGTTGTTTGAGCTATCAGAAGTAATTATTCCGAGTGATAGCAAATTAGCTAGTTCGCGCCGTACTGAATTTATCTGTTCGTCAACTATCCTGGTAATTTCGCGGACGTAGAACGACCGATTTGGGTTGCTAAAAAATAGCCTAAGTAGCTTAACTCTCGTCTTCGACCCAAATAGTTGCTCAATCATGTTTCTATTGTAACAGATTTGTTCAATATGATTTTACTTCTCTTAAAATCATATCTATATCATCCGAACCATTGTTCAGCCAAGTTATACGAGGGTTCAATTTGAACCAGGACTTTTGTCGACGAGTATATTGCCAGTGCGCCGTTTTGAATAGCTGTTTTGCTTCTTCTAAACCTATTTCACCGTCAATATAGCGCATCACGATAGGGTAACCTATGGCGTCCATTCTGCGAGTTGGCTTACCGAAATCTTCTAATAGCTTCAGAACTTCCTGCACGAATCCCGATTTGAACATATCCTCAACTCGATTATCTATCCTTTTCTTTAGTTCTTCATCATCTGGTTGTAGGCCGTATATCAACGAACCCGGAATAGGAGTTTTATTGTGATTGGTTTTTCCTGCCCTTAATATCGTGCCGATTAGATGCCTCTTGTTATCTTTGTTTTCTGGGACGGAGTAACCCTTTGTCTGAATTATTTCGTGTAGCTCACCTACTGTCAGCTTCTCTAGGTTTTGCTTGAACTCATCACTGCCTTCAAACTCTTGTAAATCGTAGTCAAAATATAGAGCATTAATATACAGACCAGTTCCACCAACAACTATTGGGATTTTTTGGCGTCTCTGAATATCTACAATGGCTGACGCAGCAAGTAGTTTGAACTGATTAACGCTAAACAGGTCGTATGGGCCAATTATATCTAGCAGATGGTGAGGAACCCGTCTTTGGTCATCTAAACTTGGCTTTGCAGTACCTATGTCTAGGCGTTTTCTGACTGTCTGCGAATCAGCACATACTATCTCGCCGTCCAATTGACGAGCCATTTCCATAGCCAAACTACTCTTACCGCTTGCAGTCGGACCCACCAGAAAGATGATTGGGGATTGGGGATTGGGGATTGGAGTTCCTAGTTCATCTTCAGTCTTCATTCTTCAATCTTCATTCCGCAAAGCTTCGCTTTGCTTTGGCCACCAGATTAGTTTTCCTATATCAACCCAATAAGTATCGGCTTCACCGTGGATAATCAGCCCCTCGGCCTCTAGATGCTTCTTGTGCGCGATTCTACCTCCTGGATAACCAGAAGCAAGGCCGCCTTTTTTGTTTACTACCCTATGCCACGGCAAGTTGTCGTCGCCGAAATGAGCAATTCCACCAACTATTCGCGACGCCAATGGACTACCAGCTAGTGCGGCTAACTGCCCGTAAGTCATCACTCTGCCCACAGGAATCTGAACCACAAGGCTCTCCACTTTCTGTTTAAAATCCTGACTGCTCATCTCTACAGGCTAGATTTGTTGATACGCGCTTTGACTTCGTTTACAACTGTTTGAATAAACTGCTCATAGTGAAGCTCCGATTGGACGTCTATAACAGAAATATCGTGTCGTAACCTAGGTGAAACTATACCGTCAGCTACTTCCTTTTCACCGATTACAATCGTGTAGGGCACTTTATCGGTAGCTGAGGCTCGAATCTTCTTACCTACAGACTCATTCATATTGTCTACGTGTACACGTACTCCGTGTTTTTTTGCAAAGTCGGCGATTTCTTGTGCCCTAGCAGTTGTTGCGTCTTCCTGGTTAACGGTAATTATTCTAACCTGCTCAGGAGCCATCCAAATCGGGAAATTACCCGCTGTATGTTCTATATAAACGCTCAAGAAACGCTCCAGACTACCCAGAAGCGCACAATGAATCATTACTGGTCTTTCTGGCAGACCGTCTTTATTGATGAACTCTAGCCCGAAACGCTCTGGTTGCACAAAATCTAACTGGACAGTTGCTACCTGCCATTGACGACCAATTGCATCCGTTGCCATAAAGTCAATTTTTGGACCGTAGAATGCTGCTTCGCCTTCCTCGATGTAGTAGTCGAGATTATTCTCACGGGCCAGCTCCTCAATCTGGTTTTGAGCTTTTTCCCAAAGCTTTGGGTCGCCTAGATACCCTTCTCCGTCATCCCTAAAGCTTAGCCTGAACTTCAAATCCATTTCAAAAATGCTGTACATCTCTCTAGATGCTTCCACAAGTTCAGTAGCTACTTGCTTCAGTTGGTCTTCGGCTACAAAAGCGTGACTGTCATCTTGGGTAAATGAACGGACACGGCTTAGACCATGGAGCTCGCCAGTTTTTTCGTCACGATAATCACCAGCATTCTCCATATATTTAACTGGTAAATCACGGTAGCTTCGCGGTTTCGACGCATATATCTGAATATGGTGCGGGCAATTCATAGGTCGTAGCACGAATTCATCCGAAGTTTCCTGACTTTTGACTAGAAATAGTTCATCTCCGAATTTATCCCAGTGCCCACTAGCTTTATAGAGGTCGGTCTTAGCTATAACAGGAGTCCACACTCGTTTGAAGCCATTTTTTTCTCTCAGTTCCTGTGTAAACTTACCGATTTCTTCCCGAAGCACTGTTCCTCTGTCAGTAAATAGTGGCAGCCCTTGGCCTACCAAATCGCTGAACACGAACAAATCCATTTCCTTGCCCAGTTTGCGGTGGTCACGTTTTTTGGCTTCCTCTAACATCTGCAGGTGGTTATTTAGGTCTTCCTTTGAGCCAAATGCGACACCGTAGAGGCGTTGCATTTGAGGATTTGACTCCTTACCCCTCCAGTATGCCCCAGCCACACGCATAAGCTTGAAAGCGCCCGTCATACCGGTATGCTCAACATGAGGTCCTCTACACAAATCGGTAAAGTCTCCATTGGTATAAAATCCAACTGTTTCTACTTGAGAATCACCTGTACCCAAAGTACCCATCTCTTCCGCACTCAAATCTTTCGCTACAGTAGTTCCAGAGCGCTTCAAATCATTTAAGAGCTCTTCTTTGTGTGGCTGATCTTGTTCTTTTGCCCAAGATATAGCCTCGTCGATAGATTTGTTTGACTGCACAAAGGGCTGTTTCTGGTTTACTATTTGGCGCATGCCCTCTTCGATTTTTTTGAAATCAGCCTCAGATATCGTCACACCTGGAATGTCGATATCGTAATAGAATCCGTTTTCTACCACCGGACCAACACCTAATTTTACTTCTGGCCACAGCTTGGTCACTGCGCTTGCCATAATATGCGCTAGACTGTGCCTCATCGCATGTAGTGATTCTTGTTCTTCTTTTGCTGACATAGGATTAATTCCCCCCTATTGTTTAGATAAATGTAAAAAACGCATAGTTTTCAGAAGCATTTACTTCTTACTTTATGCGTTTCGGGCCCGATATTTTAATAAGGGCGGTTCCACCGAAATATTATACTTTGTTGGTTAGAGCGTTAACGCACGCTTACCGACTAAACCTTGGCGAAGCTCCATGGGTGGTGAGTCCATATCAATACCTAAAGATTAGTATAACAAGCTGTCCCGATAAAATAAAGAAGAGGCCCCTCTAGGACCCCTTCAACTATTTTTCTATTGTGACCTCTCGCAATTGAGCACAATAGATACTTGGATTGGTTAAAAACCTCTCCCAGAACTACCTCACTGCAAATAACTATACACTAGGATAGTACTATCATGCTAGTAGATTCTTGCTGGCTTTTCCACACGTTGTGGGTAACCGATGTTTATATCACACAGCGCATAAACCGTATAGTACTTATGCATATAGCGATATAATTAGCCGTCCCATATTGCCATTTTACCCTTGAAACGCTATAATCTACCCTGTAGTTCTCAGTTTTTCATTCTGTGAGCCTCTCAAAATGAAATTCCGATTTCATTTTGAGAGGAAGCAGCTTGGTATAAATTGCAGACCTCGACAGTCAAACTTGTTTTGCTGACGAGTGCGGCAGGGTTACCATCACATGCTGACAACGGGCGATTAGCTCATTTGGCTAGAGCGCCTCATTGACGTTGAGGAGGTGAGAGGTTCGAATCCTCTATTGCCCACCATAAAAACAGTCCAGTTCATACTGGGCTTTTTTTATGATTTGTATTTGGATTCGAACCGATAGGCGAAATATGCCAGTGGCATATTGAGTTTTCAAAGCTTGGCCGAACGAGCCTGCCGTTTCGGCAGGTTGCCGAGTGAGCACTTTTATAGCGAATCCTCTATTGCCCACCATAATAAACCACCCATTCGGTGGTTTATTTATTTACCTCTAGTTTTACGACAGCCTCACCATTTTCGTTGGTCTCAATGTACGTAACTATAAAATCTCCATTAGAATAAACCTCCGAGTTCGGCGTCATTATACGTTCGCTAGATTGACTAATAGATGAATAGTACGGATCACCCGTAACTAAATAGGGTTCAAAAACTCGGCCGTCATTATCTAGCGTCCTTATCTGTAATGACCTGCTTTTATCCTCGGATAACCAATCTCTCTCCCATGAAATAAATAGCTGCTCATTATCTGTGTCTATCACGACTCCTTGTGGGCCGCTACCCTCCTGATCTGCATCACGCAACACGTATTCACCTGGCATAGGGTCGTGCAGTATAGCATCCTCCCCTATTAGCCCAATGCTGGAAAGTTCTATATTGGTAAAAAACTGACCATCCCTATAGCCCATAATAGACAGATAATCGATTGCTGGATAAGCATCGCATGAATCTAGTGACTCGGGATGTTTGCAAAGTAATTCTCCGGCATGACCTAATCCTGCCGAGTGGCCCACTTCGTGCACCAATATATCCGAGAAATCATGCGATGCCACCGCAGTTAACAAAGCGGGTAATCCTGGCGTAGTTTTGCCTGGAATATTAGCTGACTTGTCACAGAAAAGTGCATCAGCAACAATTACATTAACCGCGTCTTCTTTTAGATATTCTTCTGCGTCGTCATGAACTGCTCTTAATTCTTGCTCCGAGGTTGCATCTATGCATGACTCATCAGATAACTCAGCTATCACAAAGGTTACGTTATCTGGTACGTATAGGCCTTTTGTGGCATTGGTAAATGTAGTAGTAACCTCGTCAAGAAGTACAGGGCTTGCATCTTTAATCGCATCGTATCCATCCCTAAGACTACTGTCTAGTTCTATAGCGTCTGTATTACTACCTAGAAAAATTATATTCACTCCTGCATTGTTCAAGATGTTGGCTCTTACGTTCCCTCCGGGCACGCTTTGTATCCCTTGCTCGAATCTCAATTCGCTAGAAGCCTCATTCCCACAGCTCGCACCAGTCAAAGCAAGGCATGCAGATAAAGCAAACGGGCGCAAAGTATTAATTTTCATACTAGTTAATATTATATCATTTTTCTATAGTCTTCGCAAATGCGCATCATATAGCGCAGGTTATGGATTGAGGCCAGTGTTCCGGCTAGTGGATCACCAGATTTGAACTGGTGTCGCAGGAATGCTTTAGAGAATCCATTTGCACAGGAATAGCAATCGCAGCCGATTTCTATCGGCTCGGGGTCGCACTTGAATTTTTCATTCGTTAGGGTCAATTTAGCTCCGTTAGCCCCCCACACTGAGCTATGCCGGGCATTACGTGTTGGAAGTACGCAGTCAAGCATATCTATTCCGTTTTCTACTGCTATCTTCAAATCCTCTGGTGTACCGACTCCAAGTAAAAATCGTGGTCGATTTGCGTCATACAAAGGAGCTAAAGCCTCAAGTACAGTAGCCATTTCTTCCCTTGTTTCTCCTACTGACAATCCGCCAATTGCAATTCCGTCAACATCACTCGCTTGAATAATCCGCAGGCTTTCTTTTCTGAGTTCAATATCTAGTCCACCTTGCACCACTCCAAATAATAACGGTCGTTCTGTTTCACTCATATTTTTTGTAAGCCGTTTGAACTCGACTAGACATCGCTCGAGCCACCTATGAGTTCGGTCGAAAGCATCTTTTACATCTGAGGGTTTAGCGTCTTTGAGGCCAATCAAATGGTCAAAAGCGACAATCATATCAGCACCTAAGTCTAATTGAATTTGTATCGATTTCTCAGGGGTTATTGTGCGGATATCTCCGTTAATAGGGTCTTTGAACCGTACTCCTTCTTCGGTGACCTTTGCATGTGCATCCAGAGAAAAAACCTGAAATCCACCAGAATCGGTTAGCATCGGCTCTTGCCTGTTTGCAAAACCATGAATTCCGCCCAGTTTCTTCACAGTGGCCTCACCAGGATTCAAATGCAGATGATATGTATTTGCAAGCACAATCCCGACGCCCGTATCTGTTACTTGCTGCGGCGTGAGGCCCTTCACAGCTCCCCTAGTTCCGTCCGGCATAAACGTCGGCGTCAAAACATCACCAACGCGAGTATGCAACACACCCGTCCGACCATATTCGCCTATCTTCTTTACTTCTTTAAATGTATTTCTCATCAGAGATAGATTGTATCATAGGACCCCAATTACGAAATTACCTAACCCCATAGATAAGTAAAGCGTCCATCTGTTATTCTTTTGGTGTTAAATCTAAAAGAAAGAACAAAATGAACGCAA
>JAYSZA010000006.1:0-5076 GCA_043727115.1 Candidatus Saccharimonadota bacterium
CTCAGATTCTAGTATATTTTATTGTCCTCTAAGAATCGTGAAGTATGCAAGTAAAATGGCTGCCGAACGATTGACCATATGTATACGTTCAAAAGGTACTTCTGGAATCCGCATATCTTTTTGTTCAAGCACTCCGTCCAGGTAGCCGGCATGGCAGGTTATGTTGTACTCGCTCATGTCATACGTTTCTATAACTTGTTCACAAGCGACAACGGCGTCATTCAGTGCCGGGGCTCGATTGCTGCGCTCTTCTCCAATACTCTCGGGATACAGTAACTTGCCACTGATGAAATGGTACTCAGTAGTTTTTGGCAGTTTAGGCACTAAACTCATGCCGTACGGCGCACCGCCACTTATCGCGTATACTACTTTAATTCCGGCATGTTCTTCAATGAAATTTACTAGTCTTTTACTTTTTTCGTTGAAGGGTTCAGGAGTTTGATGACGAATATCGAATATTTGAATTTGGGCTTCAGATGGACGGCTTTTGTTGAGCCAATTAATAATTGTAGCCTGTCTTGCTACGACCTTATCATCCCCTAGGCCCATCAAAAGTAGTGTTTCTCTGTGACCGGACTTCAAAGTCTCACCCATGGTTTTACGGTTTCTTTACAGAGCTGCTTCTAGTGCTGCCCATTCGACATCTACTGAATCGTCGTCGGGGATATTGATGCTTACCTGGTCGCCAGGCTTAGCTTTGAAGTACGTAACACTAGCTAGTAGAACTCGGTATTCTTTAGTACCAACAGTAACTATGTAATGGCCTTCTTTTTGCGTTAACGAACCAACGATTTGCTTACGTGGTATTGGGCCAATTTGCTTGTATAAGAATGAACCATCTTCTGCAATCGTAAGCTTTAGGATATCTCCTTGAACCAGCTTAGACTTGCTTGCATAGTTTGCAGGAACTGGGTACATTTTGCCGTCTCCGCCTGCCATATTCTGACCATCGAAAACACCTTCGATAACTTTACCGATATTTTCTTCCTTAACAGAATTAGTAACAACTGGGTCTTCCCCAACTAGACTCACCAATAACTCTTTTGCTGCGCCTAAAGATGTTTCAGCCTCTTCAATGAGTGCTTTCAATCTCTTTACTTGCTTGTCCGGTAACTCCGACATATCTCGCCTCTGTCTTTGTTTCTCTTTTTAACTCGCACTTTATATAATCCTCTTGACAGTAGCATGTCAATACACATATTGTCAAAAATCTGTATCAATTCTGTGGATAACTGACACTTATTACACTAGACTAAGGTGTTCGTCCAGGATGGTTTGAGTTTTGGTTTTTATTGTTTCTATATCTAAAATTTCTTTATAGTTATCATCATAGGAAATGCCGCCATTCTTACTATATTCACCTTTTGTCTTTGCAATTACTAATCGATAGCTCTTTCCTGTAGACTTCTCCGCTTTATTGTCATATATAGAGTCATCACTTAGTGCAATATCTATAACTCTCGTATCTTCTTCAAGTAAAAGCTCCCTAAAATCTTCCATGCTATAGTCTTCGTTCTTATTGTGCAATTCCTTAACTGAGCCGAGTGAAACATTGAACTGAATAGCAAGATTGTAGAACTGACTTACCTCTTCTTCTTTCGGCTTCTCCAGTCCGAGACCGAATCTCAATACCGGATTTTCGTCGTCAGAAATAACTATGTCGAAATACAACTCAGCTCCTGCGGGATGGTATTCATTGCATACGAATCCAGTTCTTGAAAATGGTCGTTCGTTAGAAGGCTTGGTGTTTATTTTTTGAACTTTTTCATTCATTTTTTCGCTAAATGAAATTATTTGTCTGCATATTTCTTTTAATAGACTGTTAAGTTCCTGATAATCTTTATGGTATTTGTTCATAATTCCAACTGTCCCTTTCATAAGTGTTCAGATTTAATCGTAGCATTATTGCTTGAGTATCGAAATCAATAAAAAACCGTTCGGTAGAAATACCGAACGGTTTTTTTGCTTGTCCGTATTCCTTTAACCATTTCGTCCGTCCGACTCGTTCGGCGGTAAGAAATTTAGTTTCGGGATGAGAACAGTCCAAGTTTGTTTCTACAAACCTGGCACGATAGGAGAAGGAATCCCCCCTTCTCCTATAAGCCTTAGACTAATTCTACAGTTGCGCCAGCAGCTTCTAGAGCTTTCTTAGCGTTTTCTGCATCTTCTTTGCTAGCTTTTTCTAGAACAGGCTTTGGAGCACCGTCTACGATAGCTTTAGATTCACCAAGGCCTAGAGACGTGATGTCTTTAACAGCTTTGATAACTGCAACTTTTTGTGCGCCAGCGTCTTTTAGAATGACGTCGTATTCGCTTTTAGCGTCTTCTGCAGGTGCGTCGCCGCCAGCTGCAGGACCAGCGACTGCAACTGCTGCTGCAGCAGGTTCAATGCCGTATTCGTCCTTTAGGATTGTTTGTAGTTCGTTTACTTCCAAAACAGTTAGTCCGACTAGTTGTTCTGCGAATTTCTTTAGGTCTGCCATTGATAATTTCCTTCGTAAATTAATATTTGATAGATAATATTTGATATTTGAGGGAGCTGCATTTTTTCAGCTATCAATTATCAAATATCAGTTTTGCAAGCCTTTAGCTTGCCTTTGCTGCTACTGCGTCAAGTAGACCGTGTAGGTTGCCCTGAAGAGCTCCCATGACGCTTCTAACTGGACTCTGCAAGGTGTTGATAACACCTGCAATAAGTTGTTCACGGCTAGGCAATACTGCCAATGCTTGAACTTCAGCGGCTGTCAGGAAGTTACCTGATCCGTCAAATGCACCGATAAATTCAATTTGTTTCTCAGTTTTAGCCATATTGTGCACGATTTGTGCAGGCGCAACTTCGTCATTTGGGTTGAAGGCATACATAAGCATTCCTTGCATTCCAGATGTGTCGGAGTTTTTGTGAGAATCAGTTGATTCTAAGGCTTTGATAACGAGTCGGTTTTTTACGACCTTGATAACTGTGCCGTTTGCTTCTGCATTTCTGCGAAGTTCTTGCATAGCCTTCACGGTTGTACCTTCGTACTTTGCGACAACTGTCATTTTAGAATCTGTCAATAAATCAACTAATTCTCGAACGATGATGTCTTTCTTGTCTTTTGTTAATGCCACTTGTTTTTCCTTCCAGTGCATTATTTTGCTTATCCAATCGACCAGTTTTGGATGTTTTGTTACCGAGAATTAAAAAACTACTTCTGTCCGAAGTAGCGTAAAAATGCTCGTAAACAATAAAAACGAATTTTATTGCCTCGGTAGCTGATTAAGGTTTCCCCGCTACTGTCTTCGGTAACCTCACTAATATACACTATATTTTGTTAATTTTCAATCTATAATCGCTGGGTTTTCAAGTTGAGCTTGTATCTCCTGAACGGGAATAACGGTAGTTACTATTCGTACAAATCCAATATTGTTCGGATTATTATGTGCCGCCCAATCAATATGCGGCCCACCGCCACACTTCCAGCGTGCCCAGTTCTCTTCATCTGGTGTCAAAGTTTCGCCCGTCATCTACCCTTCCCCTCTTATTATTTGTGGTTCATATTCATTCCATACAGCTAACTGCGTTGCCCAGAGCAATCTCGGCTCAATAACAGATTCGTAAAAGCGTTGTTGTTCGGTTCTTCCGTCAAACGAACTGAATATCTCATCAGCGATATACTTGGCTTCAGGTACTAATTCTTGTAAACTCATTTTTGTAAACCATTCTTATAATTAAAAAACTTCGATTTTAGGGTCGAAGCTTGTAGTTTTATGGCTGTGATTGTGGTTTATATTTTTATAGCGACGACCCAAATACAACACAGCCCTTGTCCAGATTGACGAGGTTGCAGACTGTCTTAATTGAGTTCATCGTAAACATACTTGTATAAATTACTTGACTTGAGCACATAAGTCAATAGAATAGGCAATTCTAAGTTCAACAAGTAAGTGCAACACCCTGAGATAATCAGGGTATATGAACTACAAACAACTAACCGTCGACGAACGAGAAACAATTCAGGAGATGCTTTGGCAGAAAGCATCAGTCAGGGCTATTGCTAAGAAGCTAGGACGTAGCCCTAGCTCCATTAGCCGAGAACTAAAACGCAACCAAACAAAGAAGCTCCACCTGTACCGGCCGCGGCTGGCACACGAGCAAGCGGTAGAACGTCGGTCGCACCGACAAGCTAGGAAGCTAGACGTCAACAAACAATTAAAAACGTTTGTTACCAGTTACCTGAAACTTGGTTGGAGCCCAGAACAGATTGCAGCTAGTGCTGCAAAGGAAACTGGTACAACTATCTCCTATGAGGCTATCTATCAATACATATACGCTCAGATTTATCGTAACGGTAGAGGCTACGTCCGCCCAGGCCATGAAGACCTGAGACCCTACTTGGCTCGGCGCCACAACCGACGCCTGAAACAAGGCCACCGTAAGCCCACCGTATCTGTAAAGGACCGCTTCCATCCATTGATGCTCGACCAGCAGAAGTAGATGAGCGGATAGTAGTTGGACACTGGGAAGATGACTCAATTGTCTACACCCCAAGCTGTCCAGTACGGCTCCGTACCACCAATGAACTTACGAGTGGCGTTGTCTTTATTGCGAGAACCAAACACGCCACCATGGCTGACGCCAACCGTATCACTAAACAGCGTCTAGGTGGTCTAACGCCCGAGTTGCGCAAGACACTAACCCGTGACCGTGGTAGTGAAAACATGGGGTACCAGGAGCTAGAACAAGACCTAGGACTCGACTGCTATTTTGCCCATGCATACCACAGCTGGGAGCGAGGTGCCAACGAAAACGTCAATGGATTAATCCGACGGTTCTTTCCCAAAGGCACCGATTTCCGTACGCTCACCGAAGCACAAATTGCCCAGGTTGAGCATTTATTAAATAATCGTCCAAGGAAACGACTTGGTTGGAAGACCCCGTATGAGGTATTCTACGACTTAACGGGTGTTGCACTTGAAGATTGAATGTAGGAATATGGATCTGAACCACCCACACTTCCACTAATCACTTCTCTCAGACCAGACCAGTGAGTCACAGGCTCGCTGGTATTGTTCATATGCCTGGCGTAGCCAGGAGAG
>JAYSZA010000007.1:0-41796 GCA_043727115.1 Candidatus Saccharimonadota bacterium
CCTATAATTACGAGGAGCGTGGGATGAGAGTTCTTCTGGTGAAAGCTAAAGTAGACAGCAAGGGCAGCAGCAAAATAGTTTCCAGATTAGGCGTCGAGAGAAAAGCGGATTTTCTAGCTGATGAAAAGCTAAATTTATACGATGCGGTGTGTCAATGGAATAAAGATGTAGAAAAGATTTCTTGCGTACTTGTAGACGAGTCGCAATTTCTAGACACAGTTCACGTAGAACAGCTATTCAACCTAACTGTCTACGATAACATACCTGTGATTTGTTACGGACTACGAACCGACTTTCAGACTAATCTATTCCCGGGCAGCAACCGATTATTTTCGCTAGCTCATTCAATTGAAGAACTCAAGACTATCTGTAGATGTGGCAGAAAGGCCCTTATGAATGGCAGAAAAGCAAACGGAAAATTTATATTCGAGGGCTCACAAGTTGCAATAGACGGCGCACTTGATATCACATACGAAAGTCTGTGTGGTTCGTGCTATTTTGAAGAACTTAGTAATTCTAAATAACAACAGTTTATACGTAATTATTAAGCTATAATTAATAAAACTATGGGGAAAGCACTATACCGGGAATACCGGCCGACTACGCTAGAGACTGTTGTTGGACAGGAACATATAACTAATACTCTGCGCAATGCTATCAACAAAGGTGCAATTAGCCACGCCTACCTACTGACGGGTCCAAAAGGCGTAGGTAAGACGTCGGTAGCTAGAATACTAGCCCACGAGATTAATGGCATTCCATACAGCGATGAATCCGCTCACCTAGATATTATTGAAATTGACGCAGCCAGCAATCGAAAAATCGATGAAATCAGAGACTTAAGAGATAAAGTACACATTGCACCAACAAGTTCAAAATATAAGGTCTATATAATCGACGAAGTTCACATGCTTACACGTGAAGCGTTCAACGCACTTCTTAAAACTCTTGAAGAACCACCGGCACACGTTGTATTTATCCTAGCCACAACAGAATCGCATAAAGTACCAGAAACTATCATAAGTCGTACGCAGAGATTTAGTTTCAAACCAATAGGTGCGGAAGCAGTAACGGCGCACCTAAAGACAATTGCCAAAAGTGAAAAAATTCAAATAGAAGACGAAGCGTTGAAACTTATTGCCGAACACGGTGGCGGAAGTTTCCGCGATAGCATCAGCATGCTCGATCAAATTGCTGGATTTTCTCTCGACAAAATTTCTCCTTCCGATATTTCTGCGCTACTCGGGATACCGGACGATTCAGTTTTGGATAATATTATTTCTTCTATAGAAAATAATGATACTGATGCGCTTTTCAAAGCCACTCAACAACTTCGAGAGAACGGGGCTAATCCAAGCAAAACTGCTCAGCAGCTAATTAAGGTCTTAAGAGTAGATTTTGTCGCAGGCAGAGGAGCTATGCCGAGAGATAAATCTGTTAAATTAATGAGAGGATTGTTACCGCTTACTGGAACGAGTGGAACTTTGCAGGCGTTAGAGATTACACTACTTGATGCAATCGATTACGAAACTCCGACCATAATGCCAAAACTAACTATTACAAAAAATTCAGAGCTAAAGGCAGAAACATTACCTGAACAAGTAAAGCCAGCTGAACTTCGTGTAGATAATAAAGTCACTGAGCTAGTTATCGAAATTCCAAACGAAGAGCTAGAACAAGTCTCTGAGGTAGTAGAAACGAAACAAGAGCCAAATAGTTCGTGGAATGACGTGTTAAAAGTTCTAAAGACAAAACACAATACTTTATATGGTGTGCTTAGAATGGCAGAAACAAAAGTTGAGGCTGACAAGATTACACTTATTTTTCAGTTTGAATTCCACAAAAAGCAGCTGCACCAGGCAAAAAACTTGGCAACTTTGAGATCAATCGTCGATGAACAACTTGGCAAAGGATACAAAATCGATTCAGAAGTTATAAAAAAACTCACAAAAATCCCGACCCCAAAACCTGTCGCATCCACTGATGACAGTTTATCTAGCGTAAGCAATATCTTTGGTGGTGCAGAGTTGCTAGAATCATAGCAAGGCAAATAATATGAATCCTCAGCAATACCAACCACCACAGAGCGTAGACGTAGAAGCCAGTTTACTCGGTGCTGTAATCATTGACCCTGATGCAATCGTAAAAGTTGCTGACATTGTTCGACCAATTGATTTCTATGATGAGCGTCACAGAATGATTTACGAAGGTGCATTAAGACTTTACGAACAACAATCACCAATCGATGTGCTGACTCTCAGCGAAGAACTAAAAGCTGAAGGAGTATTAAAAGAAGTTGGTGGTAGTGGATATTTAACACAGCTTACGAACACAGTTCCGACAGCAACTAACGCCGAACAGTATGCCAGCATTGTTGCTACAAAATCAATCAGAAGACGTCTTATTAGTGCCAGCAACGAAATTGCACAGATTGGACATGATGAGAAACGCTCGATTGCTGAGCTAGTAGAAGAGGCTGAAGCAAAATTATTTGAAGTCAGTCAACGCCATGTGGGCAACGACATTGCTAGTATGGAATCTATACTGGCGGATAGTTTCGACAGGCTAGATAGTCTACACAAAGACAAGGGGACAATCAGAGGTGTCTCAACTGGCTACAAAGACCTGGACGGTAAGCTGGCTGGTTTTCAAAAAAGTGATTTGATTATTCTTGCGGCACGCCCTTCTATGGGTAAGACTGCAATGGCCTTGAACTTGGCCCAGAACGTAGCTATAAAAGCCGAAAAACCCGTTCTGCTATTTTCACTTGAAATGAGTAAAGAGCAGCTAGTTGATCGTATGTTGGCATCAGAAGCGGGTGTAAACTCTTGGAACTTACGTACAGGAAATTTATCTGATAGTGACTTTGAAAAAATTGGTCACGCAATGGGCTCGTTGTCTGAGGCACAAATGTTTATAGACGATACTCCTGGACTAACAGTTAGTGATTTGCGTACAAAAGCCCGCCGCGAAGCACATAAAAGAGATTTAGGATTAATTATTGTAGACTACTTGCAGTTAATGAGTGGTGGTTCGAAGTTTAAAACTGACGGAAACCGTGTTCAAGAAATTTCCGAAATTTCTCGTGGGCTAAAAAGCGTCGCTAGAGAATTAAATGTCCCAGTAATCGCCCTCAGCCAATTAAGCCGTTCTGTGGAAAGCCGTAGCCCACAAATACCTCAGCTATCTGATCTTCGTGAATCAGGCTCAATTGAGCAAGATGCTGACGTTGTCATGTTCCTATACCGCGACGATTACTACAACCCAGACACCAGTGATAAGCCCAACATTCTGGATATTTTCATCAGTAAGCACCGTAATGGACCCACCGGAAGAGTTGAAATTTACTTTGACCGTGAACGTCAGAAAATGCTCAATTTAGACACAAAACACGCACCACCTTTCGATAAATAATCTGTTATACTTGTATTCAAGGTGAAGATAAAACTACAAAAGTCTTTGGTTAGTTTTTGGGGATGGGCAAGAAATTTTTTCTGGCGCCGCTCTACAATTTACGGCATTATTCTACTGGCTTTGCTTGCAGCGATTGTATCGCAGTTATCTGTACTACCAAACAAATTCTCTAGTGCTGAAATAGATTACGCTACACAGTCACGGAGCTACACATCAATAGGCCAAGATCCTCTCTCGCTTCCACACAAGCTTTCAACATACACGGTTACAAAATTTACCGATTCTGCTCGATGGGTAAGAGCAATTAGCATAGTTTTCTTTGGGTTCTGTGTCGTTGCATTATATAGAATTCTAAAGCGTTGGCACAGTGACCAAATTGCCTTGTTTAGCACGGCCCTCTTTGCTACTAACGCCACAGCTCTAGCGATAGGAAGGCTCGGAACTCCACTTGTGTTGCTATTTGGCTGGTCGATAATTATTTCGTTGTTGCTGTGGATACAGCATGGTTATTCCCGTAGAATTGCACCATTCTTCTTGGTTGTGTTTTCTGCGGCATTGTTGTATGTTCCTGGAGCACCGTATTTCTTCGTCTTGCTTGCTTTATTGTTTGGCAAAAAATTGCTAAAAACCGTATCGGAGCTTAAACGTTCAACTATTGTGGTTGCTATTCTTGCCGCTACGTTTGTCCTGTTGCCGCTTGTCCTGAGTTTCATTGGAAATATTTCAGTACTTAAGGTATGGTTGCTGCTCCCGGATACTATTGAAATTAAATCGATTTTAGTGAACATATTAAGGGTCCCTTCGGCATTTATTTATAGAAGCCCTGTTGACCCACTATTAAATGTTGGCAGGCTACCTATTCTTGATGTTGCATCTGGCGGATTTTTCTTGATAGGCGTATACGCATACCAACGCCACATCAAACTTGAGCGAACAAGAATAATGATTCTTACAGCCATTTTAAGTGTGATTATTGGTGCACTAGGACAAGTTGCTATCGCTTCAGCAATTCTACTACCCTTTGTTTACAGCGTAGTCGGTGCGGGTATAAGTTTTGTGCTAGATGAGTGGTATTCCGTTTTCCCTAAAAATCCCTTTGCTCGTAGCTTTGGATTACTTTTAGTTACTCTAGTTGTATTAATGAGCGCATATTACCAGCTAACCAGGTTTTTGGTTGTTTGGCCGCAGACTCCGGAAACACGTGCCGTTTATACGCAGTCTAGTCTGATACAATAGAGGCACATAGAAGGAGAGAAAAATGAGTAAGTTTGACCAAGCAAAAATGTTAATGCAAATGCGTAAAGTTCAGAAGGAATTACAGAAAGAAATTGTTAGAGCAGAGGCCGGCGACGGGGCAGTTATAGTTGAAGTTAACGGTGAAATGAAAATCAAAAACATCACTATTGACCCTGAATCAGTAGATTTGGACGATATTGGACAGCTTGAAAACTGGCTTGAAGAAGCAGTGAAAGCTGCAATTGCACAAAGTCAAAAATTGGCTGCAGAAAAAATGCAACCCATGATGGGCGGCCTTGGTAGCCTAGGGCTATAGACTTCAAATTAATTATTTATTGTTCATACTTTTAAATACAAATATTACTTTATGAGAGCATTTCCAAAAGCACTAGAAGATTTGATTGAAGCGCTAGGACAACTTCCTGGCGTTGGGCCACGCACAGCCGAGCGTTACGCTTACTATTTGCTCAAGAACGATTCTAATAAAAGCAAAAAAATCGCTGATTCATTAGTGAACCTACACTCTGGCGTCAAACAATGTCCCGTAACCTACGCACTAATAGATTCAGACGAAGATGTTTCTCGGTTATATTCTGATGAAAAACGTGACAAGAAAATCGTTGCACTCGTCGCAGAGCCATTCGATATAATTGCTCTAGAAAAAACTACTCTTTATAACGGAACCTATCATGTTCTTGGAGGTCTGATATCACCACTTGACGGGATAGGTCCAGAACAATTACACATACCCGAACTTATTAAAAGAATAGTTGAAGATGAAGTAACAGAGATCATACTTGCTACCAATGCTAGTGTAGAGGGTGAAACGACTGCACTGTACGTTCAGCAACAGCTTAGTGAATATAAAGTTAATATTACTCGTCTGGCCAGAGGGCTACCTATTGGCGTTGATTTAGAATATGCCGACCAGATTACGCTCGGGAGAGCACTTGAGGGCAGACAGAAGCTCTAAGCCAGAACTTTTGATGTTATACTATCTTTAAGATGAGCAAATATAAACAGGCCGGTGAAATTATCGAATCTGCGAATCATATCGTAGTGCTACAAGCAGATAATCCAGACGGTGATTCACTTGGAAGCGCGCTTGCGCTGGAAGCTATACTGTCTGAAATGGGCAAAAAAGTAACTATGGTGTGCGCAATAGATATGCCGGCTCATCTACGTTATCTATCTGGCTGGGATAGGATAGTTAAGCAAGTACCGCAATCATTTGATGCCAGCATAGTAGTTGATACAAGCACCGAAACTCTATTTGACACTGGTAAAACAAACCGTGGTTTTGAATGGATAAAAACCAAGCCCGTTGTCGTTATAGACCACCACGTTGACAGTGGAGGCTTATCATTTGCAACAGTAAGTTTAGTTGAACCAGTTGTTGCTACCAGTGAACTTATACACACAATTGCTCTTGAACTAGGCTGGCCTCTACCTGTAGATGCCTGCGAGATGCTTGCAACTTCAATAATGTCCGACAGTCTGGGACTTACCACCGCTTCAACAACTCCATCTAGTTTCCGTGTGATGGCAGATCTAGTAGAGCGTGGTGTGGATTTAGCTAAATTAGATACAGCACGTAGAGAACTCATGAAAAAGGAGCCTAAGCTTATCCCTTACAAAGGACAACTTTTGCAAAGAGTTACATTTGAGGGTGACGGTAGAATCGCATCTATAGTAATACCTTGGAAAGAAATAGAAGAATTTAGCTCACTATATAATCCAACTATGCTTGTAATAGATGATATGCGCATGACCGTTGGCGTTGAGATTGCAATTGGCTACAAAGTATATTCGGATGGTAAAATTACAGGAAAAATCCGTTGCAACTACGGAAGCGCTATTGCTAACGACTTGGCTTCGCAGTTTGGTGGGGGCGGGCATCCATACGCGGCAGGCTTCAAGATTTTAGACAAAACCCCGCTAGAGCAGGTCAAAGCATCCGTCCAAAATGCTGCAATAAAACTGCTTGATGACTTAAAGGAAAATAGATGAAACTTTTTAACTCAATAACAAAAAAACTAGAAGACTTTACGGCAATTGACGATAGTGTTGTTGGGCTATATAGCTGTGGCCCAACTGTGTACAGCAATCTCCACATCGGAAACCTTTCTGCATTTATATATGCAGATGTTCTGCGTAGATCACTAACTGTAAATGGCTACAGAGTTAAGCACGTTATGAACGTAACTGATGTAGATGACAAAACAATTCGTGACAGCAAAGTTGAATTTCCTGACGAAGAACCAATCAAATCACTAAAGAATCTTACAGACAAATATAGCAAAGTATTCATTGATGACATGAAAGCTACAGGTGTCGACATTGATGCAATTACTCTAATATCCGCAGTCGACACAATTCCAGAAATGATTTCACTAACCCAGATACTATTAGACAAAGATATTGCATATATAGCTGATGACGGCGTGTATTTTTCTATCACTAAGTACTATCAGAAGGGCCATGCTTACGGCGTACTACAGAAAATAGCAACCCAGCAGTCTAAGGCTAGAGTTGCAAATGATGAATACGACAAGGAGTCGGCGAGCGATTTTGCACTTTGGAAGAAAGCAATACCTGGTGAGCCATCTTGGCCAGCAGAGTTTAGCGAAGACAACATGGTTACAAATATGCCTGGAAGGCCGGGATGGCATATTGAATGTTCTGCCATGAGCGAAAAATTGCTTGGCGTACCGTTCGATATTCATACCGGTGGTATAGATTTGAAATTCCCTCATCATGAAAATGAAATCGCACAAACTGTCGGTGCGGGAAACGACGGACTAGCTAATTACTTTGTACACAATAATCACATTTTAGTTGATGGCAAAAAAATGAGCAAAAGTCTTGGTAACGTATACACTCTGCGTGATGTAGAAGAAAAAGGGTTCAGCGCTTCGGCATTTAGACTTTTGGTTCTAGAGAGCCACTACCACAGCGAAAGCAACTTCAGCTGGGAGATACTACAAGCCGCCAACAATCGTTACAAAAATTGGATGTCGATTACAGATACTATGTGGCAGCTACCAGAATCTGATGACACTACGCTAATAACAGAGCTAAACGACGCTCTAGCAGACAACATCAATACGCCTCTAGCACTTAAACTGATCGATTCTTATCTTGAATCTGTTGTGGCCATGAACATGTCCCCAAATAATAAATCACTTGAACACATAGAGCTTGCACTTGGTATAAATCTTAAATCCAAAGACGTTTCGGATAAAATTAAGGACTTGCTTAAAAAACGCCAAACGGCGCGCTCAGAAAAAAACTGGGAAAAGTCTGATAGCTTAAGAGACGAATTAGTTAAATTGAACATTAATGTACGGGACGCTAGTACTGGACAAATCTGGTCCAGAATCAATAACTAATCGGTTCATTTCTCGTCTTTCGTTAGCTCTTTGCGAGTGACGTAATCGTCAAATAGTACTTTCAAACAACCTGCAACAGGGATAGCAACAATTGCTCCCATAATTCCACCAAATCCAATACCTAATATTGCCGACACGAAAACTATTAAAGGGGTTAATTCGTTTGCCCTAGACTGAATATACGGCTGTACGGTTGCGTTTTCGATTTGCTGGTAAATCACAAAGTAAACGAGCATCGTTAGGGCAAGCGGCACGCTAGCAAACAAACTGAATAATACAATTATTGCAGAACTTATTATTACACCGATTGTCGGAATTAGACTAAACACAAATACAATTCCGCCGAATGCGATAGGATTAATACCGCTAACATCAAACAAAGTAGTTGTTATGAACAGGGCAATTACAGCAAACAAAGCTCCGATGGCTGCGACGAGAACTTGACCGTTCACATAGCTCGTAACTACTCCGTACATCTTGTGTGCGATTTTTTTGCTGTGTTCTCGCTTTTCTTTTGGATATTGACTCCAGAAGACACCAAGCCATTTAGGGCCCTCAGCCAGCATCATGAATGTAAGAATCAAAACAGTCACAATAGATACTAAGTTAGAAACTACTCTACCGGCGGTCGTGACTGCTTGGTCAGTAACCTTTGAAGTGTCTTTGCTCCAGTCGTTTGCAAGTTCCAGAATTTGCTCTTCCAGATTATTGCTCCTGACAAAATTGCCAACAGCTCCTTCATCTTCTTTCAAATCTCTGAGTATTTGCGGAACTTCTTGCACAAAATCTGTTGTTTGTGTAACGAGAGGTGGCACGATTAATGAAAAGAATCCAATTAGTACCGTTATAACGCAAACGTACGCTATTGAAGTTGCTCTTGCACGGCTTCTGTTTTTTAATTTACTTGCAAGGTAGGCTACTGCAGGGTTTAGCGCCAAAGCCAAGAAAAAAGAAACGAATATTAATGTTAGCGGATGTTGAATACTCTCAAAAAATCTGATGACTAAACCTGCACCAATCACAATCGCAATTATTCTAACAATCGTGCGATTTGAGATCGTAATTTCTTGGGCTTGGTGATTTCTTCTAAACATACTAGTTATTATGTCGCTCTACACTCGTATGTGCAAGCCCTCTCTTAAGCCTTTGAGTAGTAATCCTCCAGAATATCAACTATTACTTTGATATCGTACTGTTTGGATGCAGCGTGCTGTTTAGAGCCAATGTCACTACGTTGTTTATCATTAAGTAGAAATTCTTCTAGCTTGCGAGAGAATGAGTCCACATCAGATGGGTTAAACATAGATTTAGGCCAGGGAGCAAGCACTGACTTGTATCCAGGGTTATTACCACCAAGCGTCACACCACTTCCTGCCGACATTGCCTCTGTTAGTACTATCCCGAAGCTTTCGCCGCTTATAGACGGAAACACGGCAATATCTGCATCACTTAGATACTGAGCCTTCTCCAAGTCGCTAACAAATCCAGGAAAATTTATATCAACTTTGAGTTTATTAGCCAATATTTTCATTTCCTCAAGCATCGGGCCTTTTCCACACATTGTAAGTTCACTAGTATCAATCAGCTCGGTTGGTAATTTGCTGTATGCTTCAACTAATTGTTTCACTCCTTTTCGTTGTTCAAAGCGTCCAACGAAAACTATCTGCTTCTTGGAGTGTGTATTTCGGCTAAAACCATTATAAAAACTATAATCGACTGGATTAGCTAATACTGTACCCGAACTTATACCAAAACCACTTTTCATAAATTGATTCGCTGGTTCAGAAACTGCAAAGGAGTGACTGAGTAGCTTCTTGTTTTTTGCGAGCGCAAAACCCAATAATTTTGTACCTAAACTTGCCATGATGCTGTATGGCAAAATATGGAATGTACCAATTTTTTTAACATTTTTGGGTGCCATACTTAATACTCTGGCAGCAAAAAGTGGGCTATATGGCATCTGAACATGCAAAACATCAAAATTGACTTCAGAGAACAGGGCATTTACTTTTTTTCTAGAGACAAGCACGGGGGTACGTACAGAATTGCCGTTAAAAGCCACGCTCAGATATTTAGTTAAACTATGCACATTATTAATATCTATTCGATTTGTTTGCGTGACAATATAATGTACATTGTGACCTCTGCCAGATAGCTCTTTGCCTATAGCGATTACAGCTTGCTGGACTCCATCAGACCTGTCTAGTGTGTCATCGAGAAGTAATCCTATAGTCATTTTAGGCTACTGTAAATTATCTTTATAGAGTTTTTCGTACTTATCTACGACTTTTTCGTAATCGAATTGCTTAACATAGTCTTTGGCCCATTTTTGCCAGACTAGCCTCAGATCATCGTCTTCCATCATAAGTTGCATTCGGTCCGCATAGGCAGCGGGATCGTTACAGTCAACTAGCGACAATCTGCCTGTGTCTTTTAGTACCCATTTATAGCCATCATTTGGATGAGCAACTATGGGTGCTCCCGTTGCCATTGCTTCCGCTAGGACTATGCCGAAACTCTCTCCATACAATGCAGGGGAGGTGTAAATTCCGCAAGTGCTAAGTAGTTCAAGTTTAGTTTTGTCATCAATAAAACCGAGAAACTCAACATCCTGTATATCATGGTCATCGACATATTGCTGCAAACTCCTTCTAAGCGGACCGTCTCCTGCGATTTTGAGTTTTGCATCTGGTTTTGATTTTTTTAGTTCCTCAAATGCTTTTATAGTCTGCCGCGCGCCTTTGCGTTTTTCTAAACGGCCGAGAAACAGAATCATATTTTTATCACGAGGTTTTGCTGGCACTACGTAAGAAGATATATGTATGCCGTTTGGAATGTAATTTATAGGTAGTTCTGTATATGCGTCTATATAGCCAATTGCGGCAGGCGAGACTGCGGTGATTACGTCTACGTGAGGCAACACAAGCCGCGCATAAGTCTTGTAAGTCCCTAGCAGTGATTTACCGAGTGCATTACCGGGAAGCGCAGCATGAAAAGTACCGACACGCAGTGCTCGACCCTCGGCGTGCGTCAATAGTTGTCTTGCCGCGATTGGAATTAGAGGTTCATGTACATGAATAACGTCGTAATTATTAGAGAGTGCCTTATCTATAATTTCGTTATCAATTGACACTGAAACGTCAGCGCTTGTTGCGCTGGGAGTTTTGATACGTCTGGAATCTCCTAAAAACTCGACCCCGTCAGGAATACTCTTTCCGACCGAACGCGGTTTTGGCGTGAATATTGTTACCTTATGACCTCGTTCACGAAGAATTTTTGCCTGGTAAATAACGTGCTCTTGGACGCCTCCGGATTTGAATATGTTATATGGAGTAAATATTGCTATTTTCATGCTAAGCTCATTAGTAATTTCTTAACGCTTTTAGGAATAAATGGGTCAGCCTCTTCCTTGGTTGCAAGAATAGTTGGCGCGTGGCTAGGAATTACTGCTTCGTGTTCAGTAAAATCAGAAAATATTACCCTCATATGCTGTTCAACTACACTGTGGTCAAAGTACTGGTCACCTGCAACAGAGATATGATGCACTGGCAGCGAAACTTGCTGTTTACAGTTATCGATGTTTAGCATTTGAAGCCCCATCGCCATATACGTTCTAGTGTCGTCTTGTCGCCATAATTCAACTTCGAATTCGATTGCGGCTTTTTTATCTTCTGGCGTCATATTTGCCAGCTTCTTTTTTGCATTAAATGTTTTTGAGTATGCTGTGCGTATAACTGTTGGATGAAGCAAAACATTATAGAAAAATGCTGCAGGTAATTTATGCATAAATACTGAGCTTAGAGTGCGGTAGAATAGCATGCGCGAACGGCTAAAGGCGTAGTCATAGCGGTGAGAGAAGCCCACAACGCTTATAAGTATTTCGACTTTGTCGCAGATCTCCGGATATCTCTGTAGCACGCGTGTTACAATTGCGAAACCAAGCGACATACCTACAATTGATATCTTTTTTCCTTTGTAGCGTAGTTTAATAAACGACGCCAGATAGTCAGCCATAGTATCTATATTAGGCTTCATATCAATCTTGTAAAAACTCTCCATACCTCCGCAACCAGGTAGATCAGGCATGGTGACCGTCCCAAACATACTCAGTGCTTCTGCGATGCCGTACATTCGCTCTAGGCTGGAGTGATGTCCGTATATTAGCAAGATTTCTTTTTTTTGCTCTCCAGGTCTGGATGACGTTGATGACAACCTCAGCATACGACCACTCAACCCATTCATATTAAGAGACTTAATATGTTTTTGCATAGGTATCAACTGTTCTTGTAGATTTTTCATATATTTAAATGTGGCTTTAGAACAACTGTACCTTAGTTCCACCTAGTCATCAACTACAACTTCTAATCTCTCGGGTTAGTAATTAAGTAGCTCGATACCAACATATACATATTCCCAAGCCTCGGGGTCGGGTCCTTGCAAGTCCGCGTCAATTGGGTAACTAGGGATAAAGCCGTATTTTTTTGCCTTTTCGTAGTTATTTTTCTCTAACCAATCGTTGCAATTAGAATCCTTGAAATTCTCAAATACCCAGCCAGCACACAGTAGATCAAAAACGTAACCTGTATGGTGTTTGGAATAACCCGGGATAGAGGTAGTGACCAATAATTCATCTATCTCAGCGTCTGCTGTACCGGCCTCTACATCCGAGACTTTTACGCCCGTAGCATTCAATCTAGATACAAACAGTTCTCTCTGCTCATCCACGCCACGATAAGCTGAAACAATACTCATATTTATACCCTCTGCGGCTGCTTCGGATTTCAAGGCTTGCCATGATTTTGCAACGACATCATGAAGCGGGTAGCCATCAACATTAGAAAGAGCACCTTGCGGACTTCTACGTAACTTGTAACCCCTGGTTTCTGCAAACAGTCTAATTCTGGCATCCGCAACTTCATTTCCTGTTATTGACGGCGGCAGCTCAACCCTAACTGTGTTTGGCAATATCAGATTATCGAACAATAGCCTGAATTCATTGCCACTAAACTGCCTTAGGCCCGTTTTCTTTTCCTCTATCTCGTTTACGACCTGTTCATTGGGCGCAGTAACGGAAACTGTGACTTCTTCCTCAGGTTGTGTAGGGGTTTTCTCTTCACTTAGCACATATAGAGTAACGCCTGCAGATATTAGCAAAATTAGCAGAATAAGCTTCTTTCTTCTAAAAAATGCGCTTTTTGTAGGCTTTTTATCGTCTCTGCTAGAAAACTTACTTGGTTCAATAACTCTCATGTATAAATACTAGTATAACTTACGTAGTATTTGGTGACATCACTAAAGACGATGATTGCTCAGATGCAAGGTATACAATATATAGTATGGATAAGAATTTTGATTTGCTTGTGGCCGAGGCCATAGATAATATACCTGCTCAGTACCAGGAGAAATTAAAAAATGTAGTCTTCAAAACAGAAGATGAGCCTTTGGAAGAACAAAGGATGAAGTTAGGTTTGCGCAAATGTGACGCACTTTTTGGTCTCTACGAAGGAGTTCCCCTAACTAAGCGGGGCGGGGCTGTACATTCAATAGTACCAGATGTAATAACTGTATTTAGAATTCCAATGATACACATCTATCAGAACCAACAAGAGCTCAAAAAACAAATTTTCGAAACTGTTTGGCATGAAGTGGCTCACTATTTTGGATTAAATCACAAAGATATTCACAGCGCTAAGAGTAAATAGTTTTTTAAATTTGGATTCAAAAAATACAGCCAGAAAATCTAGCTGTATTTTTGGTGTCACTTTTTTACACTTTAGTGAGTAACAAAGGTTACTGCATGACCTTTGGTTCCGGCACGGCCAGTTCTACCAATACGGTGCGTGTAGTCGTCGTATGTCTGAGGAACATCGTAGTTTACGACGTGCGATATTCCGTCTACGTCGATTCCGCGAGCAGCAACATCAGTTGCAACTAAAATCTTTACTCGTCCTTCTTTGAAGTTCTTTAGAGCACGTTGTCTCTGACTCTGGCTCTTATTTCCGTGCATAGCATCGGACGTAAAACCGCGTATTACTAATTCTTTGGCTAACGCTTCTGTTGAGCGCTTGGTTTCACAGAAAATAAGTGTTCGTTCTACATCGTCATTGTTCAGCAAGTCGTGTAGTTTGTCTAGCTTATCGGTTTTTTCGAAGTAATGCATGACTGACTGTTCGACGTTATCACTAGTCTCAGTAGTTCTTGCCATAACAGTAGTAGGAGAGGCAGTAAATGTACCGATTAGACTTTCGATAGTTGGGCTCATAGTTGCCGAGAAAAACAATGATTGACGGTTTTCTTTTGGCAAGTTGCTCAAAATTTCACGAATATCATTGATGAATCCCATGTCTAACATACGGTCAACTTCGTCTAGTACTATCGTAGAGACTTTAGACAGTTTCAATGTTCCGCGTTCCATGTGATCCTTAACTCGTCCTGGAGTACCGATAATAATCTCAGGATTGCGTTGCAAGTCACGTAGTTGACGGTTCATTGGTGTTCCACCGATAAGTAGTACGTCAAATAGTCGTCCACCTTTGGCAAATATACGACCCTCTTCTTGAATTTGCAAAGCAAGTTCACGTGTTGGTGCAAGTATTAGTACTTTTTCACCACGGTTAGCCATCAGTTTATTTAGAGTCGGCAGTAAGAAAGCCGCTGTCTTACCAGTTCCAGTGTTTGCAATACCAATTACGTCACGGCCTTCAAGGGCGTGAGGGATGGCTTTGTCCTGCACCTGAGTAGGCACCGTATAGTTACGGCCCACTAGGTTTTGTTTGAGAGTATCATTAAGCGCAAAATCTGCGAATGTATTAACAGGAGAATAAACTTCCGCCTCAACCGGAGCTGCTGCTTTCACAAATCGCTTAGGATCAATTGTTTGACCAAAACGTCGTTTGCCAGAGCTTCGGCCTCTACTACCAGAGCTTGATGAACTGTGATAACTTTTACGTCCACCAAAAGCAGACGGTCGGCTCGACTTGCGAGCCGGAGAATAATTCCCCATATTTATTTGCGCTTCGCTATTCGATGGACAACCTACGGTTTTCCTCGACGCGCGGGACAGGCGAATAAATCGTCTGTTCCGGCTGCTCTTTTCCCTTCGGCCGCAGAGCTGCGGGCGAAACATCCTTTCTATAGATTAGTTAGTTTTTTACTAGCGTATTTTGAGACTAGAGTTTTCAGCATTCTTATCTGAAATCAAACCCCAAAAAGGCTTGTTGCCCCTCTAAAACCGCTTGTGAACTAATCTAATAATTGATCAATATTCGGGATTCAAGAAAAACAATTACTATTATTATAGCACAAGAATTATTTTTTGCCTAATTCTATAGTTCGAACGTATCGAATCTACTATCTTGGCTTTTTTCTAGAGAAAGGTTAGTTAGTCTGTTCCTAGAGAAATGAGTGACGATAGACGTAATAGTTATAAATACAAGTCCACTGATACAGGTGCGGAGTAGGCTTGCTTGAGCGCTAAATACTAGATACGTGCCACTGGCTAGTGTCGATCCTATTAGAACGTATGAAGCCTTTAGCTTTGCGTTTGAAGGGTTAACAAATGAGAGCGCAGATACAATAATGCTAGATACGGCAATGATGACGTGAATAAGTATAATCATTATTCAATAATATCACTATTAACCGAGCTTTGGAATGGTTCATGGTAACCAAGAGTTGACTGAGATCATGACTGAAAAAACTATCAACACGAATAGAGAAGACTTGAATACGCTTCTTGCCCAGATATCACTATCTTTCAAATTAATTTTCAAGCCTTTGAGCCCAATTGAAAGCCACCAGAGACCGATTCCCAGAACTACTGCTGTGTAGGCCACCCCTGTGTAGCCGTAGACTGTTAATAGCATTGAGGCAACTATGAAGAGAACTGTATAGATTATTATCTGATAAATCGTGGGCTTTTTGCCGCTGACTACGGGCAAAACAGGCAATGACGCATCTTTGTAATCTTTGGACCTGTACATCGCAATAGCGTAGAAGTGGGGCATTTGCCATGCGGCAAGAGCCACAAATAACAAAACAGCACCAGCGTCGATTCTGCCCGATACAGCTACGTAGCCGGCAACAGGAGGCAGAGAACCAGATATGCTCCCAACGAGTGTCCCGTGAACAGACTTGCGCTTAAAATAGCCATAGATCAATACATAGAATATAAAGCCAGCTATACCAATGAGCATAGTTATATAGTTAACCAAAGCGCCTAATATTCCGAGGCCTACTATTCCCAAGACTGCACCGTAGACCAAGGCCGATCGTTTGGATATTTCACCTGTTACGAGCGCCCGTCTCTCCGTGCGTTTCATCTTGCGGTCTATATCTATATCTATGTAGTTATTGACAACGCAGCCAGATGCTATGACGAGTGCGATTCCGGCAAGAGTGTAGAGCAGTTGCAAAATATCAATATTTCCATTAGATGCAAGCAGAAATCCAGCTGTGGCACTAAACAAATTTCCTTTTATGATTCCTGGTTTAGCTAGCAGGTAATAGGCTCTTATGGTTTTTTTGTTCATCAGTAAAAATAATACCATAATCAGTTAAAATGCTTTTTGGCTATGTTAAAGGCATACTATCTATAGTAAATACGGACTAGTTGTATTATTATTTTTGTATATGGATCAATTCGGAACATCACAAAAAATAGTTATCGTAGAAGATAACGCATCGTTATCTGACATTTATAAGATACGGCTTGAGTTACTTGGCTATACATGTTTTATAGCAGGCGACGGCGAAGAAGCACTTGCGGTCATTGAGCGCGAAATTCCAGATTTAGTTTTGCTAGATATTATGATTCCGAAGATTTCAGGAGACCAAGTTCTCAAAACTATGCGTGAAAGTAGCTGGGGCAAATACATCAAAGTATTCATTATCTCAAACCTGAACGAAGCCGACGTACCATTAGACCTGAGAGAACAGGGAATTGAAGGATACGCAGTTAAGGCAAACTTAACAAATGACCAAATCGATAAACTAGTCGACGCGATTCTACTACCTCCTGACCAAACCGAAGCTTCAGTCCTAGAATAAGTTTTGGTATATTCGTACTATTAATCTTTTTGTAATCTGTTTGGGATAGTCAAGGTGCTAAACTAACTACATGTACAGTGAAGCAGGCGGGGCTAGTCACAAAAGAGTAGGTGGGAAGAGACGCAAACTTCTAACTGCTGTCCTTTTTTTGATTCTTGTTGCCGCTGGCGCATACTATAAATTTTTCACTCCAACTCCAGTAGAAAAGGCAGTCGAACAACTTCATTTCAGCGCAAGCGTCAGCGAATCCGAGAAGCAGACTATCAAGCAAGCTATCCAGAAGCAGTCAAAAACCTACCAAGGAATAATTACTGCGAGTGTCAAAACTACTTTGGAGCCGAGCGTTAGTTCACACATACTAGCTGCTTATGTCCCAGTCACTGACCTATACTCAACGCGTCAATCTATAACTTTAGCTGAGTTTAAAAGTGTAAAAACATATGTGAGTCCAGAAATCGATGAAACTAGCCGAGCAGCAGTTGCCGCCGTGCTTGGTATAGACCAAACTAGCCTTACAAAACTAGGAAAAGAGCTGAAGGATATAGAAGAAACTGCCATTGTATTCATACCCGCAGACCAAATAAGCTCAGATATAAAGCTCCTTACATTTGACGGTAAATACTATCTAGATTCATTCCAGCAAGGTGCGATTTTCCGCCAAGCCGAGTTTACCGGTGACTCAGCGGCTAGCTTGCAAGACTTAGAAATTAGCACATTATTGTCCAAAGATAGCGTTCTGAAGGTAAATATGACCGGAGTAACTGCTCTAACTAGGGTCATGATGACTAAACTAGCGTCCGTCAAGGATCCTCTGTATTTCAGCAAGCTAATCGGTGAATATTTGGCAGACGCGGACATCACTCATGTGTCTAACGAGGTCTCCTTCAAGCCTGGTTGTGATATTAGCTACACCGTTTTTTGCTCACCTCCAGAAATGATTGAGGTGTTGAAGGCCAGCGGTGTCGATTTGGTAGAACTGACCGGTAATCACAATAACGACACTGGAAGTCAGTTCAATACAGAAACTATTAATTTGTATAAAACTCTTGGCTGGCAAACCATTGGTGGAGGACTGAATACGGAAGAGGCTGCGAAATTCTATACAGCCGACCAAAAAGGCTCTAAAGTCTCCTTTCTGGCCTACAATTACCCAGATTCACCGAATGGTGGAGCTATTTCAGGCCAAGACAAAGCTGGCGCTAATAGTTTTGATTTTGACAAAATAAAACTGGATATTGAAAACGCCAAGAAAGTATCTGGTTTTGCCGTTGTAAACGTTCAGTTCTGGGAATGTTATGCATATCCTGATGGCTACGTGGAGTTTCCGCAGTGCGATGGACCAATTCCAAACCAAAAAGAAGTTTTCAGAAAGTTGGTTGATCTGGGTGCCGATATGGTTATAGGTAGTTCAGCCCACCAGCCACAGACATATGAACTCTACAACGGAAAACCAATATATTACGGCCTTGGTAATTTGTACTTTGACCAGACTCAGTGGCCAGGAACAGAGCGCGGGATTATCCTGACTCACTATTTTATGGGCGGGAAGCTTATGCAGACAAAACTTGCACCGACGGTATACGGCAAAGAATTGCAGACTCGTCTAATGACAGATGAGGAGTCGCAATATCTGCTGGAGCGACTCAGAGTATCTAGGATAGAATCCGGCCTCTGAAGTTGGTCTGTCCTGAAAAAAAGCAGTAGCAATTTGCTACACTAGTAAGTCCGATGGGCAAAAGAAATATATACAAATTAAACCGGCAATCTAAATCACGTAAATGGCGTAAAATTACTTTCGTATTGCCTGTCTTTGCGGCTTTATTTGTCGTAGGTTCCCATAGCTTTAAAGCAGACCTTGATTTAACGCCTCGAACTACTCAATCTACTGCGCAGCAGGTCTCTAGACCGACTGAGCCACCATATGATTTATCGGCAGTCACATTCCCTAGTGAAGGACAATCTGCAATTGGCACGCTAGACTTTGGTGTTATCAGGACATCAACTCAGACAGAGCAGATTACTCCGATGGCAAGCATTACAAAAATCATCACAGCACTAGCAATACTAGAAAAAGCGCCACTGGACCCAGGTGAGAAGGGTGACACAATTACACTAACCGCCCAGGATGAGCAGTATTATCATGAATATCTTGCCATGCAGGGAACAATAACTCCCGTTACTGCAGGGCTTACGATGACGCAATATGATGCACTACAAGCGATACTGCTGCCATCGTCGAACAACATTGCCGACACATTAGTCGATAGATACTTCCGGACGCGAGAAGAGTATTTGAACTATGCGAACGAAATGCTATCTAGATTTGGACTTCAGTACACACAAGTTGCAGATGCTAGTGGCTTCTCCCCTCAAAGTGTCAGCACACCTTCAGAAATGATAGTAATTGGCCAGAAGGCATTACAGAACCCAGTAATCGCAGAGATAGTTGCTCAAGCAAAAGCGACAATTGCGCTAGCGGGCGAGGTTCGAAACTATAACCCACTAATACTTGAGCCAGGCGTTAATGGAATAAAGCCAGGAACGACAGACGAAGCCGGATATTGCTTGCTATTTTCTGTTAATATTGCTGACAAATCAGGCAAAAACACTACAGTTATTGGAGTTGTAATGGGGCTAAGGGCTAACCTTACATACTTAACTGAAATTGAAACAATGCTTACAAGTACCCGTAATACGATCGAAAATCAGGAAGCGAAGCCCTAGGCCGTAAATTACTAGTTTAGTTCTGCTCAACATAAATTGTGTTTACTGCAGATATTTTGATTATTCTAGATATTTTTGACTATAATTTTAGATTTTTCAGCTCGATAGAAAGAAGCTAATCCTACTAAAAGAAGGCTTCCTGTGATGGTGTAAAAAATCGATGCAGAGCCTGTTGATATCATGTTCCCAAAAACTATGACAACAAGTACATAGGGAATCTGTACGATGAACGCTAGTGTAGAAATCGCCGTCGCCCTGTCTTTAGACAGAACGTGCTCATTCAATATAACTGATGCCCATAAATTTGATAGTCCGCCTGTTACTGTCAGAGTTCCGAATACAATTGCACCCAGCAACAAAGAATTAGATAAAAGCCCTGTTGCTAGCCATGCTAAACCAGAAAAAACTAACAAAAGCCCGTAACCCTTTAAGTCACCCAGACGGGTCCTAATATTATAGAATTTATATGATGCAAAAAACCCTATAATTAAGGTTGCGGAAATCAAATAGCCGAGTGTTTGGCCGTCATATCCAAAATCTCTACCCATCAGTATGCGCACAATACCTGTGCCCCACATGAGAAAAGAACCGGATAACATAGTGAAGGAAAAAGTATATTTACGGAAATCACTCTTGAATAAATAGTAAAATCCACTTCTATTCTGTCGGATGAAGTTTTTTAGTGTAAATACTTCCGAATCAATCTTAGGCTCAATGAACCCAAAGCTAACCACCAATGCAATCACGAAGGCTATGGCAGAGAGTACCCAAGGCGCATAAACACTGTAGGTCCAAGCAAATCCACCTACCGCTGCTGCTACGACCATACTGAGAGTTGTTAGGCTGTGTGCTTTACCGATTACATCATCGAAATGTTTTTCTTTTTTGTTGACTAATAATGAATCGTAAACTAGCGCTTCCAGCGATCCACTTCTAAAAGCGAAGGATACTATCATCAATAGATTTGCAATGAATATGACCCAAAGCCCCCTAGACGCGAATAGAAAACCGACGGTTCCGATTATCAATAGTATATTACCCATAATTAATGTTTTCTTCTTGCCCAGTAAGTCTGCGATAGCGCCAGAAGGTATTTCAAATAATATACCTGCGCCAAAAGCTATAGATTCATAAATGGCGAACTCCCGGGCACTCATAAAAAACAGGATAAACAGTAGCCAGTTCGCTACTATAAACATCGCGTTCCCAAATACGGAGACCACGTAGAATAACAGCACGTTGCGTTCACCGTATGTCGGGAATCTCGTATGAAGAAATTTCGTAATATAGTTCATATTATTCAAAGTATAACAGTAGTAGTTATTTGGCTACCTCTACTGGTTCTCCAGAAAGCGGAAGCAACGCCATACTACCATCTTCGTGACGCGTAACCTGAACTCTATCATTATTACAATACACTACATTTAATATAGTTATGCAAGTATTTGAATTTTTATATTTGGTAATAAACAACTACAATTCTACCAATGCCAACCACTAAAAAACTATCTTCTAAAATCATGATTGAAGCAAATCCCGAAGAAGTGTTCCGGGCTGTGACAAACTGGGAGTCACAAGCAAGGTGGGTCTTGGCAACAAAAGTGAAGGGTGTAGGAGAAGATTCGCACAGATTAGGTGGCAAAATTGAGGCTTTCACAGGATTTGGTAGATTTGGTTTTCTTGACACAATGACTATTACCAAATGGGACCCGCCATACATATGCGAAGTCACTCATACAGGTAAGACCGTGAAGGGTTCTGGCGTTTTTGAAGTAGCAAGCGTAGACGGAGTGACCTACTTTACATGGATTGAATATACTGAAGTACCCTTTGGTATTATTGGGCAAATTGGATGGGTGTTTGTTGCTCCAATGGCAAAGTTGGGATTAATGCTTTCACTCAAACGATTCAAAAAGATGTTATAGGTTTAGCATGGACGGTAGGACGGAAAACCCTAATTACTATCTTCGTGGTATCTGCTAGATTCGTCTTCTCGTCCGGCTTTTAGAACTTTCGTCATCCAGATCAGTTCTGTCCATGCGCCTTTTATATATTCTCTATAGGCTTCGTTCAGCAGGACACCATCGTCATCAAAAAGTTCTTGAACTCTAGGAAACTGCATATCGGTGAATGTTGATACTAACCCCATCTCACGGACTGTTCCCACGAGTTGTTCAATCGCCCTAACTCCGCCCCAGCCCCCTGAGGACACTCCAGCAAAGGCTACGGGCTTATGTATGTAGTTGCTCAGCTCACTATCTAGCATGCGCTTCAAACTACCCGGAAAACTATGATTGTATTCTGGAGTTACTATGAAAAATCCTTGCGCTCGCTCGGTAACCGCTGTATAGCGAGCATCTTTGCCTTCAGTATCATTGCCATCACCCGGAAAATCAAAATCTTTGGGGTCTATCACCTCTGTCTCAACTTCTTCGAAGGTATTTCCCACCTCGGCAACAAGCCTGGCTGCAAAGATACTCCTTCGTTGTTCACGAGTGGTTCCCGCGAGTACTGGAATATATAGTTTGGTCATACGTTTATACTAGCATGTTCATTTGGCTAGGACGGTAGGATTCGCCCACGTTCCGCGGGCCCAGAACTTTCAAGCTTTGAACAAGTTCAAAATCTGAAAGATTCTCTTGCAAACTGCCACTGGCAGTTTTCACCTACGAATGCTTTTCACTCGTAGATTAGATTCTACGAATTAGCCAAATAAAAACACCCCACTTCAGGGGTGATTTTATTTGGCTAGGACGGTAGGATTCGAACCTACGAATGCCAGTACCAAAAACTGGTGCCTTACCACTTGGCGACGTCCTATCGTCGGCGTGTGATGATGCTTTTGCCACATTGCCGACAAAATAAATTTGCTCGTCAATGTTGGCAATCTCATCAAGTCGCCTCCTCCCAATTTTGTGAATCCTCTCACGAAATTGAAATGCTACACAGAAATACTAGATGGGAGCCGAAGCCTATTTTACATGTTTATCTGTTAAAATTCCAGTTTTAGAGTTATAATTCAATGTATACTAAACACTTATGGTACCTACATGGAAGCACGGAGTTGGCCTAGGGTTGATTATCAGCACCATACTCCTAGTAATTATAATCGTACGTAGGGGTGAAACCACACCAGTTACGGTCGAGCCCCCAATCACACAGTCAGAACCAGCGCCTGAACCGCCCAAGATAGTGGAATTACCTTTTGGAGGCACAAACTTAATGCCAACATACAGATTTGTGGCACTATACGGCAACCCTTCTTTTCGCTCATTAGGTTCGCTTGGCGAACAAAACCTAGAACAATCGATCATAAGAGCCAAGGAGCTCGCTTCCCAGTATCAAACACTATCTAAAGAAACTGTTATCCCAACATTCGAAATTATCACAACTATTGCATCTGCCGGGTTAACGGAGAACAACGACTACTCACAAGAATTAGACGCCAATACGATTAAACCTTGGATTGATAGAGCAAAACAAGAAGGCATTTATATATTGCTGGATCTACAGCCAGGCAGGACAAGCTTTTCTGTCCAGGCAAAACAATACGAGTCTCTACTCGTAGAACCTCATGTTGGGCTTGCAGTTGACCCAGAATGGCGTCTACGGACAGACAAAGACCGCCATTTGGTCAGAATTGGCTCGGTATCGGTTAGCGAACTTAACGAAACAAGTGCCTGGCTTGCTGACCTAGTTAAAAGCAACAATCTCCCTCAAAAGCTTTTTCTGATACATCAGTTCAAGCTATCTATGATCACGAATCGCGAAACACTAGACACTAGTAGAGAGGAGTTGGCATATTCAATACATGTTGACGGATTTGGCAGACTATCATCCAAAACAGATACTTGGAACATCATAAAAACCAACCTACCCACCAACGTGTATTTAAGCTGGAAGAACTTTTTTGATGAAGATTTGCCGACTCCAACTCCTCTAGAGACAATGTCACAAGACCCAAAACCTTGGTTTGTCTCCTACCAATAGACCAGTAGCGTGTGATAAATATCATATTTGTTTAGCACAAGCTGTTTGCTATAACTAAAACATAGTAGAGAACTAAAAGAAAAACGAGGGTAAAATGGCAGAGCAGGATTCTTTGCAGTTTAGTAATCTATTTGCCGACGGGGGTGAACTACTGCGTAGAGTAGCTCAAGAAGAACCGGGTGTAGAAGTACGAACCATGGCCATGGATAGTGAACTTGTTCGTGTCAGGGAAGACAGCTTTCAAATTAAGGGCCTAAAGGGAGGCAAATTCGAAATTCATGGTGTGTTTGTAGACGGCGCACAAATATGGAATCACCCAGACGCACTTGCCGAAGCTGAGGCGAATATTTTCTCTGTATATAATAACGAACCTGGTCCTACGCGACTTCTGAGACCTCTATTTGACAGAGCTCTAGCTGTTCGTTACGGTCTTCGGAAAGATATTGTAAACCACGGTATTCGTACACGCGTAAGTACTGACTCCGACGGTTCTATACTAGACTACCAAACCGATGTCGTAGGTGTTCGAATAGACCCCATGACGCACAGACAATGTGGTGAGTTAATTGTGTCAAGTGCACACGGGCAAGTAGTCAGAGAAGCTAGCGCTGCTGTTATGCAGCATTTCGGATTCGAACAGGAGAATCTACTACAACTTCAAGACGACGAAGAACCAGGACAAGCATACGAACGAATATCTATCTTGTCACAGAATGCTTTTGCCAACTTAATAAATGCCACGTTTGCCGATAATGCTAATGGCCTAAAACAACCATGGATATATAAAGCGACAAGTCTACAGCGTAGCGGGTCGACTGTTGGCACCACAGCAGGTAGAACATTCTACACAGACCAACCACTTAATCATTTTCACATTCAAGGGCTTTATTGCAAAATAAGCCCAGCGTTCAGAGAATTTGTTGCCTTGGCTACCCAGTCATTAGCTAGATATTATATGGCTGGGGGTTCTCCTGATGATGTGAATCAGGATGTCCTACACAATCTTATAGCAAAAATAAACGATGGCTATAGAAACGAATCACTAATACAGGCCGAGTTGCAAGAGCAACGACTCCTTCAGGTTGCCTAGATTATCAGCATTGCATCGCCGAATGAATAGAAGCGGTATTTTTCAGCGATGGCGTGGTCATAAATTCTCTGTGATTCTGCTTCGCTTCCAATAAACGCTTCAATCATTAGCAGTAGGCTCGTGCCAGGTAGATGAAAATTGGTGATCATACTATCGACTTTTTGGAATTCATATCCCGGCTGAATAAATATGTCTGTAGAACCACTCGTTTTGCCTGATACACTCCAGGATTCTAATGTACGCGTAGTTGTCGTTCCAACTGATGTGATGTGGGTAGCTTTTTCTAATTTCTTTTCAGTCTCTGGATTGATTTCATAAGACTCGGCGTGCAGCTTTCCGGTTTCATAGTTTTCAGGCTGCAAACTAGCAAAAGTCCCTAAACCAACGTGTAATGTAACCTCCGAAATATCATTTTTCTGATTAATTCTACTCATTAAATCATCGGTGAAGTGCAGTCCAGCAGTCGGAGCAGCCTTAGACCCAAGAGGCTTTGCATAAATCGTCTGGTATTCAGCTGCGAGTGTATCGTTTTGCGCTATATATGGTGGCAGCGGCACATGCTCTACTGCATGAAGTCTTTCGTCGTCGTGCTGGATGTTCAGTTTAATTGTTCTTATGCCGTCCTTGTCTACAGATGTCGTCTCGACATTCAACCAATCGGTCAGCTGAGTTGACGCCCCGACCCTAAATTTCTTGCCAGGCCTAACAAGCGCTCTGATAGTGTGCTGATCTAGCTTCTCAACTACAAACAACTCTGTTTTACCGTCGTCAAACAGCCACCGACAGTTTTCAACTTTAGAATTATTGACAACCAGAGTCGTATCGCTTCGTAGATAACTGGGTAAATCTCTGAATACTGTGTCGATAATTTGCTTTGTTTCGCGGTCGTATACTAATAGACGTGCAGAATCACGGGGATGAGCGGGCTCTTGGGCTATCAGCTCTTTAGGTAAATCAAAATTTATCATTCGTCTCTTTATAACAGATAGGGAGTATAATTGCATATTGACTTATCTATGTATATGTGTTATCATTAATTAATGAGCTTTAGTTTTCCAGGTGTTGAAACCACTAAGCAGATAATCGGTGAATACCCGTTGCGTAGAGTCGGCGATCAAGCTGGACTTTTCGACAAGTCTGATGCCACATATGGCAACCGGGCAGCGACGAATTTAGAAGTGCTTGAAGTTCTTGCGAAATTAGCAGGCGGGGATGTCTATATTACGAACCCAGTTAGCCAAGAAGGTCATGATTATAATTCAGCATTAAACAGAAACTACCACGGCCAGAAATGGGCTACTGATTTATTCCTTCAAGCAGTTGTACTTGAACAACCTATCTAAGCTATACTGGAGTTATGAAATCAATAGTTCTTGGTGGTGGGTGTTTCTGGTGTATCGAAGCAATATATCAGCAGGTTAGAGGTGTAGAAGAAGTTGTTTCAGGATATGCAGGTGGAAGCCTAGACAACCCTACATACGAGAATCACGGTAATCATGCAGAGGTCGTACAGCTTAGTTATGATGAAAATAAGATTACTCTAGATACAATTCTAGAAATATTTTTTTATGTTCATGACCCTACGACTTTGAACAGGCAAGGAAATGATGTAGGAACTCAATACCGATCAATAATCCTGTGCGACGAATCTGAGGTTGAACTTGCAGAAAAGGCCAGGGAACGGGCAGGTGAACTTTGGGACGACCCAATCGTGACCGAGATTCAAGTGCTAGATAAATTTTTCGTTGCAGAGGATTATCATCAAGATTACTTCAATCAGAACCAGAACTCCGGCTACTGCCAAGTTATAATAAATCCAAAAATCGCAAAATTCCAATCCAAGTTTTCAGAATACCTCGTCTAACTTCTATAATCCGTGAGATAATAGTCTGTAATGGCACAGACGATTTATGATTTAGTTGTAGTTGGTGGCGGTGCGTCCGGTATGATGACTGCTATTGTTTCAGCGCGTAATGGTGCAACCGTTGCTTTGATCGAGAAAAATAACCAGTTAGGAGAAAAACTCCGTATCACAGGCGGTGGGCGTTGCAATATCACAAACGCCGAGTTTGATTTACGCACATTACTCAAGAACTACGGAAAAGCAGAGCAGTTTTTATACTCCGCTTTTACTGAGTATGGGGTGCAAGATACGATAGATTTTTTCAAACAACTTGGGCTTCCTGTCAAAATAGAAGCACATAAACGAGCTTTCCCGGTTAGCGAAAAAGCTGAAGATGTCGTAAATGCCCTAATCCATGAACTGCACAAAAACAACGTAGATATTATAACCTCAAGTCCCGTGACCAAAATAAACCACAGTAAAAATACTATATTTTCAATCACTTGCGGCAACAGAACAATCAAAGGCCGTAACTATGTCTTGGCAACCGGAGGAACATCGCGTCCAGAAACTGGTGCAACCGGCGACGGGTTTGGCTGGCTAGAATCACTCGGCCATTCTGTCAAAGCACCAACACCTAGTATTACTCCACTGAAATCAAAAGAGACGTGGGTCAAAAAGGTATCAGGCAATAGTGTCAAAGGAGCGCGTGTCACATTTTACTGCGACGGAATCAAGGCTTTCAGAATAGATGGCGATATATTATTCACACATTTTGGAATATCTGGACCGATTATTCTGAGCAACGCCTACCGTGTCGCAGAACTATTAGAACAGGGAAATGTGACTGCCAAAATTGATTGTTTACCTGAAGTGGATTCTAAGCAGTTTGATGCTAGCGTCGTAGAGTTACTACACCAAAACGGCAGTAAACAAGTCAAAAACGTCTTGCGACTTATAGCACCTGCTGGACTGGCTCATATGTTGACAGAGCTTTTGAACCTTAAGATAAATTTAGATACAAAATCAGGCGAGCTTAGCAAAAATGATAGAAAAATCCTGATAGATTCAATAAAAGATTTGCCGTTGACGATTGACAGTTTAATGGGCGTAGAAAAAGCCGTGGTTGCCGACGGCGGAGTTAGTTTGAAGGAAATCGATACCCGGACATTCAAATCAAACATCATTGATAATCTGTACGTTACCGGAGATTTATTAGACATAACTAGACCATCCGGCGGATATTCTTTGCAACTATGCTGGACTAGTGGTTATATCGCCGGAAACTCAGCGAAGCTCTATAGCTCTCCAAATGACACCACACAAATACAATAACCCTTTTAAGTGAGCCGGCGATGCAAAGGATTCACCGATCACTTGCTACAATAAAGTTATGAACAATTACTGTTATGTGGACGGACAGAATCTACATCTTGGTACAGCAAGTGCTGATCCGGGATGGCATGTTGATTTACTTAGATTCCGCATATACTTAAAGGAGAAATATCACGTTGAAAAAGCATTCTATTACTTAGGATTCGTTCAAGAGGGTTCAGAAATTGAATATCTTTATGAGACTATACAGGCTGCGGGTTTCATTCTGGTTTTCAGACAACACAACTCCGCAATGATCGGTAAGAAAAAAGGCAATGTAGATTCGGATATAATTTTCTCTGTAATGAAACGACTTCATAAAAAAGAAAAATTTGATAAAGTCGTTCTTGTTTCTGGGGATGGTGATTACAAAATGCTTGTTGACTATCTCATAGAAGAAAAACGACTAGCTAAAATCCTTTTTCCTAACAAAAAATTTCGTTCTTCATTGTACAAACAAATTGGCGCACAGTACTTTGCGTACCTTGACGACGTGGATGTAAAGAAGAAGATAAAAAGGCAATGAAATGAAAAGAGCTCCTTAGGTAATGAGCCGTTCGGAACTCTGATCGTCTTGATGACAGTATAGTATCACGTAAACGTTTATTTTTCAATAAGGAGACTCTAGTGCAAATAAAGCTTAACGCTGCTCAGTCTAAGGCCGTTGATTATATTTACGGACCTTTATTGGTTCTGGCAGGGCCAGGAACGGGCAAGACTCAGCTGTTAAGTGCGCGTATTGCGAATATTTTGACCAAAACTGATGCTAATCCACAGAATATTTTGTGTCTGACGTTTACAGAAAACGCTGCGCAGAATATGCGCGAGCGTTTGACTAGTATTATTGGCGACGGCGCCTACGATGTGCATATCAACACTTATCATGGCTTTGGTAGTGACATAATTCGCCAATACCCGCAGTTTTTTGAGACAATCGATTTAGAGACCGGCGAAGATTCACGGTTAGAACGGCCAATTGATGATTTACGGCGCATACAAATAGTAGAAGAAATCGTCGCAAAATTACCGTACAGCAGTGCTATGATAGGCGCCCGTCACTACATCAAGAACGTCGTTTCGACTATTAGCGAGCTCAAACGGGCGCTTGTTACTCCAGATTCTTTGCGCAAATTAGCAGCCAATAATCTAAAACAAGTTAGGGAATTGTCACCAAAAATTGCAGAACATTTGACTGATGTTACCCGGTTTCCTTCAAGCGCTGATAAAGCCCTAGGGTTGTTCAATGGTATAGAAGAAGTTTTGGCGGGGCAGTATGGTTTGGCGCAAATCGCTCATGATGAAATCGAACATGCAATGGCGGAGGCCAGTGACATTGGCAAATCATCACCGTTAACGGCATGGAAAAACAAATGGCTCACCAAAGACTCAGAAGACGGCTACAGATTTACAGACGAAGACCAACATTTGCGAATGAGCGAGCTAGCCAATGTATTCGAAAAATACGACCGAGCATTAAGCGACAATCAACTCTACGATTTTGATGATATGATTTTGCGCGTTATTGATGCTTTACAAAACCAAGATGAACTACGATTCAATCTGCAAGAAAAATACCAGTTCATATTGCTTGATGAGTTCCAAGACACAAACGCTGCTCAGTTTGAACTAGTGAAGCAACTCGCTAATAACCCTGTTCATGAAGGCCGACCAAATGTCTTTGCCGTTGGTGATGACGACCAAGCAATTTATGCTTTCCAAGGCGCTAGAGTCAGCAACATGCTTGGATTTATTAATACTTTCCGAAATGTCGAGGTTATAAATCTAACAGAAAACTATCGTTCCCACCCGGATATCATCCACGTCGCACACAACATTGCGCGTCAAATAGAATCTCGTTTACACACACAAATTGAAGGTGTAGAAAAAACTCTAAGCGCCAGTTCAAATAACTTACCGAAGAATTCTGATATTGAGCGACACGAATTCGACGGAGAAGCTAATGAATATTCTTGGGTCGCATCCAAAATCAAAGAGTTAGTAAACAATGGCACCAGCCCTGAAGAAATTGCAGTCCTTGCACCAAAACACAGATATCTAGAAAACATAGTACCGTTTTTGGCCAAAAATAGCGTACCTGTAACATACGAAAAGCGTGAAGATATTCTGAAAACACCGATGCTGCAAGCGTTCCGTCTAATGAGTCGACTTATTATTGCCTGTAAAAACCAGGATGAATATTTGATGAGCGAACTGTTTCCGCAAGTTCTAAGTTTAGAATTCTTCAATATTCCGGTCAAAGAAATATGGACAGTGAACTGGAAACATAGAACTTCAGAAGCGGAAGGTAGAACTTGGGCAGAACTAGCACTTGATAGTCCCGTGCTAGAATCACATGTTTTGTTCTTTTTGGGGCTTGGCCTCAGGGCAGAGAATGAACCACTTGAATATATGCTAGATTTACTTACTGGTAGCACGCATTTAGACATTGGTAGCGACGCAGTTTATGCATCTCCGCTCAAGTCATACTACTTTACAGACAGTTCAAAAAACACACTTCGTTATTACGAACTTTTGACCAATCTCAGTGCAATTCGTGAACATCTACGCAATCACCAATCAGCTGAGGAGAATCTACTGTCATTACAAGATTTTGTAGATTTTATACAGGCATATGAAACCGCAGAACAGCCACTGATTAATACTCACCCGATTGCGCAAAGCGCTGATTCTGTACAGATTATGACAACCTACAAAGCAAAGGGCCTCGAGTTTGAGCACGTGTTTTTACTGTCTGTTCATGACGATGTTTGGGGCAAAAAAGCTAGGAGTAATTCTAGTAAACTTAGTCTCCCGGCAAACTTGCAACATGTGCGTTACCAGGGAAGTGACGAAGATGAACTACGTAGATTGCTGTTTGTAGCAATTACACGTGCTAAGCATGGTCTATACCTAACTTCTCACGCCAACAAAGATAGCGGCAAATCTACAGAACCGGTTAAATATTTGCTGGAATATAGTGATGGAGACTACAGAAAAAGTACGGTTCTTCCAGAGTCAAAACAAACTGTGCAAGAAACGCACTTTAGCCCAGAGGAAACCATGCAGGCCATCGATACGTTATGGGACAGTAGACACCTAGAACTAACCTCAGACTTGAAAAGCTTGCTTCAGGAGCGACTGACCAGATATGTAATGAGCCCAACGCACTTAAACACATTCATAGATACAGAGCATGGCGGTCCAGAAGTATTCTTACTGCAGACATTGTTACGCTTCCCACAAGCACCAGGCGAGGATGGTGAATTCGGTAGTGCAATACACGGCGCATTAGACAAATTACAAAATCGTATCAATACTGGTGCTAAGCCAACACTTAGCCTACTTCTTTCAGATTTCGACAAGCAACTCGCCAAACGCTATATAGCAAAAGACCGCATGGACGATTTCCGTAACCGCGGACATAACGCGCTGAAGAGTTACTTTTCTATAAGTGAAAATATGTTTACCAAAACAGCCAGAAGTGAAGTCGATTTTCGAAACGAGGGAGTCGTTTTGGGTGATGCCCGATTAACAGGTAAAATCGACCGACTAGAAACTGATGAGGCAAGCAAAACTGTAGATATCGTTGACTACAAAACTGGTAAACCACTGACAAAATGGGATAGTTCCATTAAAGCGCAGAAATACAAACAACAGCTGTATTTCTACAAGCTTTTGATTGAAGGCTCGCACACATGGGCCGGCTACAAAGTAAATTCCGCCCGGCTAGAGTTCGTAGAACCAGACACTCAGAGCAGAGCAGTTGCTCCACTGCAAGTAATTTTTGAAGAAAAATCTGAGAACGATATCAAGAGCTTGATAGCAGAGATCTGGACCAAAATTCAAAACCTAGATTTCTAAACTCTGATACAGTTATGTGATGGAAATGAAGACTTTTTTGGGACTGTTGCCTGTCGTATTAGCGATACCTTCGTATTGGCTTTACATTAGGAGCATCTACAAGGGCGCTACTGTTCCGCATATGTATTCCTGGCTGATTTGGAGCTTGCTGGCTGGCATCGGTTTTGCGGGTCAGATAAGCGGTAATGCGGGGCCTGGTGCTTGGAACACTGGCATCACGGCGGTGGTCTGTTTCATAATCTTTGTAGTTGCAACTAAAAAGGGTGATAGGAAGCTAACCGCTCTCGACAAATACCTACTGGCTGTAGCTTTTGGAGCAGTAGTTCTGCGTATCTTAACTAAAAGTGCTGAGACTGCGACCTTACTTGCAACACTCGCTGCTCTGGTTGCGTTTGTCCTGACATTCAAGAAAGCATATCGACACCCCGAGCAAGAAAATCCTGCAACATTTTTCATGAACTCACTACGTAACTTCATATCTTTGTTTGCTCTTAACTCGATAACCTTCCTAACATTCTTCTACCCATTCTGTATGATGCTAGCAAACCTCTCCATCCTAGGAGTAATCGTCTGGAAACGAAAAACTGATGTCGAATAGCAAGCTTATACGGCTGATAAGCTCTAAAGACCACGATATTTCCCGAGATGAACTAGTAGAGATGATAAACGGCACCGGTACAGATATATATGACCCTGAGCGAAAGCATATCTTTCACGACTTCTACGGCAAGCATGATTTTGATTTCTTTGCAGGCAAATCTAGCATTGAAACACTAGAGTCTGACATTGAAGAAGCCGTAAGATTGTTGCCCAGTAGAACGAAGGGAGATAGAGGATACGAGGTTAAACCCGACATAGTTATTATTTATGATGGAGATAAGTGCACAGAATTAGACGGGATATATGATTATAAAAGTGGAAGTGATTGTTTTAAATGCAAAATAAGCCCACTTGATGCTCTCCTAGAAGTCCGCATAATTTGATTGAAGCTACATAGGTAAAAGTATGAATTGCAAGTTGCTTATACTTGCAAAAATCACACATTAGAAGTTAAATCACTACAATGAATGATTGGAATTTATTCCCATTTTGGGAACCACGTCCTGACGTGCCGAAATTTGCCGTGGCAGAAAGATCGGTGTTAGAAGATTTAGTTGCAAGGCAAGTTGCAGATTTATTAGCGCTATACGCTACTATTGACGATGTAGAATTAGACCAATCTGCATGCGCTATAGCTGATGAAGCGAAGACATATCGCGTGCTAGACCTAGATCCATTACTACTTGAAGATGACGGTGAACTACAGGTACACCAAATGCCGTTACTTAACGGAGAATATGTCGTGACCGCAGGATGCCATGGAGTATCCAAAGAGGACCAGGACGGACTGGCAGAGTTTGAAGCAGTCATATGGGACCCTGCGCTAAATATAAGCCCAAATGTGATTACGCCGGCTGGCGAGCCAATTGGCATTTCAATATTGCAAGAACTATATGAAGGTTTAATTGTTGCTAGTGGAATAACCGCAGAGCTAAGAACCATACAAACTCCCCCTAACGACACTGCCGCATTCCCGATGAGCGCTACAGAACTCGATTTTGAAGCAATTATAAGTAGTTTTTAGGAATCATGACAACTAATGGTAATACAATAAATTATATGCTATAATATTATTAAATGAGTGCAAAACTTTCATTAAACCATGGTTATTTTTATGATGCTTTGAGTGGTAAATTCAAGCCGCCGAGCGACCCGAAAGGCCGTAAGCACACTCTTGCTAGATTGCTGAACGCAACAATGGAAAGAGGAGAGGTGACCAACCCTAACTCTCACCGAGAAAAGCGAGTTATTGTGCCATCATGGGCACCAATTGAATGTGAGGTACTTATTAGCCACTGGGATATTCGTTCTTTGACTTTGACTGGTGACGAAAGACAAGTCAAATTTGTTCATACATTACAAGATGGACGACCTAGAGGTTTGCAAGTATTCGATACGGATTATAGTGACTTACTAGTATTTGAGGCACACGTAGGTGCTGATTCGGACTATGACCATACTCAACGAAAAGTCAGAAACATTGCTCAAAATTTCTTCGAAGCATTCCCAGCCCCACAAATCATCCCAGTCTGCGAATAAACAGTCAAAGAGCGTTTTTACACTTGAAATTATTTACATAATTTTATTAATTACTACTTGGTAACCAAGAAATTGGAAGTATTTTGGCCGTAGGTAGTTGAGCGACTACTCTTGCTACAGTCAAACGGCTTATCGCACGCAGGTTACGCTGACCGGCAACTATATCAAACTCCACCTCCGAACCATCTCTTGCGATGAATGTTGGAGCAGGCATAATATATGTCTCCAGAAATCCAGTAGTTCTCCTGCAGTGGTCTTCTATCGTTTCCGCGATAGGCTGACCTAATTCGTAGGCTTCTCTAAGTAATAGTACAAAATTACGCAAGAATTCTTCCTCATCTGCAAAAACATTTCCAACATCTGCTAGTCGTACCGCTTTTTCTGTATTGGTCTTTGGTTCGGCGCTTACATGTGTGGCCAGAATTGCGTCGTGGACTACTTCTATTGCATCATCTCTGATACGCAAGGATTCTAAATCGTTTACTGCGATACCGGCAGAGTACGCCTCCTTTGTTGGGAGCCCGTGCTCTGAAATGGGAACGTAGAATCCTGCGTCGTGATAGTCTAGGCCGACAATTCCAGCAAGAATATCTACGTCTACGTCTTTTTCTCTAAGACGCTCTACTATTTGGTTAAAGTAGCCTTTGGCTCTTACAACATGGTCATCGTAGTTATGATAGGGTAGTGGATTTTCTGGTCTATAGTGAGCTCTAGCCATTCCAGAAATTTGCTCAAGCATATCAAGAGAAAGTGGCCTGGAAGCTGGAGAAGTTGACATAGTCGTATTATTATATCACGGCTAGTAAATATAGCTAAAGTTACTCGCTGAAACAGTCCTGCTCGACACTACGTTCCAGCCCTCGAAGTTCATCTCACTTATAGTCACCGTACCGTCACCATTAACGCTCTCTACAAACACAACATGGTTTCCTTGCTGTCCAACAGCGCCATCTGTTGGCGTCGAGCCGGTAGAAAGCCCTTGTGCGGCGGCACGCGATACCCAAGTAATTGCATTACCGAGATTATTTGGTAAATCCGAACGCCTGTTTTTGACATACCACGTGCAATAACCAGCGACATACTTGTTACCCTCGGAACTGGCCGGTCCTGACACGGTCGATACCGCGGTGGTCTTTGAAGTGCTAGTTAAGACCTTCTTCTGTACAACGACCGGCTCAGGCAGAGGCCTAGCTACTAATTCCTCTTCCGTCGTCGGTATCACTATAATCTCACCAGGATTAATTACGTCTGGGTTAACTAATGATTCATTTTTGTCGTACAAACGCTTCCAAGTTGTTTCATATTGCTTTGCAATATCACTTAGAGTTTCGTTCTCTAGTACGACATGTTCGTTAACTATAGGCCCGAGCACAGGTTCTGCTGTCGTAACTTCTGTTTGCGTTTGCGGTGTATCTGCTACTGCCAGTAACTGTTCCATGACAGGCTCTGTAGTGTTAATTGTTAATAAATCGATTGATGCAGCTTCTGCCTTAGCAGAAGAGCCTAAGAATATTAGTGCGCATGCTAATATACCCGCTAATACGGATGTACGCATATATGTAGTATCTCCTTTTACGTTTTGCAGTCCAACGCGAGCGGCAAATAAAGTATGCCCGCATATGGTTCCTGAATCATTTCACTCACACATGAATTGACACGGAATTTCATCCTAACTAGTAGACCCTCTATGTGTCAACCCCCGAAAATGGTTATGTCAATATAACAGATACAAAAACGCAAAAATATTTCGTTGTAAAATTGTACTAGCCCTAACCAGCTATATAGCGCCGCGGTTAAAAATCTGACTATAGATACACGCCGGGGTAGGGTCGCGTGTCCATTGCATCTCTAACAGCTGATGCTATCAGTCTAGGCATTACGGCTAACAATTCAGGCGGTATAAGATGCATGTTTTCGTCAGGAATATCAAAAGACAGCTCTACTTCGCCTTTTTGTGATAAAAATCTCGATATTAGCTCTCCAGCTCCCGCGACGTCTACAAGTTGTGCAACAATACCGTCTAACAAAACCGCTTTGCCGAAAGGCGTATACTGTAGGACTTTATTTTCTGGTACGGCAGATTTATTCACGAAACTAATAACAGTTACGGCATCGTGAGTGGTGAGGCTAGGTGAGCTAGGTGAGAGAGCATGAATTCCCATCTGATTTCCGCGTTCTGTTACGAGTAGTTCTCCTGCCATAGCGTTATAGTCTCAAGAATTATATGATTATGCAAACACTTCGTTAACTAGACACATATCTGTTAAAGCGGTTATGTTTAAGGTGTTCTACACCCGGAGGATTTAATGCTAAAGTAAACAGCATGACTACATTACCTGAAAACCCCACATTAAACCAGATGCAAGAACATCTAGGTGAATTCTGCCGCCAAAAGGGCTGGGACAAAATTTCTGTCACTGAAGTGTTTTTGCTCTTTTCGGAAGAGATCGGTGAACTTGCCAAAGAAATTCGTAAACAGACAGGATTCAAAGGAGAAAAAGTTCCAGAAAATAAAGACAATATGACTGAAGAATTCGCTGATGTTTTAAATTATCTTATGGAACTAGCAAATAGGTTTGGTATAGACCTAGAGCAAGCATACAAGAAAAAACATCTCAAAAACTCAACTCGAACTTGGAAATAGCTAGTCTACTGACGTTACGTAATCTTCTTGTATTAGTACAATAGCGTGACGTGCTTCGTCAAGCACCGTAACCTGATGCGCTACTGGTTGCCTCCAGCAAACTACATCGCCAGGCTCAAGAAAACCTTCCAAAATTGTTGCGTGTCCTATATCTTCCAGGGTTGCTTCGGATTCGAGCATATTAAGTTGATATTTGGACAGAGTTCTTCCTGGAACTATTATCTGTGAGCGTTCTTCTACGACGCTAAATATTGCCTGACCAGCTAAATTTAACGAGAAAGCTAGACCGTAGGGAAGATACAGTTCATTGTCGTTATCGGTGCCTACGACATCTGTATGCCACCCTATCCCACGGCCCGTTTCTACTAGTTCAATGGACGTATGTTGTACGGTGTTCGATGGCCACAACTCAGTGTCAAGTGGTTGCCTAGAAAAGTGTCCCAAGTCAAAACCAAGGCCCTGCAAAGTTCTGGTGACACCACCAGGATATGCGTGCTTATTTATAGCTCCTTCGACAAAACTTGCATCGTATAGTTCTCTGAGCTGACCTTGAACTCCGGCCACCATACCCCGAAAAACAAGAGCATTAATGTCATACTCGTGGATTAGACTCATCGCTTCAGGCATTCTCTCTGGAGAGAACCCAACTATTGAAATCATTTCGGGCATTTAGTCTGTACTGTATAGTGTTTTTTGCTTATATGTCAATTTTGTAACTTTGTAATATGTTGATTATCCCCGTTACGGCACTTTTTTGCGTTTGATAGATAACTAAAGCATAATAACAATTAAACAATATGCCACTCTACAGAAAAATAATCATCATAATAGTAAATAGCCTGTTTCGACTGTTGTTGTTTTTCACAGTCAGCATTATTGCCTCGGTCTGGCTGTATGCCGACAGAGACTATGTTCCGACTGTACTTTCGCGTAATAATGTCTACGAGAAGATTGTGCCTTCTCTTGTAGAAACGAATAAGGAACAGTCTCTTACGGCAGGCGGCGATATAAAGCTGAGCGATCCCGATATTCAGAAAATAATATCCGATTCGTTCCCCGCAAATGAACTGGAGCAACACACTAACACAATAATCAATGCTGCCTACGACTGGCTCGAGCAAGAAAAGTCTGTTTTCACATTCCGTATAGATTTGTCCGAGAACAAGCAAAGACTCGCTGAGGGTTTTAGCGACTACGCAATAAATAGACTGAAAAGCCTGCCTGAATGTCCAGATTTTTCCCTAGAAATAGACCCATTTAGTACTTCATGCCAACCGTCATTTATAAACTACGAGGTAGAGCGAGTAGTTTTAGTAGAACAGTTTGTTAATGAAGCCGAATTCCTAGAAGAAACTGTAATAACTGAGAAATCCATTTTCAAAGACCCAAACGAGAGCTTAGAAACAAAATACAGTGATGCTCCGATATTTTATAGCCTAGCTACTGTCTCACCACTCTACGCATCACTAATTTTAATACTACTTGCATTGGTAGTAATATTTGCAAGTTCTAGCAAAAAGATAGGATTCCGGAAAATTGGTAAGGGGCTAGTGGGCACGGGGGCTAGTTTGATTTTCTTCACAGTTATATTCAGCTTCATTGTGCCGAGAATAACTGGTTCGATAGCGGTCCTACAAACATCAGGAGAGGGCATTGACTCGCTTTTTAATAAAGTGGCTCTGGACTTTAGCCGTGACTATGCTTGGATGACAATAAAAATATGTGTCCCACTGATAGTTTTGGGTGCTGTCATGATTTTCTACGCTCATATGGGGCTTAAGAAAAAAGACTACAAAGCGGCAAAGTTAAAATCCGGAGTTGTCAGTAGCAACGAGCAGAAGAAAAAAGCAAATACCGTCAAAAAAGCAAAACCACCGGTGCAATCAAGTGAAAGTAGCGAAACAAAACCAAAAAGAAGTCGAAAAAACGCAAAGTATCGTAAAATACCAAAGAAGGAATTATAAAAATGAATCCCGTAAGAGTCCCTTTAAGAATTCTACGTTTTGGTTCATCAACATATTTTTTACAATCACAGATAATCATGTTACTTAAACTGAAAGGACTCTAACGGGATGAAAATTGGAGTTATTGGATCTGGGGATGTTGGTAGAGCTATTGCTGATGGTTTAGTTGCCTCCGGCCACGAAGTTATGATTGGTACTCGAGACACTAATAGATCTGAACTAAAATCCTGGCGTAAAAAGCACGATAAACATAAATCGCTAGGTTCTACCACACAGGCGGCTAGCTACGGTGAAGTAGCGGTACTAGCTGTAGCGTGGCATGCCACAGAGGACGTTTTGTCGCAGATTAGACCAGAGCTTGCTGGCAAAGTAGTCATAGATGTGACGAACCCGCTAATCTTCAAAGACGACGAGGCGCCTGAACTATCAATCGGCCATTCTATGAGTGGCGGCGAGATAGTCCAACAGAGCTTGCCCGACAGTCATGTCGTGAAGACTCTGAATATTATTAATCATGCAAATATAGTTAAACCTAAATACAAACAGGGCACCCCGACCATGTTTGTCTGCGGCAATAATCAGTCTGCCAAAGCCCACACCGTAGAAATGCTGATAGATTTAGGCTGGGAAGACATCGTAGACATAGGTCCAATTGAAAAAAGCCGACTACTTGAACCTCTGTGTTTGCTTTGGATTGAATACGGAGTATCGCGCGGTACCTGGGACCATGCGATTAGCATGCTAACTAACTAAATGGGAGACAGCGACAGGACTTTTGTAGATAAGTGTATCAGAAACGACAAGGGTTCAGTCACCATATTTCAACGACCGAATCTTACGATCCTTGTTTGGGCTATTGCGACACTACTTACAAAAATCACTTCTGGAACTATAAACAGCTTCCTTGGATTAGTAGCATTCGGAGCGTTATTTACTTGGGCTTGGCTAGAGCTTTTCCATGGCGCAAATTACCTCCGCCGACTACTTGGTTTTGTGGTTATCGCTGTGTCCATCTATGGTAAACTCTAGCACTAGGAATTTACTGTTTAGAGCGATATAATAGACGTATCCGAGGGGGTAATTTTATGGATAATAACCGAGTTCCTACTGAGAATATAGATATGAGTACTGAATCACAGCCAAAACGAAAACTTCCGAAATTTCGCATACCTAAAATTTCTTTAAAAAACATAAACAAAAACACAGTCCTTGCATTTATACTTGCTGTAATACTCCTACTTGTCGGGGTGACAACATTTTTGCTTACCAGAAATAAAGGCGAAGACATTGAATCGCAAGAGATTGTGAATAGTCAGCCAACAACAGAAGAAAAATCACTGACAGCAACAATCAAATTGCAAGAGGGAAGTTTCCAGGTTAAAAGCGCTGAGGATGATTGGCGGGAGGGCAACAAGGCAGACATCCTAGAAGAAGGATACTCGGTGCGCACTGTCGGCGTAGCATCTAGAGTAGTTATCGCATTCACGGATGGCAGCGAACTACGCATAGACGCTAACAGCGAAGTATCGCTTGAAAGCGTTCGGGCCGATAGGATAGTCATCAAACACTTGGCGGGCTATACATACAACAGGGTAATGCCAGCGGAAGGTCGTACGTACATCGTGGCAAGTAATGATGCAAAATACGAGGCTAAGGGTACTGCATTCAAAACAGCAACTACGGGAGACGAGCAGGCCGTAGAGGTATACCATAATTCAGTCATAGAGACTAACTCCAACAAATCACCGAAATCGGGGCAGAAATTGATAGTTAAAAGCAAAGTCGCGCCGACTACAAGTGGGAAAATTGAGTCACTTGATATAGAAAAGGTCAAAGCAGACGACTTCGTAGAATGGAACCGAGGAATTGACTCAAAAGACGACAGATTTAAAAATGACCTAGGTTTCCTACAAGACGTAACACCACCTGAGGTAACTCTTAAGATTTCTGATGGTGAGGTTATCTTTTTGGACTCAAGTGCAACTGAGGGAACTATAGAAATTAGCGGAAATACAGAGGCTAATGCAAAAGTAGCTGCACTTTCTAAATCACAATCCGGTGCTCAGCCTGTAGAGGTAACCGTTGGAACAGATGGAAGTTTCACTACACCGGTCATGTCAGCCCCTCTTGGCAGTTCCGTATTTGAATTCGTCGTCAAAGACAGAACAGGTAACACCACCACTAAAACACTTCGTCTAACCTTCCAGCGCAAAAGCCAACCGATTGCGGTAGACACTTCTGGAGTAACACTTAGCGGTGAAGGTGATGACTCGCTTCAAAAAGTTTTACTTAGCTGGGTATACAAAGGCTCAACCAAGGCACCTGACGGTGTCAAATTGCTCTACAGCACACAAACAGATCCTGTGTATGGAGACGAAGATACAGAGGCACAGTTTGTCGAGTCCGGGACAGATGCAAAGGTCAAATACAATAACCTTACATCTGGTGAGACCTACTATTTCAAAGTCTGCATTCTAAATAGCTCCGCGAGCACTTGCACGCCATACAGTAACGAAATAACTGTCACCATCCCATAAGAGAAAAATTTGCTTCGGTTTCGACGGCCCTTTCAGGGCCTGTTCGACATGCTTTTGTCTACAGTCACAAAAGTATGCAAAAAGTCCGCTCCCAATCAAAAACAGTCCTAGAAAAAGTCTTTCCGGAAAATATATCTACCCTGTGGGACTCCCTTTGGTCGGTCACACCGACGTCACACATACTTGCGGGTGTCGTCGGCTTTGACAGTCCTCGTCTAGATCTCTTTCCATAAATACTTTTCCTAAAGAGTTTTTAATCGATGGAGGTGGAGCTACAGTAGCTACTGAGCTTTGAAGCTAAACCAGCATAAAGCGAAAAAACCGAATTGGTGGGATCATTTTGTAGTGAGTCATTGCCGAGGACCAGTCAAAAGTACTTAAAATACGTAACCACTTTTGACCGTTTACGTCCCGCAGGCACGCTGCAAAATCATTTCATCAATATCGTGTTCTTTTTGCCAGCTGTCGCTTCTTTGCATACTTTCTTGTCGACACAAGAAAGTATGTCATGGGTGTGGGGTGAAACCGCCCACAAAAAAA
>JAYSZA010000008.1:0-40771 GCA_043727115.1 Candidatus Saccharimonadota bacterium
AGCTCGTCTTAGGTGGGAGTGAAAAACGAAAAAATTTAAGGTAGCTGGGCGACGTACCATAATGCGTTTTGGTGGCTTCCAGGGTTGTGTTCGTTATAAAGAAAATCCTGACGCAATAATGTGTACTCAGGAAGAGGCCTCACAGCTAATGGCTAACTTTCCAAAAGTAGATGTTTTCCTCTGTCATTGTCCACCTAGAGGCATAAATGACGAGGAAGAAGTAGCACACCAAGGTTTTAATGCTTTGCGAGATTATATTGAGCGTGAACAGCCAAAAGTGCTCCTACATGGACATACCTATCCAACAGACGAGAATGTCGTCAAGCAGCATGGTTCTACTCGGATTGAATATGTTTATGAGTATAAGATTCTAACTCTTTAACGGCTTTGGTAACAAATTCGTCGGAGTAACCTCGACTACCTCTATCCGTCGGTGGCATGGTCAGTGCTCACAGGGTTCACATAAAAAGAAGCGTCTAACTGTGCTAACATCATCCTATGACTTGGGAAATTATTTACTACGACACACCGAGCGGGCAGGAGGTCATCAAGGACTTCATTGATGGCTTGCAAGAAAACACCCAAGCAAAGTTAGGTCGCCAGTTAGATTTGCTGGAAGAACACGGCAACCAGCTAGGTATGCCCCATGCCAAAGCTATGGGTGGCGGTTTAATTGAGTTGAGAGTACGGGGCAAGCAAGAAGTGAGGGTATTCTATGCTTTTGCGGTAGGCAAACGGATTTATCTACTTCACGGTTTTGTAAAGAAAACGCAAACAACTCCTAAAAAGGAGCTAGATATTGCTCGTCAGCGACAAGCAGAAATTAAGGAACGTAACATATAAGTTACATTCCTCTTGACAAAGATGTAATATATAAGTTACAATCTACAGAGGAGAAAATGATATGACTACATGGAAGCAACACAAGCAAGAATTACTCAAGAACCCCAAGCTCAAAGCAGCTTATGATGAGTTAGAGCCTGAATACAGGTTGGCTAATGACCTTATACGAGCACGTTTAGGTAAAAAGATGACTCAAGCAGAAGTTGCTGAAAAAGCTGGCGTTAGCCGTGTAGTTGTGGCTCGTCTAGAGAGTGGTACAACCAACCCAACAGTAGACACCGTCAATCGTGTAGCAGGGGCATTAGGTAAAGAACTCAAATTGGTTGGTAGCAACTAACGATTTAAGAGTTCTTCCTTGGCTCTAGCAACAAGTTCGTCAGAGTAGCCCCGACCTCCTCTATCGGTCGGTGGCATAGTCAGTTTTAGCTCAAAAGGTAGTTGGGCTATAAAGTCATCATACCAATTGATAATGCTATATGGTTATACTCTAACAGGGGTAACAACAATTGACAAATAAGCATAAGCGTGCTATAATTAAAGTGTTAAGTAAAAAATAAAAACTATGACGGTTTTAACAGAACAAAATCCTATAATCAACCCGAATCAATTGCCCTCTGAGCGAGCCGCTACTGCGAGCCCAGTCCTTGGTCGTGTCGGTCTATCGGGAATTGATGTATCCGCAGGGCATTTTTATGGCAGTGACGGACACTTCATAGGCAAGACCCCTGACGGTGAACACAGAATAATTGTCAGTTCGTCTTTGGAAGACGGTACAACAAAAAAAGAAGCAGTTGGCGTGGGCAATGATGTTGAGGCTGCTTTGCAGGATAGCCTTGAAAAAATGCGATCTCTAGAAACTGTTCGTACAAGCTCACTAGCGCATATTGAGATGACTGATTCGTCATTTGCTAGTTTCACGACCCTTGAGCATTACAGTCCTAAAGTAGCACCAAGCCGGGAAACACATCCTATTCCTGACTACTTGGAAGGAGCAATTGCTGATAGCGAAAACGGCAATTACACTTACCGCAATACGGTAGAGAAAGAAGACTGGCAAACAGAACTCCGCACGGTACTTGAAGGCTATCTTCAAAACGAACCTGGCGGCCAACAACTGGTGGAGAGTCTAAAAATTCGTTCGCTGAGTCATCTAACACCAGAACAAGCGGTGAAACTCAGTGCTGCATTCGTGCAAAATGTATCAAGATACACTAAAGAAGACATAGGCTCTAAAGATTTAACAAGAGCTGACCAATCAACTGCCGTTGAATTACTAAGAGAGGGTATAGCTAACAAAGATGACTCTGATTGGAAGGGTAATGGTGTATGTAGGAATGTGGCCTCAAACGTAAAAGCAGTATTCGAAGCACTCAAGGCGACACAAACTGAACTAAGTATGCTCAATAACACTTATGCTGTTTACGGTGGAGGTTCAGACGGTGCGGGTTATGCTGACTCACGAGCAGACAGTTTTAGCATGAGCATTGGCGAAGGAAGCGGACATGCTTGGAACACATTTATAGCGATAGACTCAGAAGGCTCTGCCGTTTTTACTATTATTGATGCAACTTGGGCATTAGATAGAGACGCTGGTTCAGCTATTGAGCACTTGGACCGAACAGAAGTGCGGGCAGCAGGGCAACTTATGCAGCTGTTTGAAAAGAGTGAGATGAAAACGGAAGCATTTGTCGGATTGACTGACTACATGGAGAGGTTAATCAGAAATACTGCTATCAATCGCCAGCTCAGTGAATCTGGGCGTGATGGTATTCGTGAGTACGCTACAACAGAATATCTTAAAGCCGCTGCAGAATTGCCAGAAATCCCCGCAGAGTTCAATTTGCCAGACGCTATTGTGAGTAGTGCTTTCAGGCTAAGGGGCAAATTGGATCATGAAGAAGTCGCCACATTATTTGCTTTAGATAAGGCTAGCGGTGGTTTTGAGCAGGAACGCATTAAAGCGGTCATAGCTGGTTATGATAGTAAAAGAGACGTACCTATTCCAGGCTGGAAGAGTGCAGAGAATCTAGTTTTTTCTGACGATGACTTACAAGCATTAGCCTACGAAGCTATTGGTGCTGAGCGAGTTGTTCAGCATTCTGAACAAAGCGGTGCGTTTCGTGCACGATTACGTGAAGTTAGTCCTGAAACATTGCCACCATTTAACGCAGCGGAACGACCAGCAGATGCTCAGGAGCTTGGTCACTTTGCAAGCCAAAACGGTATACACGATAAAGACCCAAAAACGATTATGAGACAGTTCAATAACAGACTTAAAAAGCTTGTTGGTGATGACGCTGTTTTCGATGCAATTGTGGCTGGACGAACTGATTACGACCTCGCAAAAAATTTCAGCGGTATCGCCAAAGCTTTACGTAGTAGAGCTAAGAGTTAAAGTAAGTAAAAAATAAAAATATGTTAGAAAACGTACAAACTTCAGAAACTACTCAATTGTCTCCTGAGCCGGGAGAACGGTTGGTTGAACCGCCTTTTATTCTCCAAACCACATACCCGTTCAGGGATGATTTTGTAGCTGCAGTCAGTAAAGCTACTGAGCATGTAGGGATAGAAACAATGCAGCTCGAAGCTTGCAAAGCGACAGAGCCAATTTTTGGGGCAATTAAAGATGCTAAGCGTAGGGGAGTGGAGGTGGACTTTTTGTATGAGCCAAGTGTTGCTCTGCGACACATTAGGGCTGAGCGAGACCCAAATGCACCACCACGCGAGCGAGACGCAGAAGCCTACGTATTTCTTGGCCGGACCATGCTTCATAAAGGCGATGACAAACCAGCCATCAAACTTGCACACCAGAAACGTACAAGTCTAGTTGCTGAACTTGATTCGCAGGCCATAACAAAACAGCATCCAAAACGCCCTGTCCTTATTCACGATCATGTCAAATTGGCACTTGCTGACAATGTGGGCTGGTTTGGATCCATGAATTTGCGTGAACTTGATTTCGAAGCGTCTAATTTCATGATGAAAGTTACAGACCCAACGATGTTAAGCGCACTCAAGGAAATTTTTGCACTCAGTATGCAACCTAATCAGACGGAAGATAGAGAGTATGTACTGCGCGGCGTCGACGACCGCCCAGAAACAAGGTTACTACTCGACGCCGGAGTGCGTAGGCAATCAATAATTTACCAGACGGCACTAGATATGGCGTCATCACTTGAAGAAGGCGACAAGTTCGTGATGATTAGCCAGTGGCCACCAGCTCAACCAGCTTTTGGAAAAATCTTGAAGATACTGGACAGTAAATTAGCTCAAGGTGTTCAGGGGTCATTTATGGTTAGTCCAGCTGAATACCTTCATCCGAGCCGCAGAGTATCGTTTTGGTTGCAGCGGAAGTTTGAAGAAAAATATGGTATTCAGCCTAATGTTGAAGCTATTAATTTATCGAGACGTACGCATGCAAAGGCTTTTATGGTGAATCGAGCCAACGGCGAGCGAGAAGTTCTGTTTGGTTCACACAACTTTACTGGATGGACTGTTGCAAAAGGCAACCGTGAGTTATCTATGTGGTCAAAAGACTCTATGATTGTAGATCAAATAGCAAGTTTTCTTGATGACGTACAAAGCGAGTAAAGAAATGACCGAATAAGCATAGCAGGTTGTTTCGAAAGCTATTCAGCCACACCATAAGTTCACGGATATTAACTTTGACCATATTTATTATCAATCACCAACTTTATAACAGCAAACATACCGCTAAACATGATGCTAAAGAATGTAAATACAAAAAGATATAAAGGTAAACCCTCACCAACAGAACCGCTAAAGCTATTAGTTCCTTCGCCTTCGATAATAAAAATGTTAAAGGCATAACCAAAGCCAAATAATAATGCTAAAACCGGGACCAACCAGAGTCTTTTACTTTGTTTGTTGCGAGACATAATAAAGTGAATAAACCCAAAGATAACTATCAGCTCTAACGACCCAATAAGTCCGAATATAATGAATAACTTCATGACTACATCATACCCTAAGTTATTGACTCGATAACTCTTTTTTGGACTTCGGCAACTAAGTAGTCGGAGTAGTCGCGACCACCTTTGTCAGTCGGTGGCATAGTCAGTTTTAGCTCAAAAGGTTGTTGAGTTACGAGATAAGTGTACCGACGTATAACGCCATATTAGACAGTAGCGTAACAGAGGTGCTTGTTACTGAAAACCCTAACTTTCAATGATTTGTGCAACTTCATATATTGCGTAATGCATCGTTCTGTACTACAATATAGACATTATGAACAGTGCAGCATTAACCATCAGAACCGATCCTAAGACCAAGAAGACCATAGCGGATTTTGCCGCCTCTGTCGGCTTATCTACCAGCGCTTTTGCGACTGCCATACTATTACAGGCGGTGCGCGAGCAACGCGTATTACTAACACCAACACTTGAGCCTACTCCCTACTTGGAAGAGATTATGCGCAAGACCAGAGCCGATCGCAAGGCCGGCCGTAACTATACTACAGTAACCAATAAGGCCGAACTAGAAGACTTCTTCAAGACCGTATGATAACCATCAAGCTACACAAGGGCTTTGTCAAACAAGTGGCAAGTCTCAAGCCAGCTCAAAAGAAGCGGCTTAAAGCAGCCATGGAGCTTTTTCAAGATCAACCGGGGCATCCCAGCCTATACAACCATCCACTGTCTGGTGAATGGAACGGCTACCGATCAATTGCTTTTGGCGGTGATTGGAGGGCTCACTTTGAGCTGACTGACAATGGCGTGGTAGCTTGGTTCGTGGCCTGCGGCACCCATAACCAGCTCTATAAGTAGTTTATCGCCAGCATATATCTGTTAACTTTACATCCTTCCACTACTCCTGCAACATATTTGTCAGAGTAGCCCCGACCACCTTCATCACCCGGGAGTATAGTCAGCTTTAGTCACAAGCTCTATTTTTTAGCATCGGGGTAGTGGGCGATTACATTCACAAGGTTAGAGTTTAAGTGTTCCAATCGGTAAGGAATAAGTGTATTTTTACTACATGATGTACAGCCAAAATGATATTGCGAATTTAGGCACAATCTTGGGGATTTGGGCTCATCCAGACGATGAGGCATTTTGTATGGCTGGACTTATGTCTTACGCTGTTCGGAATAAGCAGAGAGTAGTTATAGTTGTTGCTACTGATGGTGCAGCCGGGCAGTCTGCAGACGAAAAGAGATGGCCGTTATCAGACCTCGGTATTACTCGGACTAAGGAACTAGAGCAGTCACTATCAATTTTCGGCATTACAGAACTGAAGATGCTCAATTCTAAAGACGGATCACTAAGCGAGCAAAACGCCGGTCAGGTTATAAAGAGCCTAGCGGAGATTATAGATCAGGTAAAACCAGATACCGTAGTCAGCTTTAACGAAGACGGACTAACAGGACACAGTGACCACCAGACAATTCACTCTTGGACTAAGAAAGCCATAGAAATGTTGGAAGAAAAACCAGACTTTTATTGCGTGGTCGAATGTCGTGAAGTATATGAGTCTTATGGCCGTTATTGTGATGAGAAGTTTAATATTTTCTTCAATGCCGTCGAACCCCAAACCTACAGTAAGAAAGAAGTTGACTTGTGTATTGAGTTAGATGACAGGGCAAAGGCAGATAAAGAACAAGCGCTAAGAGCTCACGCAAGCCAGACAACGCATATGTTCGAGTCCAAAGAAGACAGGGAGCTATACATTAACAGTGTCTGTACATGTGAGTGCTATATTCGTATGGATTAGATAGTGCTTAAGCTGCTAGTTGGTCTATACTCTACGTATATAAGAAGGAGTATTCGACAGTGGATTTATGGAACGTTTTGGGTTTCTCAGTTGTATTTAATATGGCCATGTTTCTGATCGCATTCAGGAATAAAACAGACAAATTAACAGATATTTCATATGCCGCGACTTTTGTTGGGCTGGTAATGTACAATTTGGTGGTCGCTCGTGAATTAACAGTAGCCAAATGGATTTTGGCATTCATGATTATGTTGTGGTCAGTGCGTATTGGCATGTATCTATTCATCCGTATCAACAAAACCGGTAAAGACAAACGCTTTGACGGTATGCGTGAGAATTTCTGGCGCTTTTCTGGTTTTTGGTTGATTCAAGCGGTGACTGTTTGGGCTGTTTTGATTGGTGCGTCGCTTTTCTTTATAACGGGATCAAAACCTATAACTGCATTTATGGTTGCAGGGGTCGTTCTGTGGCTAATTGGGCTTGTTGTTGAGGCAGTTTCAGACTGGCAGAAGTTTCAGTTTATTCAGAATAAAAAGAACAAAGATAAATGGATTCAGTCAGGAATCTGGAAGTATTCCCGTCATCCGAATTACTTCGGAGAAATATTGGTTTGGTTCGGCGTCTATGTATTTGTTGTGTCTGGTTTGACTGGGGCAGAGCAGATATTCGCCATGGCTAGCCCACTATTTATCACGTTCATGTTGCTATTCGTGAGTGGCATACCACTACTAGAAAAATCAGCCGATGCTAAGTGGGGCAAAGAATCGGCATACAAAAAGTACAAAAAATCCACAAGTATACTAGTTCCGTTTCCACCTAAATAGTATAGGTTCAGTCAATATTTCTGAAGTTTTCCAATTGTTATTGCTTTGACAACTAGCTTTTAGCTAATTATGTGTGATGAATATCACATAAATACTTGACAACCACAGAGTGCTTATGCTTGTGGATAACTCAAAAAGGTTGTACTATGTGCTTGGCTAAGCATATTAGAAATAAGGATCTATATAAATGAGTGAACTACAACTGACACAAGCACAGCAAATTGACCCAGGCATGAGTTTTGCAATGCAGCCTAATTTTGCGCCAGAAGATATCATGCAAGAGGTGTCTCAAGGAGGCTTTCGTAGAGCAGTTTCTCGTGGTCTGTTGGCTTTAGGGCTTAGTACTGGTGTGTTTGCTGGAAGCAGCGCTTTGTTTGAAGGCGAAGTTGCCTTTGCAGAGTATGAATGCACATCGGCAGATAATTATGTACGCACTGAAAATTATGAAGATGCTACCGGCGTTCTGAGAACTCGTTACTATTGTAATGATGCGCCTACCACTACTACTGCGAGACCGCCCACGGTTACAACAGCACCTACATCTGGTAGCAGTAACCCCGGCGGAACGGTTTACACAACAGTTGCCGCTATTCCTTATGCAGATCAGCACGGTGATGATGATGGGTTGCCAAACGGCCAAGACAACTGCGATTTCATCTATAACCCAGATCAGAGTAACCTTGATTCAGACGCTGACGGTGACGCCTGTGATTCAGACGCTGACGGTGATGGGTTTTCCAATATTGGTGAACTTGCTGATATAAATGATATGAGTCCAGGGTTAGGGGACGTAGGCGTTCAGCAGCTAGAGGATTTAGGTATTGATGTTGATACTGGTAGTGAAGAAGCGGGCAAGAATTTATTAATTGGTTTGATGGTTAATCCAGCAGATTGGGAACAAACGGTTTCTGATTTTGCAGCATACGGAATTAGCGTATTAAGCCCAACAACGACAACTACTACAACGGAAGTGCCAACTACTACGATTCCTGTCACTACGTCGTTAGTCGAAACCCTAACAAGTCTAGAGGAAGATCCTGCACTTGATTCAGCAGTTACCGAGACTATTCAATCTACTATAACCACCGTTGACCCTACGACTACAGAAGAGACGCTAGTATCATCTGCAGATATGGATGATTCTGACGAAGTAGCCGCAGTAGCTCCTCAGGGAGGTGGCACATCTGACGCGGGAGTGAAAGAGAAGCTTATGTCTGTAGGCGCTGGCATTGTATCAGTTCTTGGTCTAGGCGCACTTATTTTGGTAGCTCGCAGACGCCACAACAAACACGGAGGCGGTAGCAAAGCTTCCCCTACATCTTTTGGGGGTGGCACACCTTCTCCTGTTGCTGGTTCCTAGACCAGCTAGTAAACAAAACATCTTTCCTTTTGAGTCGTTCTTGTTTAGAATAAGCGTATGGTTAATGTACGCAACAAGAGGACTCTTGTTTATGTAGCTCTGAGTATTGTCTTGTTTGCTGTGAGCTATTTTATTTTTTCTGGGCTGTTCAGAAAAGACACATCAGACACACCAGTAGGCCCAGATATTGAGGTTGTTGAGCTTCCTGAAGAGTACTCAAAAATTGACGACATCTATGGGGCTTATGAAAGAAAAGAAAATGACTCTGTTATTAATACCGCCATTGAGTACTCAAAAAATATCGATAACGAAAGACATCTGCGCGTTACAGCGCTTGCAATGTGCCTCGATTCGGCAGTCATTGTATCTGATGTAGAGTCCAAAGAATATTGCTATACGAACGCAAAAGAGCTTTTGCAGGATGAACCTGATGAAATTACAAAGACAGAGCTGGGCAAGAGATTAGACGCTTTATACAGTGGCTCAGAGTTAGAGAGAGGGTCAGATGCATCGTTTGAGTAAGAAAGATATTAGACTTTTCTTTGGGCTATTTGTATTTGCCGGCATATTGCTTATGTTTTCGTCAAGTAAAGCTGGGGCAATCCCAGGCGCACCAAGTAATTTCTATCCGGAAGTTAACACAAACGGCTTACGTGATGTATATGCTATAACCCAAATCGTGAGTACATCAGAGGAAAACTGGGATACAAAGATGAAGGCTCGTACCACAACAGCAATGATATATGTGCCTGAAAGTCGGTTAAACCAGACTATAGAAGTTACTATTATTCACGGTTGTGATGGAGCGGGTGCACGGGACGGTAACTGGTGGAATGGTGCACAGACAGTGTTTGATGCTGATGGAGGATCGCCGATAGATTCTAAATCTTGCGGTGCTAGCTTAGATAAAAATATTACTTATACCTTCACTTCGGTCAGCATGACGGGTAGACGATTAGTCGAGTATGGTGGCGTTAGATATCACGTCCATATGTTACGCGCGAATGCCCAGGGAGTAGAAACAGGAGCCTTGTCATTGCGCTATACAAACACGTTCCAATTGAGTGCGATCACCCCAGATGTATTAATTGGTTTATCCTACATACCAATACCGTGCGATATTATTAATTATCCGCGTTCTTGTCCGCCCTCAAATTTAGCTCCACCAGATCAAGAAAACGGCACTCCGTACGCTACAGAAAGCTACTCATATTCTTCGTTTTATGGATCAACCACACCCAACTCTATGAAAGTAGATCTTTCCTTTGGCTGTAATGGTGGCAAAGGACAACTTCTGGTCTACGATTTAGATGCTAAAGACGCTTCTCTCGGTCAAGACCTAGGTCTGGTGATTCGGGAAAACGGCGTAGATATCGGAAATGAACAGAATGATGACGTGATCTGGATTATAGGTGGGGCTAACAACGGAGTGTTGAAATTACCTATAAACGATTTTCCTACACCAGGCAATCCTCGTGGTTATCCGCATTTTAATTTTTCCAGCAACTCGGACTATACTCTTCAGATTGATGGTCTATCTAGTGATAATGCCTTTCAGATATTACCTAACTTCTACCCCGGTTCTAGCTGTGCTGGTCCGATTCCTACAGAGCCCATAGGTTTTATTGATTCTTGTATTGTGTCCGGTAGGAACGTAGTGCTTTATGGCTGGGCTTATGATAACGACGGCGGTGGCGCACAGCCACAGGTTAGTGTTACTGCAACTGGCCAAACCGCGCAGTTAGTCAACAGCTCCGACGATTACAGGTCCGGGGATATTAACACATTTCTGGATGGCAGCAACAGCGGAAATGCCACAAGGGATAATCGCTACGGGTTCCAGGTGACCTATTCTGGTATGACGAAGGGCAATACTTATAGCGTATCTGGAACTGTATTGAATTTTGGTGCTGGTTCTAACAAAACACTTGGTATCAATGTAGAATCTGGTTTTCCGACGAACGGCATATCCGGTAGCTCTGGATTCCCGGGCAATACAATTCCGGATGCTTGCTTGCCACCTGCAGTTGTCCTACCGACTTGTGAAGCGACCGGAGGTACTTATATAGGAGGTGTCAGCGCTCGATTTACAACTGCAACTGCGACAAATTATAATACAGATGAAATGTCGGTATCTAAGGCGGCTTACGTGATTCGTGACAGCTCAGGAACACAAATTATTTCTGGATCCGATACGTCGGACTTAAATATACCAGCCAAGACAGGGACTGTTAACGGTTCAAGAGATTATGATGGTGAAAATAGTGGCAAACTATCAGCAGCAGGAACCTACACGGCCGAGTGGTCAATTGACTGGTCTTTGGGCGGGGTGTCACGTACGATGATTTGCGAAAAGGACATAACTATAATTGCCCCCCCAGAATGTAGTGCTAAAGGCGGAAAATACTTCATCGGAGTTAGCTCAAAGCTGACAACTGCATCCGCTACGAACATGAATACTAACGGGGAAATGACAATAACGTCTGCAAGGTATGTAATCAAGGACAGTGCCGGAAGTCAGATTACTTCTGGTTCAGATACATCGGACTTAAATATACCAGCCAAGACAGGGACTGTTAACGGTTCAAGAGATTATGATGGTGAAAATCATATCATATCGACGGATGGTGAATACCAAGCAGAGTGGACGCTTGACTGGTCAACCAGTGGAGTGTCCGGCACTATTACTTGTGCCACGCCGGCTGCCGTCGAGTGCGCGGCAGGTAATCCGACCTGCCCTAAGGAACCATGTAAAACTGGTGCCCCGGAGTGTCCTGATAAGCCACCGTGTTTTGAAGGTGACCCACTCTGCCCAACGCCTCCACCACCTGTCCTTGAGTGTGGAGATAACCCTTTGGTGCTAGAAATATGTTATCAAGCTCCAACATGCGTCGTACCACCACCGACGGTAATTGGTGATGTTGGGCTACCGTTCGTTGCTAGGACAACAATAGATAACCCCAATCCTGTAGATCTACCAGTTGATTATGTAGTGTATAAAATATCGGGAGCATATATAGGACCACAAAATCGCATAGGTTCAGTATCTGGTCCAAACAGTATAGGCGCGGACGCAGACAAAGAGTACAACTTCTCTGATGATGTAGCAAAAGATAGACCAACTAAGATTGCTGGTGGTGCAGATAATTCCCACACGGTTACATGGACAGTAAAGTACAAAGGGGGGGGAATTATAACTTGCGATAGTGCCGTAACCATTGTCGTCATGCCACCAACATGCTCGGCCGTCCAAACAGCTGCAGGCACTGGTAGTACATTCTCTCCCAGGGTAGGCGTTACTAACCCTAATGGTGCCGTAGACATGAAAATGAACGCTATTTCCTACAGTATAAATCCAGGTAATTATACAGGTACAGTTGAACCAGTAGAGAGGACAGACGCACCGCCGGGCATCACTAAGACGTACACCGCATCCACTACTTCAATTCCTACCCCAGGAGAATATACGACGACCTGGACTGTTACGTGGGAAGTCAGCCCGATGTCGCAAACCATTGATGACTGTGGTGCTAGCACCCCTGACACCATTATCTCCAACCAACCCTACGCCCGTTTCTACGGTAATGACCTATTTGCTGGTGGAGGTTTCGGAGAAAACTGTACTACCACAGGATTCTATGATGCTCTAGGCTATGGAACAAACTCTACACACGATACCTATCTTGGCACAGCCTCAGAACTAGCTATATTTGCAGTAGGTAGAATAGAGAATGTATTGCCAGGAGCACAAAGAAACAGAGATTATGTTCAAGAACTAGCCTTTGCAAACACAGACATAAATACTAGCACTGGTATATTCGGTGGAGGATTTGGTTCTGTTATGTGTAGTCCTGATTATTATTCTAAAGTAAGTTCTGCTGTTGGTCCTTTGGCTGACGACCCTAGCGGCATTAAAGACCTATCTTCACTAGCTTCTGGCTCTTATCTATACGGTAGCGGTGAAGGCACAACGACGGTCCTGACCACAGGCGCTGGAATAGTCGATGGTAGAAGAGTGGTTATTTATGTCGACGGCGATGCACAGATTACTGATGCAGCAGGTAGATTTGGCTACGCCAATGTGGATGGAACATGGCCTAGCTTCTCTGATATTCCGTCACTCTACGTTATTGCTAGCGGTAATATCTATGTAGATGCCGACGTAACAACTATGGACGGTGTTTACGTTGCGCAACCAAGACCATCAGGCTCCGTCGAAGAAACAGGACAAATATATTCTTGTTCACGTAATGCCGATGACCCACTCACTGACTTGAATATTAGAACGGCAGGGGTAGGTGCTAACGCAGAGTTTATTTTGAACGAATGCGATAACAAACTTACAGTTAATGGCTCATTCATGGCTGCAAAGGTACACCTGCTTAGGTCAATCGGCACGGTAGTCCAAGGAAAGCCGTACGAAACGTACAAAGACGCCAACAACATAGCAGAGATATTCCGTTTCAGCCCAGAGCTATACCTAATTGAGGGTGGTGGACTACCTCCTCGTTCTACTAACGCAAAGATTGATAGCATCGTTGCTTTGCCACCCGCATTCTAGGGGTGATTTAACAGTAGAAGTTAGTAAGCATATGCGGTATACTTGGGAGCATATATGGGCATATTATCAAACACGTCTGAATTTTTTGGCTTAGACATCGATTCGTCCGCTATACGGGTGGTTCAACTTCGCGGGGGAAAGGTAAGATCTCTTGCGCGCTACGGCTCTATTGACATCGATACTAAGCTGGCCAAAAGCGACTCAAACGCTGATCAGCACAAATTAGGTGAAGCCATAAAGCAACTGATTGCTAAAGTCGGTATTACAACACCAAATGTTGCAGTTGGACTGCCTAGCCAAAAGGTATTCATGACAGTTGTAGATATAGAACGCTTAAGTCCTCAAGAACTAGAAAAAACAATCAAATTTCAGGCTGACTCATTAATTCCTACCCCACTCAGTGAATCCAAGCTAGACTGGGCGCTACTGGGGGATTCCCCTAAGGAAAGCTCAAAAGTAGAATTGCTACTTGCTAGTGTAAGCAACGATTTTGTCGAAAGATGGCTGGATTTGCTAGAATCAATCGGACTCAATGTAATCGCATTCGAACCAGACAGCCTAGCACTAGCGCGCTCGCTACTAGTGCCGGGAACAATGGCCCCGCATCTAATACTGGACATGGGAGATTCAACAACAGATCTAGTGGTTACGCTGAATGATGCGCCGCGTCTCATCAGGTCTATTCCTACAGGCACCGACACTCTCATTAAGTCTGCTATGCAAAATTTGGGTATTGATGAAAAACAGGCTCAGCAGTTCGTGTTCAAGTTCGGACTCAGCAAAGACAAACTAGAAGGTCAAATACACGATGCAATCAGTGGTTCGGTAGATGTTTTGATTAGCGAAATCGAGAAATCCATAAAGTTCTTCAATACGCGTTATCCTAACGCAAAGATTGAACGAGTAGTTATGACCGGTGGCGCATCGACCTTGCCAGAATTCCCGCTGTATATTGCAAATAAATTCGGCATAAGTGTAGAGATAGGCAACTCCTGGCGTAATGTTGCTTTTTCTGCGGAGAAACAAAACGAGCTTCTAACAGTTTCAAATAAATTCGCTGTGGCAGCAGGACTTGCGGAGCGCCAGTCATGATTCAATTTAACCTTCTTCCAGATGTCAAAAAGCAATATATTCAAGCAAGGAGAACGAAACGGGTAATTATCAGCACGTCATTTATAGTATCCGGGATATCAATCGCTGTAGTTGTGTTGTTTGTGACATTTGTTCAGATAGGCCAAAATAAATATATAAATGATTTGACCAAAGATATAGATAAAGAGACAGCATCAATCAAGAGTATCGAGGACTTAGATATAATGCTCACGGTTCAGAATCAATTAACACAACTGCCCGAACTACACGAACAAAAGCCACAGACATCAAGATTATTTGGATATCTATCCCAGCTAATACCGCCAGAAGCACCTGTTAATAGCTTGTCGCTAGACATGGAAGATTCAGGGTTAGAACTAAAAGGCTCGGCAGACTCTATAGCGACAATTAACAAGCTTATTGATACTTTCAAAATCGTTACATACAAAACAGACGACGCTGCAGAAGAAATAGAGGTATTTACGGTCAACACAAGCCGCATAAACGGAGATAATACTTCAGCCTCATACCAAATATCATTGACGTTTGACCCAACAATCTTCGACAATACTAAGAATATAACGCTATCTGTCACAGATCCAAGTCAAGCAGAATCAACTGAAACGGAGACAAGGTAGTGGCAGTCATCAACAGAGCACATAAATCACTAAAGTACGACATTATAGATAAAGACAGTACAAAGATTCTTATAACTGTAGGTGTCACAGCATTTATTGTGATTTTTTGTTTGTTTGCCATGAAAGCATTAATTAGCCAGAGCTCATTCAATGCCAAGGTTATTTCTTCTAAGGAAAAAGCCCTAGACCAAATAGAAGCCAACAGGAAGGCGGTAGAAGACTTGCGGGCTACATATAGCTCTTTTGTCGGGCAGAAACAAAATATTCTGGGTGGTAGTTCGACCGGAACTGGACCAATTGATGGCAACAACGCCCAGCTTGTTATCGATGCATTGCCTGGTAAATATGACTTCCCAGCTTTGTCTAGTAGTGTTGAAAAGATTCTCAAAGACGGAGGCTATACAATCGATTCAATTGGTGGCGCTGATGAGGGAGCTTCTGAAACAACGACTGCGGCCAATGGTTCTGTAGAAATACCGTACTCGTTTTCCGTTAGTGCATCAGTAGAAAACACTAAAAATCTGCTAGATACATTGGAGCGTTCGATCCGGCCAATATATGTAACAGGCCTGTCGTTTCAGTCAACAGATATTGGATTAAGGTCTACGCTGGGTATTAAGACGTTCTACGCACCTGAAAAGATTTTTGAAGTCAAAAGCAAGGAAATAAAGTAATGAGAAAGAAAGATCTAGGCGTAATAGCTGTTGTCGTAATCGTAAGTGCGGTTATATCGTATTTTATTTCCAGCTCATTCATATCATCCGCTGAAGACCGCAAGCAGTCGGTAGAGATTGTTGAGCCTATTGTGTCTGAGTTTGTAGAGCCAGACAAGAGATATTTTAACCAGACGTCTGTTAATCCAACCCAAACAATTGTAATTTCACCAGAGACCAACCCAAATCCATTTAGTAACTAGACGAAAAGATAGCAGGGTTAGATGAGCATTCTATCAGCAGATACAAGAAAACAAGTTGAGGAAGCTATTGTCGACGAAGGCTTAATTTCGCCTGAGGAAGTTAAGACCCTGCGCGGGGTTGCAGAGAGTAAAAATACATCTCTGTTTTCTCTGCTAGTGAATGAAAATCACATAACGAATGAGCAACTCACCAAGACAATAGCCCATGTTACGAAAGTACCTTACGTAAATTTGTCCGAAGCTACAGTTGACCCCAAAATACTATCATTGCTACCGCAAGAAGTCGCTGAACGCTACATGTCCGTACCGCTTGGTGAAATGAAAAACAGACTTGTTGTTGCTATGCTCGACGCAGATAATGTGCAGGCAGTCGACTTTCTGAGTAACAAAATTGGCCGTCCTCTGAAGGTCTATTCTGCCAGCGAAGAAGGTATAAGAAAAGTCCTCTCTCAGTACAAAGAAGACCTCAATAAAGATGTAACAAGTGTGCTCGACACTCAAATTGCCCAGCAGAAAAAAGATGACGAGATACAGCAGGCAGCTCAAGCCGGAAGTACAAAAAAAATCGAGACAATCGTTGCCGATTCTCCAATAAGTAAAGCACTATCAGCAGTTTTAGAATATGCAGCAAAAAATGGCGCAAGCGATATTCACATTGAGCCACTAGAGAAAATGCTCAAAATCAGGGCTAGAATTGACGGTATTCTGAAAGAAGTTATGCAACTTCCTAAGAGTATTGAGGCGCCGCTAGTCTCGCGTATAAAGATTTTATCCAATTTGAAAATTGATGAGCACCGAATCCCACAGGATGGTCAGTTTTCGGTAGCGGTCGCCGGCAAGGCAATTGATTTACGTATTGCGATATCACCAGTAGTTTGGGGCGAACAAGTTGTTATTCGTTTGCTGGATAAGTCTGGGACTGTGCTCAAACTCGAGGATATGGGTTACATAGGTAGGGCACTTCGGGTAATTAGGAAAGGGCTAAAAGAACCAAACGGCATGATACTAACATCTGGACCAACTGGTTCAGGTAAATCTACATCTTTGTATGCTTTGCTTCAAGAAATAATCAGTGATGAAATAAATATCGTCACACTAGAAGACCCAGTTGAATACAAAATGGGTGGCATCAATCAGATTCAAGTTCATGCAGAAGTTGGCCTAACATTCGCCTCAGGACTACGTTCTATACTGCGCCAAGATCCCGATGTTGTTATGGTTGGGGAAATCCGCGATAAAGAAACTGCTGCTCTGGGTGTGCAAGCTGCTTTAACCGGTCACCTTGTGTTCTCGACACTGCACACCAACTCGGCAGCTGGTATTTTGCCTCGACTTCTAGACATGGATATTGAGCCGTTCTTGATTGCTAGTACCGTACATACTGTCATTGGTCAGCGACTAGTTAGGAGGCTCGCCAAAGGAGCTGTTCCATACAAATCGTCCGCTGCTGAAGCTAAAGCCATAAATGACACGATCGGACACTTATTGCCTAAAACTCCAGAAGAAGTCGCGATGGTTTCAAAGGATTTGGGTTATTCTGGCTTGCCTCTAGCCGGTCAAAGCGCTTATACTTTGTTTAAGCCTACTCCAACTTCTGATGTTCCTAGCGGACTAAAGGGAAGAATGGGGCTGTACGAGGTCTTTGAAATTACTCAGGAAATTCAAGACCTAATATTAAAGCGGGCCACAAGCTTAGAAATTCAGAAGCTGGCACAAGAACAAGGCATGGTTACCATGCGAGAAGACGGTTACCTGAAGGCACTAGCTGGCATGACGACATTATCAGAAGTAAACAGAGTCGCAGCGTCAGATTCAGCATAAAAAAGGAGTGGGAATGAAAATACGAAACACCAAGCACGAAATAAGAAACAATTTAAAAATATTAAATATTAAATTTCAAACAGCTACATTTCGAATTTCGGATTTCGAATTTCGGATTTTAACTACCGAAGGGAGTAATTAGTGGCAGCAAGCGCACAACCAAGAATAGAGATTCTTCTCGAAGAAGTCATCAAGAAAAAGGCGTCAGACCTTCATTTGCAAGTGGGGCTATCGCCTATGCTTCGTGTTGATGGTTCACTTATTGCCGTATCTGGTGTTGATATTCTTACGGTTGAAGCCGTTGAAGCGCTGATTTTTGCTATATTAGACGACGACCAGAAGCAGATTTTACTTAAAGATAAAGAATTTGATTTCAGTTTTGCTTTTGGTGATCTAGGTCGTTTCCGTGTTAATGCTTTTCATGAACGTGGCAATCTAGCTGCGGCTCTACGTTTGATTCCGAATGAAATTTTGTCTTTAGAACAACTTGGGTTGCCTCAAATCATGACTAAATTTGCCGAATATCCACGCGGACTCGTACTAGTGACTGGGCCGACAGGCTCAGGTAAATCAACAACCTTGGCGGCTTTGGTAGACAAAATCAACAGTGAAAAGCCTGTGCATATTTTAACTATTGAAGATCCGGTTGAGTTTACCCATAAATCCAAGAAGGCGGTATTGGTGCAGCGTGAAGTTCATTATGATACATTCTCTTTCTCGGCAGCTCTCAGAAGCGCACTCCGGCAGGACCCGGATGTCGTATTGATTGGAGAAATGCGTGATCTGGAGACTATAGCTAGTGCCATAACAATCGCAGAGACAGGTCACCTAGTTTTTGCGACACTACACACCAACTCTGCAGCTCAGAGCATTGATCGTATGATCGATGTATTCCCACCACACCAACAGCCACAGATTCGTTCACAGTTGAGCAATATATTGATGGGTATTTGTTCTCAACGGCTTATACCAACGATTGGCGGCGGTAGAACGGTAGCAACTGAGATATTGGTAGCAACTCCCGCAGTGCGTAACATTATCCGTGAGGGCAAAACGCACCAGCTTGACGCAGTTATCCAGACTGGGAGTGAGTTTGGTATGCAGTCTATGGATAAAACTTTAGTCGGCATGATTCATTCGGGCACAATTAGCTACGAAGAAGCACGTAATTTTGCAGTTGATATCGAAGAACTAGACAGGCTAATTAGGAACTAAACGTAGAAAACACGAAACTTCAAATGACAAATTACAAACAAGCACTAAATTATAAACTCCAAACGATTGCAAGCTGCTTCTTCTTTTGCAGCTCGTTTGTTGTTTCGGATTTGTTATTTGGTACTTACAACCGGAGGTTGTTCCTATGGTGACGTACAAATACACCGCCAGAGATCCCGCTAACGGCAAAAAAATTAGTGGCGAAATCCAGGCAAATAATGAACAAGAAGTCAGTAAGTTTGTAAAAGACCAAGACTACGCATTGCTTGAAATTCATGTCAAAGAATCGTCTGGTTTTAGTTTGTTCAAGAATCGTATTGCTACAAAAGAAAAGGTCATATTCTCTAGACAGCTCTCTACGCTTATTAATGCCGGTCTGCCCTTAGTTCAGAGCCTAAGGTCTGTGCTGAATCAGACTAAAAGCAGGGCACTGCAGGCAATACTAGCCCAGGTCATAACTGATGTTGAGGCCGGCAAAACGTTTTCTTCAGCACTAGAAAAACACTCAAAAATATTTAACCAGGTGTTCACTAGTCTAATTGCAGCCGGCGAAGCGTCTGGAACCCTTGATTCTGCTCTAGAACGTCTAGCAAATCAGCAAGAAAAAGACGCAGAACTAATCGGTAAAGTCCGCGGGGCGATGATTTATCCAGTTATCGTGCTTATAGTCATGGGCGGCGTAGTCGGCTTCATGCTTGTTAGCGTTCTACCACAGGTTCAGGAGCTCTACGATGGTATTCCGGGAACAAGGCTACCTCTAGTTACAAGAATGCTCCTAGCGTTATCTAATTTCATAATCTCCTATTGGTGGATTATCGCCATTATTGTGGTTGTGTTGGCTGTATTCACTACGCGCTGGATTAGAACAGTTGGTGGTAAGCGTGTTGTTGACGGTTTGAAGCTTCATATGTGGCCGCTCGGTGGGCTGTTTACCAAGATGTACATGGCACGTTTCACGCGCACATCAACGACACTAGTCGCTAGCGGTGTGCCGCTGATACAAGTTCTAGACATTACGGCAGAGGCAGTAGATAACGTATACCTGAACGAATCTATTAAGCACGCAACAGAGAAGGTGAAGGGTGGTAAAGCACTGTCAACAGCACTACTCGGTGACCCCAACTTCCTGGATTTAGTGCCACAAATGTTGAAGATCGGGGAAGACTCAGGTGCGATTGAGCAAATGTTGGAGAAAACAGCCGATTACTATGAAAAGGAAGTAGACAATACAATCAAATCCATCTCTACTATAATCGAACCCGTTTTGATGATTGTGTTAGGTGTTGTAGCTATAGTTATCGTTAGCGCTATATTGCTACCAATTTACGGGTTAGTCGGCCAAAATGTCTTCTAATTTAATAATGCTTGTGTTTTATATAAAATATACGTAAAATTGCATACATACGTTTACAATAAATCTAGGGGGGACTCATGTTACAGAAGTTATCGAACAAAATTAACCGAGCAAAAGGCTTTACTATAATCGAGGTTATGATCGTTTTGGCGATTGCCGGACTAATCATGGTAGTAGTATTAATTGCTGTGCCTCAGCTACAAAGAAGCCAACGAGATAGCACAAGACAATCTGTTGTTAATAGGATGTCTACAGAGCTTGGGACATATGCGTCAAACAACAACGGTAAGTTTCCGTTCGCGGGCCAAGAGCTGGACAACGAATTTATCGCCAGATACATTACTGACAAAGTTGAGCTAAAAAACCCACAAACTGGTGACGAGTATGAGCTACTACTGGCTACCGCTATTGCAGACGAGCCGACAGCAGACCAAATTATGATTTATCCAGGAGCTAGCTGTGAAGGAGAAAATGCAGAAGGCACACTCTCTACTAGCTCACGACAGTACGCTGCAGTTGTTCAGCTTGAGCGAGCCAACATATTCTACTGTATAGACAATAATTAACAGACAACCTACATATGAGACGCTTGTGGAAAATTCCATAGGCGTCTTTTTGTTATATCTGTTAATATAATGATTATGGTTGCTATTATTTCTGCATATCTTTTTACTCTTGGATTAATATTCGGTAGCTTCGCGTTGGTTGTTGCGGATAGAAGTATTCGCAAGAAAGATTGGGTTAGGGGACGCTCATCTTGTGATTCTTGTCACAAAAAACTCTCTCCCATAGATTTGGTGCCACTGTTCAGCTGGCTAAGCACTGGTGGAAAGTGCCGGTATTGCAAAGTTAGGCTCTCTGTTATGTACCCGGCTGTAGAGATGAGTCTTGGTTTAGCGTTCGTAGCTTCTTATCTGAAAATGCAGGAGTCTTTGCAGGGGACTGCACTACCTTCGATGTTTGGTATATGGCTACTTGGCCTAGTATTTATGACCGTGCTATTTATTATTGATGCAAAAACTATGACTCTTCCTTATAGATTTCTCTTTCCTTTAATTGGGGTTGCGGTTGTCTATGCTGTAATCGGAATAATTATCTCATCTGATCCTATGAGTGCTTTTATTCAGATGCTTGGGTCAATCGCGGTAGGCGCGGGTATATTTGCAGTCTTGTTCGCAGTGTCTAGGGGAAGATGGATAGGGGACAGTGATGTTCTGTTCGGCATAGTGATTGGCCTATTCTTAGGAAAGCCGCTTGAATCGTGGCTGGCAATAATTATTGCATGCCTGGCGGGGCTTCTGTACGCATTACTGTTCAAACTAACAAAAAGACAGTCTATCCGTCACGCAAAGATACCGTTCGGGCCCTTTCTAATAGTCGGACTATTCATCACTTTTCTATTCGGCACTCAAATTATAGATTGGTATTTAGAAACAGCGCTTTTCATGTAAACTACAGGGGTCATTTATACAGCTTATGCTATACTTCTATCTATGAGATATAGAGCTGATTCGGGCTATACAATTCTTGAGGCTATGCTGTTTATTACGATTTCTTCATCTATGTTTATTCTAGCGATGATTTCCTTTTCTGGTCGACAACAACAGGTCCAATTCACTCAAGCTGTTCGTGAATTAGATGCAAAAATACTAGACACAATTAACGATGTTACAACTGGGTATTTTCCTAACGACGGTAGCCTCCAGTGCAGCATTGATCTTGATCTAGAGCAGAGACCAATAATAACAAACGCTACTGCGGAGAACGGACAAGGTACAAATAACGATTGTGTACTGATCGGGAAAGCTCTGCAGTTTTTCCCCGAAGACGGTGATGATGATACTGAGAACGAATCATTACTATACACATACAATATTGTTGGTAAGCGACTTGTGACTCCAGATGGTGAAGTCGCTCAATCTCTAGAAGAATCAAAGCCCGTCACTACTTCGCCTACAGCACCAGACTCTACCAATGATGTTACGGAAAAAAGCGATTTAAAATACGGACTGCGTGTAATAAAAGTAGCAACAGAAGTAGTAACTCCTATAGAGTCTAGTGTCGTTGGGTTTTTTACCAGATTTACTAAAACATTTAGCACTACCAAGTTTAGCGAAGGCCAGACAATCAGCGGCGCACTCATAAAGGGAGTTGACGTCTCCAGCACCCAATACAACGCTGCAACTAGAATTAATATTGTTACTGATTTGGATCCAGCCTCTGCAGGTTTCGTAGATACATCATCGAAAACGCCGATAGTTATCTGCTTAGCGGATGCAGACTTGAAGCGCAGAGCTTCGATTACAATTGGTGGAACTGGCCAGGCCTCTACTAGAGTAGATTTTGATACATACAACAAGGGCATTTGTGGTGAATAGGTATATATTTTCAGCAGAAAAGCAACGCGGTGACACAATAATAGAAGTCTTGTTGGCTATGGCCGTACTGGGAATGGTGCTTGGAACATCATTCGGTATAGTGAATAGAAGTTTGGCAACAGGCAGAGATGCCCAAGAACGCTCAGAAGCAACAAAATTGGCAGAGTCCCAGCTAGAAAAACTCAAAACTGCGAGCAGCGACCCTAATAACAAATTTTTTGATGATAGTGTGATGGCGGAGTCAAAGATCTACTGTATTACTGATACACTTGCGGTCGTTACTAACACAGACACCGACCCTATGCCTGAGAATGGAGATCTAGAATCCTATAATTCTGGCTGTATGACAGGTCCAGATGGCCGTTACAGAATGTCTATCGTAAGAAGTGGCAACATATTTACGGTTAGGACGCGGTGGAATTCTATTCGGGGAGAGCAGCTGAATGAAGCGAAGGTAACCTATCGGACATATGAATACTCAACGCGAGAGTATCCGGTTGTGTCTACTAATCAAACTGTTATCGTGTCAGGGCCAAGCGCCACCGTTACGGGCAGGGTAACTGACCAGGGCAAGTCCCCGGTTTCTAGTCGAGGGTTCATCTATAATACTGTAGCTAGACAGCATCCCAGCTCGGGTACTCTGGTGCAAAAAGACAGTGGACTTGGTGATTTTGCCACTACACTTTCTCTAGCAACCGACACTGTCTACTACGTGCGTGCATATGCAACGAATGGCTCCGGGACAAGCTATGGAAGCGAAGTAAAATTCAGCACAGAAGCCATTTTGATAGCTGTACTTGGAAATATTCAAGTAACCAATGTTAGTATTAATTCGGCAACTGTAAAAGCCACTGTTAGCGAAGCAGGAGTAACTCGAAGAGGAATTATTATTGGTGCTCCGGGCAGACTCGAGCTTGATAGTACTAATAGCTTTAGCTCAACTATCGAGACATTAACAGGCAACAATATAGATTTCAATGCCAACAAGCTACTCCCAAACACCACCTACGAAGTTAAGGGTTTTGCTACTAATGAGTTTGGTACCTCGTATAGTAATGCTACAACTTTTACAACCAATCAGATAAGTAATCCTTTTGTGCTGCAGCCACCAGTAATCTTTAACGGGCATACTTATTACTATTCAAACGAAACTGTATCTTGGTCAACTGCACGTAGTATTGCCAGCGCAAACGGCGGGCATTTAGTAACAATCAATGATGATTCTGAAAACAAATTTATAGCGACACTTACCGCAAAATCATTAACTTGGGCTGGACTTAATGACAAAGTTCAGGAAGGAACGTATGTCTGGGATAACGGAGTTGGTGACATAGCGGGCGATGGCTACACGTATACAAATTGGTACCCAGGAGAGCCAAATAATTATCTTGATCCTGGTGAAGGTGGTCCAGGTGTTGACGAAGACGTAGTAGTGTTGAACTGGGTTCCCGGAGATGAACAAGGAAGATGGAACGATTGGTATGATGAACCGGATGCTACTGCTCGCTATATCATCGAATACGATTCAGTACCCTACGGGGCAGTTCCCACTATTAGTATTCCGGTCCAAAACTTCAAAACCTGTAATAATATAGGGTCTTTGGGTTGTGTCAAAACTCCTTGGTCTGTATACAGTTGTGCAGATTATGGGGTAGAATATGATGTTCCGTCCAGCGGACCTGGGTATAATACGATATACATTGAATATGATGATATGTATGGAAATGACGGTGGCGATACACCTTACGGTTGTGCACCGGCTCCGACTCCCCCAGATGAATTATATAAATTTAATATAAACATAAAAGTTAACGGTGTAGCTAATGTCTCAAATTACAAGCTAAATCCGTCTGGAGGATTTGTAGCCATCCCTCTAAACGGCGTAATACCGTCTATTGAAAGCATCACTGTGGAGTGGACGAATAATCAGTGGGTACCACTAAATACCTATTCATATGATCCGGACTTTAACATGTATTCTATTAGGCTAGGCTACCAACAATAATTATGAAATCAAGGTTTAAGAATAAAGAAGATGCACAAAAAGGCTTTACGCTTATTGAGTTGATGGTCTCCACTGTTGTATTCTCTCTGGTTTTGATGGCTGTTACTGTCGCTTTGGTTCAGATAAGTAGGCTGTATTACCGAGGCGTTACTCAAGCTAGAACTCAGGAAATTATGCGCAATGTTTCTGACGAGATAGCACAATCAATCCAGTTTTCTGCACAGGATGTGACTCCTCCAAATTACGATATTGCAGTTGGTACTCCAGGTCCAAATATTCCAGCAATAGACAAAGGTGCAGGCTATGATTTATTCTATTTCTGCGTTGGACCAAAGAGGTACAGCTTTACTATTGACCGCATGGTATCAAAAGAGGACCCAGGCGAGAGCAACAAATATTCTCCTCATGGAATTTGGGTAGATGTGCCAGAAGATACTGGTTGTGCTAATTCTGCGGTTCCTCCAGGTCCTGCAAACCTATATGACACCGACATGCAACCAACTGATGAAGGCAGAGAACTTCTCCAAGATAACATGCGCATAACAAAACTGGAGCTTATCCCAATTAGTGATGAATTGTGGAAACTAAATCTTGCCATTGCGTACGGTGAAGAAGAGTTTTTCTTTGTAAACGATGAAGGTCGGAAAGTTTGTGAAGGCAGTAGAATTGGTGTTGAGCTTTGCGCGACAAGTGAGCTTTCATTAACCATACTAAGACGAGTACAATAGGGGCAGTTATGCATAAGCGACAAAATGGATTCGTATCAATCATTGTAGCGTCAATATTAATGATTATTTTGACTCTTATAACTATTGGTTTGAGCCGGGTTATGCAAAGAGAACAACGGCAGTCGCTCGATAGGCAGCTGAGTACACAGGCATTCTACGCAGCCGAGACGGCGATAAATGATGTGCAGGCTAGAATTCAATCTGGTTCGTTAGAGCAAGAAGAAAAGAAGAATTGTGACGTCAAAGATTGGCCGACTGTAGGTGCAAACGGGGCAGTAGATATATCTGTGCCAGACGTAGCCTACACTTGTCTTATCTATGACTCGACGCCTTCATCACTAGAATTTAATAATGGAACAATCAAAACACAAGAATCTAGAATATTTCCCGTTCAGTCCAAGAACAGTGGTGATATAAAATCTATCAAATTTGAGTGGTCAGGGGCAGGTGGAGTGAATAATATTCAAGCAGCGGGTGATTGCGGAGCAACGACTGTTACACCCCTTACTGAAGCAAATGTAGGCGCAGTACCTATGCTTAGAGTCGATTTGGTCAGGCTACCGACTGGTGGCGACATTGAACGGCAAAGAATCATTAACGAAACCGTTACTACATATCTCTATCCACACAATTCTTGTGGAAAATACAGCGAAAACCTAGCAATATATGCCGGAGACAGCAACAACGGTCAATTAGTCTATGTAGATTGCAGCGGAACTAACTATGCTTGTTCGTTTGAATATACAAATATGGAGAGTGGGCTTACAGCTACAGATAGATATTTTGTAAGACTCAAGTCAATTTATAATGATGCTGATGTGCGAGTAACATCCGCTGGCACAACTGGGGTTGATTTTGAATTTGTGGGTGCTCAGACAGTGGTTGACGCTACCGGAAAGGCTAATGACGTACTCAGGAGAATGAAGGTACACCTTTCTAACGCAAGTAGCTATCCGGTTCCCGAGTTTGTATTCCAGAGTATGGACGGTGTATGTAAACAATTAAATGTGGCACCTGGAAATATAGTCAGCGACAACTGTTTTTAAACCCCATAAGACAACCGTAAACGGTTTTCTTATCGCTCGGGGTCCGAAATAAATTCGTAACTCCGGCTGATCTTTCCGCAGCTACTAAGAGGAGAAAAAGTCTAGTCTTCTTTTTTGCTGTGGAATTTCTGGTGGATAGCCTTGAGGTGTGGGTCGGTGACGTGTGTATATATCTGAGTCGTTGATATATTGCTGTGACCTAACATAGCCTGGACTGATCTCAGATCGGCCCCGTTCATCAATAAATCTGTCGCGAAAGAGTTATGCGAAACAAACCCGTCAGCTATAAGATTCTCGGTTTCTTCTATGGTAAAGTCATAGACTTTACCATTGGTTTTGATTCTGTCCGCTTTATGAACTTTGAGCCATTTGATCTGATTATTGCTGCTTGCTAGTCTTCGGAGCAAGTTCATTCTAGGGTCCATTATACCAATACGTTTAAATCTTACATAAAAACGCATAGCCGTTTCTTTGGTAGGCAGAATTTGTCCGTTTAAATATCTAGAGTAATCTTTGAGAGTTCTTTGATCCTGTCTAAGCGTGTATAGACTTTTGTTCTTTTCTTTGGCTAGGTTGTTCAGGCTAAGAAGAAGTTCTGTTATAGGTAGTTTGTCTCCTATATAGTCTGGGCTTATGTTAATTTTTTTTAGTGTGGGGACTTTATTAACAAATTTTTGTTGGTCTGGTTGATAAATAATCTGCAGATTGTAAATGGTGAAAGGTTGCTTGGCTGCGTCTGCTGATTTATGGGGTAGTCTAACTATGCGGTTGCGTGTATAAAAATGAGAATCAACACCAAGCCGAAGAAGTAACATCTGTATGTCTTTTATAAATTCTTTGTTTGCACTGAAAAATTTGGCATCACCTTCGTTACCATCTGCGTCGTAGAGTCCGGCTAGAAAATGTGCAACGGCGCTTTCTGATGATCTGAATAACTTTTCTGGTACTCTCAGCCCATGAGTTGTTGTAGCTAGATTTAGTTTTTTTAGTAACTTTACAAGTGGCATGTGATAGCACGTGACATTGAAGCTCTTGGAATTGGTTGCAGGTTTAATTTCTACTTTTTTGTTGAATAATTTTTCGATCAAATCAACATACAGACTTAAGAACACTTTGTTTTTGTCGTGTAGTATCACCCCGTGTCGACGTTCGCTGACTGTCCCATCGCCGCAAATATAGCCAATAAGTCTCCACATATCGTCTGTTAAGTAGTTCTTGCTATGTTGAGAAATTTTCTTGACTCCCATGACATAGTGCCCAGGCCTTAGATCGCTAGCTAATACCTGCGCAAACCCATCTTTGTCTAAAGTAAAAAGTCGATGCTCTGGTGTGCACACTAACTCGTAACCCCCAGCTGTTAGCTGAATCATCTCTGTAGATTCGTGCACACTTGAATGCTGAATGGATTGTACAGTCTGTGATCCTTTAGAAAAGTGGAGCGACTTTACGTTTTGTTCGTTTGAATTGAATAGGTTTTCTGCACTGATAATTCTACGAGGCAAGCTGATTCTGGTTTCTGGGTGCAGACAGTGGCGGAGGGTGTGTGGCGATACGTGTTTTGTGATGCCGGCAAGAATCGCATGCCTGGCTACAAGCCTTTGGACACTGCGGGCAGTTAGCCTGTAATAGTTGCCAGAGACATTGACCTGTTTGGACCCGCTATAACGGATAAACAGTGGTCTGCTATTGTCTTGTCGTTTGTCTAAATATGCTTTAATCCACCAGGCAGATGAACCGCTTATGAATATAGGCCGGTCTTTTTGTCCTTTGCCTCTAACCATGAATTCGCGTCTTTTGAGGTTTATGTCATCGATGTTTAAGCCCACAAGTTCCGATACACGAAGTCCACTAGAAAATAGCAATTCCAAAATTGCACGGTCGCGCAATCCGGTAATAGTGTCAATTTTTGGGGCGGCAAAGAGCCTCTCCAATTCTTCTACATTTAGAAATGTAACTTGTTTTCGCTTTGAAGTTGCTAGTTCTATTTTGTCCGCGGGCATAGTCTGGATATCGCGCTTAGCGCAGAACTTCAAAAAACTCCGAAGGGCGATTAGGTGGTAATTCTGAGTATTTTTGCCCAGCTCGTCAGATGTGTTAGTGCCGAGTCGGTTGAGCCACAGGCGCCATTTACGAATAAGTTCTGGATTAATATCGTTAATATCTATATCGCCTGCAAAATCAACGAGTCTGGTCAGATAGTGATCGTAATTCTGGATAGTGTTCTGCGACCTGTTTTGTTCTATTTCTAGGTACTCAAGGAAGTCTGTTTTTAGTTTTGCAAACAACATAGGTATAAGTATCTAGTATCTCGGAGCCAGTGTCTAGGGTAACGATTATCAATTAGCATAGAATTAACAATTATCATTTATCAATGTAGCTACAGAGTCATACGTTGTATGTGCTATCTACATGGCTAATGGCTAATTTATTGCTAATCGCCAATAGCTAATCGTTAATTTGCCGGGGCGTACCGCCCCCAAGTGCTATAATTATGTCTAATAAAAAGGAACAAAATATTTATGGAACGAACCCTAGTCATACTTAAGCCCGATTCAGTACAAAGAGGAATTGTCGGCGAGGTAATAAGTAGATTTGAGAAAGTTGGGCTAAAGATTGTTGGGATGAAAATGCTCAGCCCGAGCATAGAAGACTACCAGCATCATTATGAAACAATTGGAAAAGTTATTTCTCGCAGAGGACAGGAAGTTTTTGACGTAACAGTAGAGTTTATGATGGAGGGTCCAGTCGTCGCTATCGTACTTGAGGGTATTGAAGCAGTTGAGCTTGTACGCAAAATGATAGGTTCAACCGAACCAAAAAACGCAGCCCCAGGAACTATAAGAGGTGACTATACTCACATGAGTTTTGATTATGCAAATAATATTGCCAAATCTACTGTTCAAAATGTGGTTCATGCTAGCGGCGACAAGAAAGACGCGGAGCAAGAAATTTCACACTGGTTCTCAGAAAGTGAGATGTATGACTATGAAACTATCAATGAAAAACACGTTCGAACAAAGCCTAAAAAATAGAAATTAGATAATAAAAAATATCCCGATTTTTGGGATATTTTTTATTGGTGACCCGGGCAAGAGTCGAACCTGCAACCTTTTCCTTAGGACGGAACTGCTCTATCCATTGAGCTACCGGGCCTCGTCGTCCAATTGCTATAACTGTAAACTGTTAGCTGTAATCTGTAAACTATTTCATGTACTATATAGCTTATGGCAACCAAAAGTGCTCGAAAACAGTTCAAAGACCAGTACGACAACGAGGAAGTACTTTTAGTTTTCAGAAAGCATCCAGTCATGATGCGCAAAGGTCTTATTGTTGCGTCGCTTGGGCTGCTGGCTGTTCCTTTATACGTACTTGCTGTAAGCTATCTTAAGCCAGAATTGACACCAACTCCAGGTGGTTATTTGCTTCTACTCTTTGCTGGTTTCGTATTTTCAGCGGTACTTTTCTTCCCGTCGTGGATGTACTGGTATTTCAGTGTATATATTGTGACGGATCAGCGCTTCATCCAGATTACTCAGAAAGGGTTTTTTCATAAAAAGGTCGTAGATATAGCAATCAATCAGATACAGATGGTCAATTATGAGGTTAGCGGCATACAAGAAACACTACTGGGATTTGGTACAATGATGATACAGACATACATCGGTGATTTAGTCATTCATGATGTCCACAAACCAGCTCATATACAGCACGAACTCCTGGGCTTACTTAGGGAGCGGGGAATTGCGCTTAGTGATGTAGAGGCGCATAAAGGCTCAGAAAACTCAGACATAACAGAGAAAGAATCATGAAGAACAAAGTAAAAGAGCTACGGGCTAAAAGAAAACTCAAAAAAGAAGAGAAACAGGACGCAAGTGTCCCGCGCATTACTAACGACAATCTTGCTGAACACCGCGAAGAAGTTATATCAGGCGCCAGGAAGTATATTTATCCTTTGCAGCACTCCAAGCACCGCGTCGTTTTCTTAACAATTAGTCTTACTTTACTCGCAATTTTGGCTTCGTCAGTTACGTCTGTAATTATGCTCTACAAATTAGAGACTACATCTCCGTTCATGTACCAAGTCACCAGAGTCGTGCCTTTCCCAATAGCTCGAACAGGTAAAACATTTGTTGCATACGAAAACTATTTATTTGAGCTGAATCACTACGTCCATTATTACGAAAACCAACAGCAGTTGAGTTTTGAAACAGAAGCAGGGCAGGCGCAACTCGCAAGTTACAAAGAGAGAACAATCAACAAAGTCGTCAATGACGCGTACACAAAGGTTATTGCGAATGAACTGGGTATATCAGTTGACTCCACCGAAGTTGATGAACAGATACGAATAGCACGCGAACAGAACAGGCTCGGTAGTAATGATGAGATATTTGAAGACGTATTACGTGAGTATTGGGACTGGTCTGTAGGCGATTTCAAGAGAAGCCTTACATCTGAACTGCTTGCACAAAAGGTGATTAGGGCTAAAGACTCAGAAACTGAAAAACGCGCAACCGAAGCGTTGGCGCGCATAACTGCCGGTGAGGATTTTGCCGCAATCGCAACGGAATATTCAGATGATATTGGCACAAAAGACGTTGGCGGGGAATTTGGATTGGTTAATAGGTCTAACCGTAACGTTTCGCAACAAACGGTCGATACACTGTACAAATTAGGGGAGGGTCAGACTTCTGGCGTAGTGGTAGTTCCATACGGCACTGGCTATGCGCTAGCTATTGTTAAAAACCTAGGCGACCAGGGAGACCAGAGAAAAGGTGCACACATAATATTACCGCTAAAGAGTCTAGATGAAATTTTGAACGACCGCAAAGAACAGCAGCCCTACAGACTCTACATGAACCCAGTTAAATAGTTTTGCTAAATTGCTATCAAATGTTAAAAGTGCGAAGAACTTGTCTATATCCCTGTTAAATGATAAGATATTGCAAGTCTTATCAGTTAAATATTGATAGATAAAGCGCGGGCTCGTGGTGTAGTGGCCTAACATGCCTCCCTGTCACGGAGGAGATCGCCGGTTCAAATCCGGTCGGGCCCGCCAAGAAAATGGACTCATCGAAAGATGGGTCTTTTTTCTTGCCAGGACTCCGAACCGGATTATGAACCGGAACCTGCAAAGCAGGCCGGGTCTACAGGTAAAAATTTCGTCATGCTACCTCCTAGCATGTAAGAAATTTATTACCGTGCAAGCAAAGCGCAATCCGGTCGGGCCCGCCAAGAAAATGGACTCATCGAAAGATGGGTCTTTTTTCTTGGCATATTATTAATGAATTGTATTACAGGCTCATTAAACCTGGACTTGCTCTGTCTGAACAGCTTGTTGTAGCGGAGCGACTGGGGCATTACCGCGATAATGTTCGCTCATGTAATCCGGTGCTGTAGATGGTGCAGTGAGTGCTGTTCCGCAAACCCAGCTTACAAAATCTTTGACTCTCGTTAAGAACGGTTCTCTGCTGCCAGTATCCCCCGTAAAGAATGGACCTAGTTCTGGATTAGTGTTGTATCCGTATGGTTCTTCTGCGCGTAATTTCATTATTTTTCTCCTTCTAATTTACTGCAAAAATTAAAACTCCCCGGGTTTTGGTCGGGGAGTTGTGTCTTGCTTGATTTAATATCGGATTACAGCTAAACACACTCCCCAGGGGCCTTAATAATCAGAGCCATGACTTGTGTATTTAATTTAGCAATCACAAATAAATCCTACGCCTGAATAATTTGCATGTCAATTAATTTTTAAAGGCAGAGTATAAATAACTCTTAAATGATGCTAAATCTACAGATTGATAGGGTTTTTTGGGAAGCCTTTTTTGATTCCGTGCAAGATTGCTTCTTGTAGCTGTGGCGTTCTGAAAGGAATGTTTTTGAAGCTTCCAGTGTAGGCCCAGAGTGGCGTATGTGTATTCGCACCGTGCTTGTTCATGATGCCTTCCTCCGAACTGTCCTGGACAGCTATTTCATTACCGTGCGGAGCGACCCGGCACAAATAAATATACTGTTCATTGTACGGGGCGGGGTGAAGTTCAATATAGACTAACTGGTAGGAAATAACATCTAAGTCGGTCTCTTCTTTTATCTCTCTAACCAAACCTTGCTCGATAGTTTCGCCGTCGTTGACTCTGCCCCCAACAAGTGTGTAGTATTTGCTACCTTCTTTGTTTCTGTGCATTACGAGTATTTTGTCGCCTTCGATAACTATTGCGCGTGCTGCTTTTCTCATATGTTTATTGTAACAGCTAGTAAATTAAATTTATGCACGATTTGATTCTGCTATACTAACCCCTGTAAATGCCGTCTTAGCTCAGTTGGCTAGAGCACCACTTTCGTAAAGTGGGGGTCCGGGGTTCGAATCCCCGAGTCGGCTCCACGCGGGATTAGTACAGTGGCAGTACGCTTGCTTCCCAAGCAAGACGCGCCAGTTCGATAATCCCCCGCCCGCCAAAGCGGGCAAGACGGGCGGAATATACTTATAGTATTCTGGTATCCCGCACCATTAATTCAAGGATGAGACGAGGGTGAAACATGCCAGTGGCATGTTGCAAGAAAATCTTTCAGGTTAACAACTTGTTGGTAGTATGAAAGTTTTGGGGTCACAGAATGTGACCGACTCTCTCTACCCGCACCAAACGAATAAGCACGAAATGACAAACTACAAATAGCAAACAAATACTAAAATTTAAACCTCGAAACACTATTAGTGACTGATGCCTGTTATTTAGCAATTTGGATTTATGATTTGTTTCGAGATTGAATTTTGCTATTTCGAATTTAGACGACTACTGGATAGTAGCCGGCTGCTCCTATATACTAGACATCAACCCCAATGACAATTTCAAAACATTATTACCACGACAAATCTGTGCTGGCGTTACTTGGCGCAAATGCCGCGTTATTTTTATTAACTATCTCCAATGTTTTGCTTAACGTAGATACAGAGCTAAGTGACACCAGCATCATTTCTTACCGCTCTAGTAGAGGTATCCAAGTCAGCGGACCGACTAGTGATTTATACCATTTTGCGCTTTTTGCAACCGTTGTAACAGGAATAACTGTGTTCCTGAGCATAAAGTTGTTCAGTCATCGCAGACACTTGGCGGTGAGTATTCTGGGGCTCAATGTAATCACGCTAATACTGTGTCTTGTAGTTTTTAACGCGCTCACAAGAACGCTATAGAGTATGAAATTCCCGTACGAAATACCCTTTCAGAGAAAAAAAAATAGTCAGTATAGATTTTTTGAAATTCTTCCGGGATTTCTGACCTGGTCCATACTGTTTTTACCGTTTATCCTGGCATTCACTAATGTTAGCTTGGCCGCGGTATTGATGATTAGCTACTTATTGCTGTGGTTTGTTAAAGCTATGGTCATGAATGTTAGAGCATTGCAGGGGTATAAAATACTAGCCCAGCATCAGAAGATTGATTGGCAAGCACTAATCAAGGATTTAGACCAGGAAGACGACAAGAGCAAGAGATTCCCTAAATGGCACTACAGTAACAAAAAGCTCCAAGCAGATAACCCGAATGGTATCTATAGCGAAAATATCATTCACGCTGTTATTGTTGCTACCTGGAATGAAGCTTACGAAGTTTTGAAGCCAACTCTAGAAAACGTTAAAGATAGTCTTTATGACAAGAAGAAGATGATAGTGATACTTGCTTATGAAAACAGGGGTGGACCAGAGGTAGAAAAGCAAGCAGTCAAAATAATGAATGAATACAAAAATGTCTTTCTTGTGTCGAAAGCAGTCAAGCATATTGACCAACCAGGCGAGGTTATAGGAAAAGGTGGAAATATCACAGCATCAGGTAGGGAATTACAAAAAATAGTAGAAGAGCTAGGAATCGATCCAGCAAATGTTTTGGTCACCACCCTGGATGCGGATAATCGACCACACAAATCATATTTTGCAGGACTAAGTTATGTTTATGCTGTATGTCACGACCCAAAATACATGTCATTCCAGCCCATCCCAATGTTCACTAATAACATCTGGGACGCGCCGGCACCCATGCGCGTCATAGCTACCGGCAACTCATACTGGATGCTCATTCAGGGGCTTCGCCAGCATACTTTGCGCAACTTTTCTGCTCATGCCCAGCCTCTACATGCTTTAATCGATACAGACTTCTGGAGCACGCGGACGATAGTAGAAGACGGACACCACTTCTGGAGAAGTTATTTTGCGTTTGATGGTAAGCACGAAGTCATTCCTATCTTCCTGCCCATCTACCAAGACGCAGTATTGGCAGATGGCTACAGGAGAACGCTCAAGGCTCAGTTCATTCAGATTCGTCGTTGGGCGTGGGGTGCATCTGATGTTGCCTATGTTGCGAAATACGGGTTCTTTACCAAAAACTCTATCTCTAAATTTGATGTAGTCGCCAAGTTCTTACGGCTACTCGAGGGCCACATTAGTTGGGCAACGTCTCCGTTAATCCTAGCATTCGGTGCAATTCTGCCATGGATATTTAATCAGACCGATTTCTTGGCCAATCAGCTACCGCAGATTGCTAGTAGAATGCAGACATTTGCCATGGTGGGTATATTGGTTTCGCTGTTCTTTAGCTTCAAAATTCTGCCGCCAAAACCAGCAAGATATAAAAACCATCGAACAGTATTTATGGTGTTGCAGTGGGTGTTGTTACCGATTACAACCATCTGTTACAGCTCATTTGCGGCGATTAACTCTCAGACTAGACTAATGTTCAAACGCTACTTAGGCAAGTTCGATATAACCGAAAAAGCCGTCAAATCCGACAGCGGTGTCACAGTCTCTTCACACAAGTAACAACATGCGGTCAGTGAACTGACCTGATTTGCTACTTTTTCCTACAGCGGCCAAAGTAGCCAAAAACGCCGCTCCCAACAAAAAAACATCCTAGCAAAAATACAAAAATGAAGTAGATTAGCTCTGCGGGACTCCCTTTGGTCGGTCACGCCGCAGCCACTCCTACTTGCGGGTGTCTACGGCTTTGACAGTCCTCGCTCTAATCTCTTCGTTTTTGGACTTTTCCTAATGAGTTTTTAATCGATGGAGAGGGCTGCAGGCTTCGATTATCTGGTACTATTATTGTTATGAGAGTCAAGATTACTGTGTTCTGTCCACCGGAAAATGCAGATGACATTCGACAAGTTTTAGGCCAGGCCGGTGCTGGTGTAATAGGTGAATACAGTTTTTGTAGTTTTACGGCATCAGGTATTGGTAGGTTTACACCATCAGCACAGGCTAATCCGCATATAGGCGATTCAGGTAAGCCGGAGCAGGTTAGTGAGGAAAGAATCGAAGTCGTCTGTGACAGAGATAAGGCCAGAGAGGTCATTGCTGTCATGAAAAAGGCCCATCCATATGAAGAAGTAGCCTTTGACATAGTCGCCCTAATCGAAGAATCCGAACTTTAAAAGTAAATAAATACTGACGGTCGTCCAAAAATGTAAACTTTTTTGAAAAATATACTTCAATTGTTAATACCCAGTAAGTTACTGACTTTGCTATTATACGTACTATGAATAGCATTGGATTTATTGGGCTAGGGAATATGGGTTCTGGCATGGTCAAGAATCTTTTACAGGCTGGATTTGATGTAATTGGGTATGATATTGAGTCGGAAAAAGTAGAAGAGCTAGTTGTCACGGGTCTTAAATCAGCAAAAAGTATTGATGATATAGCGCAAGCGTGCGAAGTTATTATTCTTTGTTTGCCTAATCCTGACACCACGTATAAAGTCATTTTTGAAGGACTATTGATTACAGGCAATGCAGTCAAGACAATAATTGAGACTAGTACACTTACACCTGAAATTGTTTTAGATATAACAAAAAGATTAATTGAAAAAGATAAATTATTCTTGAGTGCACCAATGATTGGTGGCAAAAACTCTGCAAATAATCAGACAATACTGTTCTTAGTTGAAGGAAAAAAAGAAACCTACGACCTAAGTCTTTCACTACTGCAGTCTATGGGATCCAGAGCTGATTATATGGGTGATGCACCCTCCGCTACTCTTGCAAAGTTAGTCTTTAATCTATGTCGATACGCCAATTTAGCAGTAGCCGTCGAGGCTCACAGATTACTCCAGCCCTATAATCCAAATATGCAAGCAATATATGACTTTATGACAGAGCAGTCACTAGATAATTTCGGACAAGTTTGGGGCGAGGACATGAAAGACATGATGACAAATGGAGTACTGTATACACCTAGTCAGGTACCGAAAAAAGACTTATCACTTCTCAGTGACATGGCGCAAAAACACTCTATCAACGACAGCTTAATAAAAACCATCCGTAAAACCTACGAATCAATGGAGTAGTTAGTGTCTGGTATGATTAAAACATGGGAAGTATAGAGCTAGTAGATTTCGTAAATTCCAACGGTGAGGTCTTGAAGACCTCCGTGCCTAGGAGCGAAGCTGAAAAATCCATGACAGAAAGCTTGCACATTCCTATTGTAATTGCGGTAATTAGAAATAGTCTTGGAGAAGTGTTAGTTCACGAAAGGGCAGAACAGAAACGATTCAGTGGAGAAATCGATCATGTCTGTGGTGCGATTTCAACAGGAGAAGAACCAGAGACTGCTATGATTCGTGAGATAAAAGAAGAAGTAGGTGTTGTTCCTACTTCTTTGGAAATTGTTAGAAAGGGCGTGAATGTCTACGGTTACTATTGTTATTTATTTGCTGCATACTCAGATGAAATACCGCCTACGGACTTAAACCCAACAGAAGTAGCATGGGCGGATTACGTTAGTGTTGAAGACCTACGACAAAATCAAAAAAGTGGTGCAATGAAATTTGTTGAAGATTTTTTCATTGATCTCGATGCCGTTCTTAGTCAATCAGTACAGTAATTTGAGCTCTGTAGCCGAGCCTCCAGCCATAAAACAAGAAAACCGATGGAATCATAAGAAAACACATTGAGTCATTTCCGAGGACCAGTCAAAAGTACTTAATATAAGTAACCACTTTTGACCGCTTGCGTCCCGCAGGAACAGTGTGTTTTCTTATGAAGCCAATAGCAGTTCTTCTTGCCGGCTGGCAGTTTTGGTTTCCGTTTTGCTGCCAAAATGGATAGGATAGAGGTCCCGTTTACGGACCGTAATGTAGCGAATGCCTACAATTCGTCTAGATTCAGTTCTTTGCCGCCAAGTGCGCGGGCAAAGTAACTATCGTGCGTTATGTAGAGAATAGCGCCCGTGTAGGCTTTCAAGTGATTTTCCAGCTCTTCGATACTAGGCAAATCTAGGTGGTTTGTAGGTTCGTCTAAGATAAGCAAGTTTGGTCGTCCAGCAAGCATTCTAATCAGCTGTAGTCTGGCTTTCTGGCCACCGCTCAACTGATTGACTAACACTCCGCGGTCTTCTGCGGGATTGAACAAATAATTATCCATAATGCGCAATATTGCTTGTTCGTTGGCTAACATATCTCTGGCAGCAAGCACCCGTTCAATAGCGTCGTAAAGAGTTAATTCAAGAAGCTCAGACCCAATTTCTTGTTCGTAGGTACTTAGCCGTAGGGCAGTCGAATGCTCGATTACGCCTTTGCCTATAAGCGTTTCTGGCTTTTTGTTGTTGACTGCGTCTAGAATTGCCCGAACGAGAGTAGTTTTACCAGCGCCGTTACGCCCAATAATGTGAAGCCTATCGTTAGCTGCAATACTGAAAGAACAATTGCTGAATAGAGGCTTGTCAGATGAATATCCCAGACTAACTTCGTCTGCTCGTAGTAGTGATGAACTACCATGTTCGGTTTTGGCGCTAGAAATCGAGATATTTTTGGCTTTGTATTTGTGATAATTACTTGTGGCTTTGGTCGAAAGTTGTTTGGTAGACTCACTATCTATCCAGAAGCTTGGCTTTAGGTGAGTTTTAGCAATCGCAGCGAGCTCACGCTCCAACTTTTCGCGCATAACAACCCAAGGGTTTTTGCCAGCCTTGCCTTTATAGCCTGGTGCACGTGCTTTGGCATAATCAATCTGTTCGTTTATGTTTTTTATGCGTTTTTCTGTGATTTCATATTCGTTAATAGCGTTTGAGGTCTTGGAGGCATTTTGGCTCAGGTAGGCGTCATAATTACCATTGTAGTTATGGGCTTTTTTGTCCTTCAGCTCAACAATTCTATCTACTGCACCTAGTACGTCACGGTCGTGGGATATGACCAGTACAGCACTTTTGGTGTTCTTGAGCCACTGCACAAAAGCTGCTTTGCCAACGTAATCCATGTGGTTCGTCGGCTCATCTAGAAAAGCTACGTGTGGTTCAGCAATCTGGATAGCAATTAGCTCCACTAATCGTTTCTGTCCACCACTCAGAGAAGAAAATTTATGTTCCAGAAGGGAATCATCTAGTTGGTAGGCTGCAAAGTATTTAGCTAGCGAATTCTCTACGTTGTAGTAGCCGAGGTTAGAAAATTCCTCGAGTGCGTCACTATAAACGGTCATTTTTTTCATATCGTCACCCATGTGTTCTGGGTAGGTTGTGATGATTCTGTGGAGCGTAGAGAATCTTGGTAATTTAGAAGTGGCGTGCTCTATCGTTGTACGGTCATCAGTGTGTAAATCTGTATGTTCCTGGGAAGTCGCCATAAATATTATGTTTTTCGGTATTACAATTTCACCGTCAAAATCCGTGTCGGAACCAGTTACTAGGTTCATGAAAGTGGTTTTGCCAGCACCGTTACGACCCAAAAAACCGACTTTTTCGTTGCGTTCTAGACGCAGCTCAAATCCAGCTAAAAGTAGTTTAGACCCCATGGTCTTTTCGTGAATAGTAACGTGAAGCATAGAGCTACAGTATAGCTCATCTGTTGGAATTAGTATCTATACACAAAAGACCGATCTAAAGTTAGCTACATTTTCGACGGCTTTTTCAGAAGCCTGTTCGACATGCTTTTGTCTACAGTCACAAAAGTATGCAAAAAGTCCGCTCCCAATCAAAAACAGTCCTAGTAAAATACTTTATGAAAAATATATCTACTCTGCGGGACTCCCTGTGGTCGGCCACACTACTGTCACAAATACTTGCGGGTGACAGTAGTTTAGGCTGGTCCTCGTCTAGATCTCTTTTCAGAAAGTATTTTTCTAAAGAGTTTTTAATCGATGGAGTTGGAGCTACAGTAGCTTCGAGTCTCCAGCCATAAAACAAGAAAACCGATGGCAGGCCTGGAAATCTATTGAGTCATTTCCGAGGACCAGTCAAAAGTACTTAAAATAAGTAACTACTTTTGACCGCTTGCGTCCCGCAGGAACAGTATATTTCCAGGCCTGCCAATAGCAGTTGTTCTTGCCGGCTGGCAGTTTTGTCACCCGTTTTGCTGCCAAAATGGGTGGGGTGGAGGTCCCGCTTGCGGCCGCAAAGTTGTTAATCAGTGAACGGATGTAGGGTTTTGTACAAATCTGCAGCTAGTTTGTCGTAGTTTTTCAGAACTTCGTAGCACGATTCGGATATTAGACGCGTGGTGAATACAGGCTGGTTAGTCTTCTGTAACTTCTCCAGAACCGTTCCATAAACATATTGCGCATCAATTGCAGGGGTTTTTCTGTGCCTGAGAGCCTCATATAGGCTGATTAACAGCAGTTCAGGCTTAAAGTCGACCAAGTTGTCACCAGACTGTACTTTGAACGTCCCAGAGCCTTGTAATCGCTCATTTGTAGTCCAAATTGCGTGACAATTCAGGCATTCACGCCGTCTCCAGACGCTGTTAGAGCGCTTTTGGTGTCGTGAATTGGTGACTTTTGAGTCATGGTTACAGTAAGGACAGTTCATTTTGCGACACAAGTCTTTAGATTGTTGAACGATAGATTTACCATAAGCGCATAATAGCCGAATGCACTATACCATGTCAATATGTTGACATTTAACTGTAAAAATCGATAGTGGAAAACTAGTGCAAACCTGTGGGTAAAAAAGAAAACTCCTTCTGAATACATTCAGAAGGAGTCACGGTCGTCGTCCACTATAACTTCCGTTAAGTACGCTTGGTTAGCTTTGTTCTTGGTCTTCTAACTCTGCTTTTCTGCGGAGCTACCGAGGTCAATTCCTCATAGAAGAGAGCAAAACTATCAAGCGCGTTGTTAGCGTTTTTCAAACACATACCTCGCCTTAACGTGCTTATGGTAACATATACAGCTATATTTGTCAATACCCTATGACCCCAATTACGAAATACAACCCATCTGGTAGCCAAGTAGTGCTCGTATGTAGTGCACAAAGTACCCTTTAACACTTCTTGGGAACGAAGTAACCAAG
>JAYSZA010000009.1:0-13121 GCA_043727115.1 Candidatus Saccharimonadota bacterium
AAAAAGTAGATTGTTCTGGAAGCGCGGGTGATAGATAACTGAACATTGTCCGTAGGTTGTTTTTTCTTCATATACCTTAAGCTTATATCATGCAGTGCTCTGATACAATAAAGACATGATAGAGATTAAAAACGTAAATAAACTATATGGGAAAAAACAGAGTGTTTTCACCGCGCTAGATAACGTGAGTGTTTCCATAGCAGACGGTGCGAGCGTAGCGATAATCGGCAAAAGTGGTTCAGGCAAGAGTACGCTCATGCATGTCATGAGCGGTTTAGACCACGCCACCGGCGGAACTGTAAAAGTCGCAGGCAAAGATTTAGGGGATATGAGTCAAAAAACGGTTGACCAATTTCGAAACAAACAAATGGGGTTTATTTTTCAGTCGTTTTTCATTGAAGCAAATCAGTCGTGTATAGATAACGTTAGTCTCCCTTTAGAGATTGCTAAAGTTCCACGCAAAAAGCGTAAATCTATGGCTCTCAAAGCATTGAAAGAAGTAGAATTAAGCGATAAGGCTGAAAGCAAAGCAGGTAATTTAAGCGGTGGTCAAAAACAGCGACTGGCTATTGCGCGAGCAATAGTCAACAAACCTAAACTCATTTTTGCCGACGAACCAACCGGTAATCTAGACAGTGCGACCGGCGAGAAGATTATTCGATTATTATTTGGGCTTAATAAAACTCTAGGCTCAACTCTTATAATGGTCACTCATGACCATGAACTTGCAGAGCGCTGTGATGCCCAAATTCACGTGCAAGACGGAAAAATTACCAAAATAACTGGTAGCAAGAAGGCAGTATCATGAGTGTAGTAGGAAAGAGCAGCCCAAGTTCGAATTTATTTCGAACTTGGAGTGATGAGAAAACCGTTTACGGTTGTCTTGTAGGAGCGGTATCATGAAGCTTACAGACTTGATATTACGCAGTGGACGTACATTAAAATCCGCTAAAGTCCGTACATTCCTGACAGCCATGGCTATTGGTGTCGGAGGTTTTACTTTGGCGCTAACACTTGCCGCCGGTAACGGAGTCCGAGATTACACATCCAAGCTGATAAAAAGTAACTTTGACCCAGCGGAACTTATAGTTGGAAGAGATGCAGAAATCGCAAATGCTGGTGGGCCTAGTAGTACGCCGCAAGAATTTGATGAAACTGTCGGAACTATACAAGGCGGGGGTGGGCAAAATAGTATCCAGGTTAAGCGCGTCACCAGAGAAGAGATAAACGAATTAAAAGCCACTCCAGGCATCGAGCAAGTTAGAGAAAGCTACCAGATAAATGTTCGCTATATCACACGTGAAGGACAAAAACGCTATACCGGCGGTGGGCAAGTCTATAATCCAGCACAAAAACCAGAAGTTAAGGTGGGAGAACTGCCTAAATCTGGCGACATACCCGAAGGCACCGTTTTGCTACCAGATTCATATCTTGATTTACTTGGCTTCAAGGATGCTGAGGATGCAATCGGCAAACCAATTAGCATAACTGTTCAGCAACCGTTCTCCACTGATAGTATTCAAGCACTTCTACAAAACCAAGACCCTAGCAAAATTACTGAAGCTGCCGCTGAATCACTGAAGCCCAAGGAATTAACGGCCACTTATACGGTAGCTGCTGTCACCAAAAAGGCAGCCACAAGTCTGACATTTGGTGTATCGCCTGTGCTTTTGAGCGGGACAGATTCACGCGCACTTTACGAATTCAGTCAAAAAGGCACCGCAGATTTTGATAAGTTTATATTCGTATATGCAAGAGTGACAGGCGGAGAAAATGTAGACAAGCTACAAGCTGTCAGGACCGACCTAGAAAACAAGAGTTACGTCGTGCAAACTAGTAATGACATTCAAAAGACAATAACTCAATTTGTAAACATTCTGCAGGTTATGGTGGGTGTTTTAGGACTTATAACACTTGTAGCAAGTGTATTCGGTGTAGTGAACACACAATATATTAGTGTTTTAGAACGTACGCGTGAAATCGGCCTCATGAAAGCCTTGGGTATGAGTAGAAGAAACATCAGCACACTATTCATTTTAGAGGCAATGTGGATTGGTTTCATCGGTGGAATCGTCGGTATAGCAGGTGGATTGTTGCTCGGATACTCAATTAATCCCTGGGTCACGACAAAATTAGAGCTAGGAGAAGGGAATAGTCTTTTGCAGTTTAATATAGTACAGATGATAATTTTATTAGCGTCGTTGATGCTGGTTGCGGCATTGGCTGGACTTTTGCCAGCCAGAAAAGCATCCAAACTCGACCCTGTCGAAGCTCTACGTACCGAATGACATGAAACGGTACTCGACTATAAATGTTGATAAAATTTTAGTAATTATTCTGACACTTTTTGTTATTACTCTAGGCTTTGTAATTTCTGATATAAAGGGACGACTTATGGATTATGAGCACAAAGAAAATCAGGTTGACTCATTATTGTCAGGGAGTGGTGCTGTCGCGGGCTTTACCTGTGGCGCATTGTCCGAAAGTAAAGCCGAAGAGCTGCTAGAAACAGATGTTAGGGTTGGATACGACCAACGACCGACAGATATAATCCAATCTACCAAGCCGCGACAAAGTAAACTTTTCTGGACTGATAGCTGCCGATACGAATCGACCGAAAATTCCTCAAAGTATATAGAATTATATGTGTCTACATTTTCTGCAATTGATTTGGCAGCCGATGCATTTCCGGATTTTTTTAAGACCGTTAACGACAATGAAGAGCAATCAGCAGATACTTATGGCCAAAGAGTTGTTTACGACGGTGGAATTTGGTATCTATTACGCAACAATACAGTAGTTCGAGTATCTGCAAGTAATGGTAATCCGTCAGAAACCAAAGAATTTTCGTATGATATATTCAAGACTCTAGCCAAGTCACTCCTATAGTTATAAATTTAGTCGTTTTTCGTGTGCCCATAGCCTATAATGTAATTAAGGTTATGTTTAAAAAATCACAGGGGTTCACAGTTATAGAAGTTATGATTGGCATAGGTCTTTTTGCTGTTATTGTGCCTTCGATTATCCTTGCAATAGTATCGCTAAACCAGCTTAACGATCGTGCAGCGGACTTAACGTATGCCAATACGATTGCTGAAAATAAAATCGAATCTCTGAGGAGTGCCGGTTTCAACAGTTTGATAGATGGTACTTACGATTTTACTGCAGATCTTCAGCAGACCTTCACGACTCCTCGGCAAGCAAATTACACCGTTTCTACGCCAGGAACTGGTATAAAAGAAATAGAAGTTAATATTAACTATACGCAACAGGGAATTCTTAGGGAGCTCCAGTATAAATCACTAATAAGTGAATTAGGTGTTGCGCAGTGATAAAACTTAACAACACACAAAAAGGCTTCACGATCACAGAGCTACTCATCGCAATCTCAGTCGGGGCAATAGCAAGCGTTTTAATTATTTCGTCATTTGTGTTCATGTACGGTAGCTTACTTAGAGAACAAACTAGGTCTCAAATGGTTCTTGAATCACAGGTATTTTTGAAGAGAATGGTTGATGATATCAGAGTTGCTAATCAGATACTTACAACAAATAGTTTGCCGGATAGCTACGAACCATCTGGCGGCTGGCTAACAAGTGACCCAGCTAATATACTGGTATTAACCCAGCCGGCAGTAGATACAAATAAAGATTTTATTTTCGATGATTTGACGGGTTATCCATATCAAAACGAAATAATTTATTTTGGGAATAGTGACAATATGTATAGAAGAACATTATCCAACGTATCTGCATCGGGCAACGCAGCAATAACTACATGTCCGACCGGTACCCCAGCCTGTCAATCAGACATCAAACTACTAGAAAATTTACAGAATATGCTTTTCGTTTTCTATGACATAAATGATGTTGTTACAACAGTTCCGGAAGACGCAAGGTCGGTGGAACTATCGATTAATCTCAGGAAACGTGTTTATGGCGAAGATATAAATATATCAAATAAAACAAGGGTGACACTACGCAATGAAAACTAATAAATCACAAAATGGATTCATTGTTGGCTCATTGTTGGTTATCATGCTAGTTGTTTCTGTTCTTATAGTTACTGTAATGAATACAACCATCAGTAATTTCCAAAGCGCCACAAAAGATCAACTCAGGGTTAACGCTCAATTTGCTGCCGACGCCGGACTCGATGTGGGCATCCACGAACTAAATTTAGACGAAAACTGGGTAGGCACTTGGGACGGAACTGACAGTGAAATTGATTTCTATACAACCACGTCCGGCAAGTCTATTCGTACTACCTATGATGTAGAAATCTCACCTGGATCCGCGACTAACAGGAGAACAATCACCTCAACTGCACGTGTATATAGCCCAGATACTGACACAACACCAAAAGTAACTAGAATCTATCAACTTGAGGCAGAAGCAGTCACGACCGGCACAGGGCCTAGTTCCGTTGTGACTGGAGTTGGTGGGTTGAGCTTAATCAATAACGCGCGTATAGCAGGTGGAGATGTTGTAGTTAACGGCAGCCTAAATATAGAAAATGGTGCACAAATTGGACTTAGTACTAATGCCGTAAACCTGAGGGTGGCTCATCAGAGTTGTCCGTCACCAGTTGATGCTACATACCCCCAGGTTTGTACCAGTGGAGAACCGATAGTAAACAACGGGCTTATATATGCAGATGTTCAAGCACAAAATCAGGTTACTACTACAGGCATGTCCAACCCAGGACTAGTTATTATTCCACCTAATACAACGTCAAAATTTGATCCAATTGTTGTTCCTGGATACGACAGGACGGCGCACAAAGCAGCCGTAATTACAAACTATCCATCCAATGATTCAACCGTTGCTTGTGGCAACAACCAGACAAAAACATGGCCATCAGAGTCAAAAATATCGGGTAATATCGCACTGGGTAATAATTGTACTGTTAACGTTTCCGGACGAGTATGGATTACGGGCAACTTAACTTTTGGTAATGGTGCAAAGATTGTCGTTTCTAACTCTGCCGGCGCAACCAGACCTGTAATAATGATCGATGGTTCTAGTGGTGTTATATTCGGTAATAATTCGCAGGTTACACCTAACAATGTAAGCACAGGCGTAGAGCTTATTACCACATGGTGGAATACCAATACGGCAACTAATGGAAATTTCAATTGCGGAGGTATATCCGATCTATTGGACTGTACATCTGTAACTGGTTTAGCGCTTAGTACATCGCAGGCAATTACCACTATAAATTTTGCAAACGGCTCAACTGCGCCGAACTCCGTACTTCGCTCGCTCTGGACACGTCTGCGCGTCGCAAATAACGGTGCAATTGGTGCGGTATCAGGTCAAACAATTCTACTAGATAACAATGCGGTAATAAATTTTACAGCCTCCATTCCGGGCAGTGATAATCTAGTTGTCACTTGGGTCAAGCGTGGTTATTTGCGAGTCTTCCAGTAGTTTTTTTTAGATCTCATATGATATAGTTAGTTTCATGGCTACAACAACTAAATCACCCAAGAAAAAGGCAACTAGAAAACCAACCGTAAAGGCTAAAAAACCTGCGGCAAAAGCACCTGCAAAGACTGCGGTCAGTAAAAAGACGGCAGTTAAATCTGCAGAGGCTAAAAAAATAATTACTACAAAAAAAGTAGAATCATCAAAGAAACCAGCTACGGTGGTAGATAAATTCAAAAAACTTAATAAGTGGAACTGGCTCATGGCAGGACTTCATGCTGCCCAGGGAATCGCAGTGCTGGTTTTTAGCACTAATTCATCTTTCCCGGTATCAACTAATTTCATAACGGTCGACAGTATCGCAAGTACAGATACTGCACCAGTATTGGTGTCAGCGACACGTCATCTGTTTGATGTAAACCTTGCCTATATAGTCGCAGCTTTCTTCTTCATGTCGGCTATCGCTCATCTATACATTGCAACTGTATACAAGAAAAAATACGAATCTAATCTATCGAAAGGTATCAATAAAGTACGTTGGTACGAATACGGCATCAGTGCCAGCACTATGATACTTGGTATATCTATGCTCGCAGGAGTCTCAGACCTGTCTACGCTTCTATTAGTATTTGGCGGAACGCTTGTAATGAATCTATGTGGCTTAGTGATGGAAATCCATAACCAAACTACTACAAAAACTAGCTGGATTAGCTATGCAGTCGGTACTATTGCAGGTCTAGGACCTTGGCTTGTCGTTGGCCTATACTTCTGGGGCTCAAACCAGTACGGAGAAGGAAACATCCCAACCTTCGTTTACTACATCTACGCCAGCATGTTTGTTTTCTTCAGTAGTTTTGCTATCAACATGTATCTTCAGTACAAGAAAAAAGGCAAGTGGGCAGACTACCTATATGGTGAAAAAGCTTACATGGTGCTATCTTTAGTGGCTAAGTCAGCATTGGCATGGCAGGTATTTGCCGGCACACTACGCCCTTAGTATTTTGACTATTTTATCGTCTGAAACTCCAGTCCGCACTTACCGTACCAAAACGTACGGCTCGTTTGCGGGCTTCGTTTCATACGCAAACTAGCCTAAAATACTAAGAGCTAACCCAAACACGAAAGAAGTATGAGTAAAAAGAATTCGACTGTTAGAGAAAATATTAGACTAGGCAAGCTTGTCCACGGCGGGCAGGCGATCGCTGAGGTTCCGTCAGGCAAAAAGATTTTTGCATGGGGCGGATTACCTGGGGAACTTGTCAATGTGATGGTAACCAAGAAAAAGGGCTCTTACTTTGAAGGCGTCGTAACGGATGTTATTGAACCAAGTGACGACAGGGTAGACCCGGAAGAGCCAAAGAGCTATTTATCAACGAGTCCTTGGCAAATTATGAGCTATCCGGCTGAGCTGAAGGCAAAAGATGGAATACTGCGCGAATCTTTTGAGCGTGAGGGTGTAGTTGTTCCTGAATGGTCAGAATTTGAAACAGTAGGTGGAATAACAGGTTACAGAAACAAAATGGAATTTGGCTTTTGGGGGGACGATGATGGACTGCAACTAGCGCACTATGTACGTGGTACACACGGCAAACAGAAGGTTGACGGCAGTATTCTGACCAATGACTTCATAAACGACGGCGCACAAGCAATCCTACAAGAATTACGTAGACTAGACATATGGGGTGGGGATCTAAAGACCGTAGTTTTGCGCTCATCAAAGAAAACTGAGGTGGTAGCGGCGCTGTTTATGAAAAACGAACTTGATATGAGCAAATTCAAGCTTCCAAAGGAGCTGAAGGGCATAGATTTCTACTTATCTAATCCGGACAGCCCTGCATCAGTACCGACCAAGAAGCTATATTCGATTGGTGATATAAAGCTTGTGGATACTGTCATGGGCAAAAATATCATGTATGACGTAATGTCATTCTTCCAGGTTAATCTACCGGTGTTTGAGAGAGCTCTAGAAACTATTAAATCAAAACTAGGAAACGATAAAGTAGCAGACTTTTATAGCGGAGTAGGTACTATAGGCATTCCCTTGGGTGCGGAATTGCTTGTAGAGTCAGACGAGTCAAATATCGTTATGGCAAAGTTAAACGCAGAAGGCACGACTACAAAAGTTGTGCATGCTACATCAGAAACAGCATTAGATTATATAGCTGTAGACAAAATTTTGATTGTAGATCCGCCACGCGCCGGCCTGCACAAAAAAGTCATAGATAGAATTGCAGAGGTCAGACCTCCGCAGATTATCTATCTAAGCTGCAACCCCAGCACACAGGCCAGGGATGTGAAGTACCTATCAGAATTCTATGATGTTAGTCATGCCCAAGGCTTCAACTTCTTCCCCCGCACCCCTCACATAGAGTCTCTAATCGTGTTAAAGTTGAAATAATATGAAATTACACCGTTTTTACGTACATGACATGAAGTTGGAGCATGATTTTTGGATGCAGGATAAGCCATTGTTTCATCAGTGGACAAATGTGCTCAGGTTCCAGGCAGGCAGAGAAGTGGTTCTGTTCAATAGCGAGCGCGAAGAACGCCTGTACAAAATTATAGAGATTGGAAATGATGCGGCTCATCTAGAACTGGTAACAGAAATGGAGCCAAAAGAGCCAAAGAATAATCTATATCTCTGTTTTTCTTTGCTCAAAAAAGATAAAAATGACTGGGTTTTGCAAAAGGGAACAGAGCTCGGTGTTCGTCATTTTATACCGATAATTGCAGAAAGATGTGAAAGGACGGACCCTTCACAAATACGCCTAGAACGATGGAACAAAATTGTAATTGAAGCATCAGAACAATGTGGTCGCACAGACATTCCACGCGTCCGCGAGCCAATCCACGTAGAAAAAGTTATCGAGGAGTTGTCAGGCAAAGTTGAATTATATGTAGCCGAACAGGGCAGCCCACTTAAATCTTCTATCTCCAATCCTCAATCTTCAGAATCGCTAGCGATTCTGATAGGTCCGGAAGGTGGCTGGACTGATAATGAGAAACAACTATTTGCAGACAAACAGCTAAAACACATGGCCCTTAGCGAATTCACATTGCGTGCCGAAACCGCCTGCATTGTAGCTAGTGATCTTTTGGCCTGGCATATTAACTGACATGAGAAACTTCATAATAAATACTAGATGGATAAACTGGTTGATAACTTTTGCAGTTTTCTATGTGGTAACAGGCTTTATGCAGGGTGACCCTCGGCCTGGAATTGTTTGTGCTTTTATTGTTTTTTGGTATTTCAACCCCAAAGAACAGGAAACGGGGGTGTTCAGCATAAGAAGCAATCATTACGGCTATATTATCGCGGATAGAACGCATCTTGGTTTACCAAAGGGAAACGGTATTTTAGTCGCGCTGCCCTCATATGTTCCTCACATTTTTATAGACCAACACTCCAATGATAAGAAAATAGGATTCATGAGAAATTTCAAGAACTTATTTCCTCAAAAACTCGAATCGACTTTCGGTACTAGAACGACAATCTATGCCAAAAAAGAGGAGAGATTAGAGGTCCTAACTATTCTGAACCCGTCTACCATGGAAGCGATTCAGGAATACGCTATGGACTTTGATGTCGAGTTCGTAAATAAGTCACTTATACTTTGGAGCCACAAAAAGATAGTACGTCGCCCAGAATTAAAGAACGATGCAATTATTGCTGCTCAAAAAATTGCAGAATCACTAAACCAAACTCTGTCCAGGTATGCACATAAGGAAATGTATTTTGATCGCTTAGAAACACGGGAGAGCGATAGGTTATTAAAGTTAGGCAACATTCGGATAGGTAGTATCAGGAGAATTATTTCTGTGACACTGTCGTCAGTTATTACGACTTACTATGTGTTAATTTTGATAAATTCATTCAAACAAGATGCTCAGCAGCAAACTGGATCAACCACAATTAAGGTAATCGCTACTATTATATGGTTATTCACTGTCGGCTCAATCCTATACATAGGTTTTACGCGTAAAAAAATCGATATAAGTTTATAAATCACCTCTTTTGTAGCTATGTAATAATGAGTAAACAGTCTGTAGCTGCAGCTGCACTGCTACAATAGAAGTAATGTACCCAGACAGTTATCAAAACAAAGAAGATGCTGAATCAGTCTATTGGTTTAGCTCTCCGTTCGACGCTCTAAATAATTGGTCAGCGCACGCTTTAGATGTCTATGGCTCTACATTTCATACGCTTGAGCACGCATATCATTACAAAAAATTCGTAGACAAACACCCCGATATTGCAGAACTTATTAAAAAATCTCCAAGCCCCTGGGCGGCGATGCAGATTGCAAGAAAAAATTCCAAACTTGTGCGCAAAGACTGGGACGACATCAAGGTTTCTATCATGCAATATCTTGTGCAGGTTAAGTTGGAGCAGAACGAAGATGTACAGCAAATTCTAGCAAAAACAGGAACCAGAAAAATTGTCGAAAACTCACCTTGGGATAGCTTTTGGGGATGTGGACCTGACGGCAAAGGTGAAAATACTATGGGTAAAATATGGATGAAAGTCAGAGATCATGGCAAATAATTATTGGAAAGAGCGGTCTTTGCCGTATACGCCAGGGCAGAAGACTCCTTTCAAGGTTTCCAGGAGCAAGATTGAGCTATTTATGCAGTGTCCGCGCTGTTTCTGGCTGGACGTACGGCTCAAAATCAAGCGTCCAAGTAGCCCGCCGTTCAATATCAACAAAGCGATCGATGAATTATTCAAAAAAGAGTTTGATGTATATAGGGCAAAGGGTGAACCACACCCGCTGATAACCGATAATCAAATCAAGGCTATTCCGTATAGCCACAAAGACCTAGACACCTGGCGTGAAAACTTTGTCGGCATTGTTCATGTTCACGCACCGACTAATCTACATGTTTTTGGTGCGGTTGATGATGTATGGGTGGATGCGGACGGCAAACTCATGGTTGTCGACTACAAAGCCACGGCCAAAGACAAACCGGTCGTCAAACTAGGGCCCGCCGGCACATGGCAGGATATGTACCGTCGGCAAATGGAAATCTATCAGTGGTTGCTTCGTAGTAATGGATTCGACGTTAGTGATACAGGATATTTTGTTTACGCAACGGGCACGACAGATAGGGACGGGTTCAATGACAAGGTAGATTTCGAAACTCACGTCTTTCCACATCATGGCAAGTCCGACTGGGTAGAGCAGACATTACTTGACATGAAGGCGTGTATGGAAAGCGACAAAATGCCGGCCGTAGGAACTGCAGCAATGGGCGGAGAATGCGAACACTGCGCCTACGCCCGTGCCCGCACGACATTGACTTTAGATGCTTTGAAGAAAGGCGGTAAATTATGACACAAGAAAAAGTAGAATTTGTTAATAGAGAGCTAACGCTTAGGGGCGATTTGTTTGCTCCAAGCAATGAAACAAAAGAGCATGCTGTTCTGTTTTTGCATGGGTGGACTGGTAGGCCAAATAACGCCGCCGCCGAGCTAGTTGCACAACAGGGTTACACTGCAATGACTTTCAGTTTCGAGGGACACAACAATAGTGACGGAAGTATCAATACGATTACCAGGAAAAGCGCACTTAGCAATGCAGTCAGTGCATACGATTATTTAAGAGAAAAAGTAGGGCCAGACACCAAGATTGTCGTTGTCGGATCAAGTTTTGGAAGCTACATAGCCATGCTACTCACTACAGTTAGAAACTGTAGTGATGTGTCACTGCGCGCCCCCGCAAATTATATAGATGAGGGTATGAACGAACCGCAAATTTTACAGACAGCCGAAGAAAATCCTGCTGTTGCCGAATGGCGCCTAAAAAAACTCGGGGCTGAAGCGACAGAATCACTTCGAGCAATTCATGATTTTACAGGTAATATTCAGATAATTGAAGCCGGAGACGACGAGCTAATCCCACACCGGGCAGTCAAAAATTTCGTTGATGCATATCAGAACCCCGAAAAAGTCGATTATCATTTAATGCAGGGCTGGCCTCATAGCCTATCTACTGACAAAAAGCGCAACAAAGAGTTCCAGGAGCTTCTCATTAGTTGGCTAAAAGAGCTATAATAGATACATGATTGATATACAACTGTTGCGGGATAGTCCAAGTCTCGTACAACAAAAAAGTGCTGAGAAACAAGTAAAAGTAGACGTAGAAAAAATTTTATCACTTGATACTAATTATCGAGATTTACTCGGCACAGTGGAGTCTCTGCGCCAAAAACGTAACGAAATCAGTGCACAGATGAAAGACGGCAAGCCAAACCAAGAACTTATAGACCAAGGCAAGCAATTGAAAGTTGAACTATCCGATAGAGAAAATCTATTGCAGAAGTCAGAAGAAGAGTTGGGCATACTGTTGCGATTAATTCCCAATATCTCACTAGACCATGTTCCAGTAGGTGAAACAGAAGAACAGAATGTTAAAACAAAAACAGTTGGTGATTTGCCCGAGTTTAGTTTTGAGCCAAAGACTCACTGGGAAATTGCTGAAATGCACGATTTGTTTGACAAAGAACGCGCGGCAAAAATTTCCGGTAGTCGATTTGTCTATCTTAAGGGCGGGTTAGTACGATTGCAGTTTGCGCTAGTGCAATACGTGATGGAGACATTAGGAGACCAGGCAATACTTCAGAAAATAATTGATGATAACGGACTAAAAATATCGCCAAAACCCTTTACCCCCGTGCTTCCACCAGCAATGCTCAAAACCGAACCATACGTTGCTAGTGCTCGTCTGAACGCAGCAGATGTAACCTACAAATTAGAGGGCGATGATTTGTGGCTGAACGCAAGCGCAGAACACACCCTGTGTACCATGTACTGGAACGAGATATTGCCAGAAGAAGATTTGCCGATTAGGTATATAGGCTACAGCACAAGTTTCCGGCGCGAAGCGGGAACCTACGGTAAAGACACAGAAGGAATTATCCGACTTCACCAGTTTGATAAATTAGAAATGGAAGTGTTTAGTACGGCCCAAACGGGCCTAGAAGAGCACAGATTACTGATTGCAATTCAAGAATACCTCATGCAGCAACTTAGAATTCCATACAATTTCATACAGAAATGTACGGCCGATATTGGTAAGCCAAATGCCAGCGGGATAGATATCGATGCGTGGTTCCCGGGTCAGAAAAGATTCATAGAAACTCACACAGCGGACTACATGACAGACTATCAGGCGCGTGACTTGAAGATTAGAACCAAAAAAAATAATCAGGTGGAATTCGTGCACACCAATGATGCAACAGCTTTTGCGATGAGCAGAATCCTAGCGGCAATAATGGAGAACTATCAAAACGAAGATGGTTCAGTTAGAATTCCGGAAGTTTTACAAACATATTTAGGAGGAAGACAAACACTATGATTAAACACATAGACATCGCAGCAGCCCAGAAAGATTACAAAATCGACGAAGACCTTGCTAAATATATAAACAAAAAAATTGGCAAACTAGATAGACACATCAAGCGCGACCATCGTGCGGAAGCTCGTGCAGACGTAAAGCTTAAGGAAAGTTCAGGCAAAGATGGCAAAAAATGCACAGCGGAAGTCATTTTGCACATTCCCGGCATCAAACTGACGGCTAGCGAATCCACTATGAATATGTATGCGGCAGTTGATATCGTAGAAAACAAATTACAGAACCAGCTAAAGCGTGAAAAAGACAAAAAAGACCCTGCAAAAGACAAGCATTTGAA
>JAYSZA010000010.1:0-38873 GCA_043727115.1 Candidatus Saccharimonadota bacterium
GGGGCTTTCGCATGAGTCACGTTATGAATTATGTCAGGGTAATATTTAACTATCATAGCGAAAATAATTCGGATAGAAAGGTTTTCTAGAGGGATGAGCAACACAACAGCCATGTCGAAACACGAAGACGGAAATGTTAAGTCCTATGTGGCTGGGTTCCTAGTATCCTTGATACTGACACTAATACCGTATTTTCTAGTAATCAATAAAAACATTATTGGCACGCCGCTTCTTGTGACGATAGTTATCTTTGCAATGCTTCAGATGATTGTTCAGGTTATATTCTTCCTGCACATTGGTCGTGGGCCAAAACCGAACTGGAATTTATTCTTTTTTGCAGCGACTGTCGGCGGAATTGCTGTTGTTGTCGGCGGCTCAATATTCATTATGAATGATTTGCACTACAACATGTCACCAGAGGAAAAGCTGGCAAAGATTGCAAATGACGAAGGTATTTATCAGATAGGTGGGCAAAAGACAGGTGCCTGTCAGGAATATTTAGTCAATCACAGAGTGACCATCAAAGATGGAAAAGTTAGTCCTAGTCATATCAAAGCAAGTCAGTGTGACACTCTTACATTCATAAACGATGATGACTATGTACGCGAAATTACCTTCGGGGAGCACCCAGAACACGGAGTTTATGCCGGCGAAGTTGAGATACTTTTTAAATCTGGGCGAAACAAGACCATTACTCTTTCAGAAATAGGTGATTTTGAATTCCATGACCATTTACAGCCAGCAACAGCTGGTCACTTTTCAGTCACCGAATAGCTTACTTAGCTACGATCTTGAGTTCGTCGGTGCTTATTTGGGGTCGGGTTGTTACTAAAGTACGACGCCGTAGAAGTTTTCTAGAAGCTTGTAGACGATATATGCTGGCCATACTATTGCTTTCAAGAACCCTGTGACAACGGCGCCAAATCCAACGGCTGCCTGCATCCAATAGACAGCTGCGCCGACAAAGCCCACAAAGTATAGTGCTCCACTAGTACCATGAGTAGAATTTACATTTTTGCTTTTGTCTTTGCACCATTCTTTCCAGTCTTCAGTTCCGGACATTGAAATTTCTATTTTTGGGTCATTTGATTTTGCCATGATAATCTCCCTTTATGTTTACCTACTTATAGTATAGCCGTATATGCAAATATATTAGTATGACAAATCTACTATTTTGCGGGGTTGGCCGTATGCTATTATCAACGAATTGCAAACGAGTATTTTTTACTCAAGATTTCCAGATCGGGCTTTCCAAAATTTGCTGCCATAGAATCAAACTTAGCTGATTTATCTTTGCCAAATTTGGATACATCATTTCGGTACCAGTCAAAGCTGTTGAAGATAGGTGTCGGTCCCTTGGTATGAAACTTATCGGCGTACATCACGATTAACTCTTCGGCTGTCCGTGGAGAATAATCCTTAATCGGCACTGGTAGTTCTTGGTCAATAACATCCTGCTCAGAAAGATATATGCCAGTATGATGTGACCCAATACGCCAGATGCTTTCTGGGAGTCCTTCACTCTTCAGTATTTCTTCACTGTCTACACCATGAGCCACTGATTTTTTGCCCAGTAAAAGTTCTCCGTTATTATCGAAATAATGATAAACTCCAATATCGTGGAGTAGTGCGCCAGTAATCGCAACTTCTGCGTCAATTTCTAAAGACGAGTCCTTTATGAGTTGTTTTGTGATATCACTAACTATCATGCAATGTGTAAATACCATTTGGTATGCAGCATCAGTGGGTGCGTATTTTTTATGTAGAGCCTGAATTTTAGCAAAACCATATTTCATATCCTTATTATAGCCCAATTACATTCCCAACCGGTCGTCCAGTGTTAGGTATCCATATGTAGTCTGGGTTAGACTCGCTTGGCCACTGTAGGTAGTGTCTGCTACCGTAACTCAAGGTTGAAGGCTCTTATCTCCCCGACAGAAGAAGTAGTCGAATGGGTATCTGATGCAATGCGAGAAAAACACACTAAAAGTGTCGGGAATACGGCTTTATTAGCTACTTCAATCGAGACACAGCTCGGGCGAATAGACCGTATGTTAGCTAATCTATACGACGACAAACTATCTGGGGAAATTACCATAGATCGATACGAAGTTAAGCGTACTGAGTTGCAGGAACAGAAGACTGCACTAGAGCTACAACTTGAATCAATTGACCATCAATCAGGCAGAAAGCTTGAGAAGAAGCTAGTACTGCTAAAACTGACACAACGAGCCGGAAAAATATACCTAAAATGCACTCCGGAGCAACGACGTTTAATAATTTCCAAACTTTTCGAAGAAATAACATATAAAGGGGGTATCGTATCTGTTAAATATACAAAATTCGCACAGGCAATAGCCGAAAATGTTTCTGAAACTTATAAAATCTTAGGAGGAGCAAAATGAGAAACCAAACCATCAAAAAAGACCCCAATAACAGAGGTCTTTCTGAGCTATTCAAGCTAGTACGTTCTACTTGGCTGGGGATGAGGGATTTACTAATGATTAAGTATTTTTCTCTTGGCTGGGGATGAGGGATTCGAACCCCCGATGTCGGAACCAGAATCCGAAGCCTTACCACTTGGCGAATCCCCAATATTGCCAAGAGAGAAATACTTAATCGAATTGTTAATGGATTCGAGTCACCTTTGGCGACCCCGAAACTTCGCTATTGATAACAAGTTATCATCGGAAGATTTCTTTCCAGACCTTTGGTCTTCACCCCGATCGTGGAACCAGAATCCGAAGCCTTGTAACGTTCCGCGACCCCCGAACTTCTGCTTTGAAAGCAAGCTTCCTGAGTGAAGATTCGTTTCCGAACTGTCACTGACAGTTCTCACGCTTGGCGAATCCCCATCGAAAATTTTGTTTCTGTTATGTGAACATAAGACGTTACTTTTTTGTTCACAATCACTTGAAACAATATTTTCTCCGCCTTCCGACAAAACCGTTGATGCTTTTGTCGGTATAGCTACGGTGCTACAGGTAACGTACTCGGGTGTATTTTACCTTTTACGCGGGGATTTTTCAATCTGTTTCACTAGTTGTTGTTCAAGTTTTGCAGTAACTTTACTACATCGTTGACGCTGTTTAGCTGATATCTAGCTTCAGTATTACCAGAACCGACATGTATTGTGTAGGCACGATCTGGTAAGTTCCTGAACATGTCCTCATCCGTGTAATCGTCGCCAATACTTAGAATGAAGTCCCACTTTTCTTGTGATAAAAGCTCGGTTACGATTGCGCCTTTGTGCATAGACCTTGGTTTGACCTCGACTACTTTTTGACCTTCAAATACATCTATTTCTCCGTCCCCTAGTAGGTCGTGTAATTCCATCTTTAGTTCTTCTTTACGGACATAAGCTAAATCTGGACTGACTTTGCGGTAGTGCCAAACTAGCGAAAAGTCTTTTTCCTCCACCAAAGCTCCAGGCGTACGTGTGGCATATTGCTCTAGAATAGGTTTGACCTGCTTCTTCCATTTCTTAGAAGTTACGCTGGATTTGACCCAACTTCCGGCGTCAAATATCCAGCCACCGTGTTCTGCGACTAGTCCAAGGCCTTTGTCTTCAAAAAACGTTTCCAGGACATTTTTGGGTCGTCCGCTAACAACCATTACACGGTTGCGTTTGTCACTCGTAAGTCGTTTTATTACTCGTCGGACTTTGTATGTCGGACGCGCTAGAGTTTTGCTAGGAGATGCAACAAAGCTTTTGAGAGTACCGTCGTAGTCTAGTAATATTAAACGCTTTCCGGCAGATGAGTAATTACTCACAAGTTGTTTTGCTTCTTTTTCTTGCAGGTTCTTCGGGTGAGATATTTGCCGGGTCTTTGAGCGTTCAAGCTCCTCTATGTAATCATCAGCCCATCTGCTAATCGTGTAGTCGGATATACGCTCCTGCATTGCTTTCATGCGGGATTTTTGCTCTTTGGTTGGCATTTCTAGGGCTTGAACGATTGCATCTGCAACCATCTGTGAATCATTTGGGTTTACTTGAATTGCCTCAGTTAACTCACTAGCTACTCCTGCCATTTCGCTAAGAACTAATACGCCGTCGGACTTGTCATGCGTTGCAACGTATTCTTTAGCGACTAAATTCATGCCGTCGCGTAGAGGAGTGACTAACATGACATCAGCTTTTGCATATAGCGCGCTCAATTCATCAAAAGGCACTGCTTGGTGTCTATAGACAATCGGAGACCAATCTACGGTCGAGTAATGGCCGTTTATGCGACTTACCTTTTGCTCGATGGTTTCTCTGAGTTCTTGATATGCACCAACATCTTCGCGTGAAGGCACGGCGAGTAAAATCATAACCACTTTTTCTAGGTATCGTGGGTTTTGGCGCAAGAAAAGTTCAAAAGCATCTAGACGGGCAGGAATTCCTTTCGAATAATCGGACCTGTCGACCGTTAGTATGATTTTTTTGTGCTTTTCAAAAATATCAAATGATTTAACTAGTTTTTTCACTTTTCGTTTTTTGGGCTCACGCGCAAATTTGTCGTAATCGATTCCTATAGGGAACGCGTCAGTCTGCACAAAACGTCCGTCTACATCGATTGTGCCCAGACTATTTTCATAGCCTACCGTCCTTGTGACACTGGTCAAAAAGTGACTGACATAATCATAAGTGTGGAACCCAATTAAGCTAGCGCCCAATAATCCGTGGAGTATTTCGCTACGCTGCGGAAGCAAACGGAATATTTCAAATGACGGAAATGGTGTATGCAAAAAGAATCCTATCAGTGCATCTTTGTTTTTTTCGCGGATAAGCTGAGGCAACAACATTAGTTGGTAATCATGAACCCAGATCTGCGTATTATCACTAATAAACTGCTTGATTTCTTTATAAAACAGAGAATTTACTAGTTTGTACGAGTCCCAATAAACGGGCTCGTAGGCTGCCATTTTGGTGAAATAGTGAAACAATGGCCAAATAGTTGCATTACAGTAACCAGAATAATAATTTTCGACATCAATCTCGCGCAGGAAGACAGGATGGCATTTATACTTCTTTAGCTCCTTTGTTATTTCAATCTTGTCTTTTACTGTGAGTTGTTCGGAGCTAATTCCCGGCCAACCGACCCAAACGCTGTCTCTGGATTTGCTGACACTTGAAACTCCGGTAGCTAGGCCTCCAGTGCTTTGGCTGAAATGTAGTTTTCCGTTAATTTTAGAAACACTAACGGGCAGACGCGTTGACGTTATAATCAGTTTCTTTCTTGGCATAAATAATCTCCCGACTCTATATAGTATAGACTATTGGCTGTGAACATTGTTTAATCTCAAATATTCTATTTACTTTGCCCGTCTTGCAGTTATGGCATACAATGATGCTTATGAAGAGAATATATTACCGAAATATCAGGGGTGATACCCTAGAAGAAATATCTACGCCGCGTCGTGGCGCCTGGCTGAGTGTTATAAGCCCTAGCAAAGACGAACTCGAATCACTAGAGAAAAAATATAATCTTGATGCTGATTTGCTAGACGATGGTATAGATTTGTATGAGTCTCCTCGTATCGAACACGAGGATGGTAATCTCTACATTTATGTCAGATTTAACCGCCCAGAAGGTGAATACACTAGCACCCACCCGCTACTAATTGTGATATTACCAGACATGCTGTTGACAGTATCTAGAGTCGAACCAGAGCCAATACAGAGGCTTTTAAAATCAAACAAAATAGTGACGACACAAAAGCTAAAACTAGTTCTACAGATTCTGGAAGAGATGAACAAGGGCTATCGTCAATATCTAAACGGAGTCACAAGGAAGGTGCTTAGTACTCGTTCACGGCTTCAACACACCGTGATTAGCAACTCAGATATACTCAATTTCATTGATGTAGAAGAGGATTTAAACGAATTCTTGGCAGCGTTGCAACCATACGGAATAGTTCTACATGCTCTTCTAAACGGAAAATATATGAAACTACACGAAGAAGATGAAGACCTGATAGAAGATTTGCAGCTATCTGCAAGCGAGTTGATTGAGCTAACCAAAAGTCGACTGAAAACTATCCAAAACATCCGTGAAGCCTACAATACAATCGCAACTAACAACTTGAACAGCGTGTTCAAACGCTTGACCAGTATCGCTATTTTCCTAGCTATTCCGACAATATTCGGTGGATTCTACGGAATGAATATCGCTCTGCCGTTTGGCCAGCATGAATATGCTTTCTGGATTGTTTCAGGTATGACCGTATTTGTTATGACTATATTTGTCGCATTCTTCAGACGCAAAAAATGGCTCTAAACTGTAGCTGAGCAAGCACTACAGAGTCCGCTTAACTCAAGATTATGTGAATTAATTGTAAAGCCGTTCTGAGACTCCAAATGCTTCAGCTCCTTGAGCAGAGAGGGTGGCTCATCGAATGGTATTACAATAGAACATCTTGAACAAGTCATATGGTGATGATGCTCCTTGAATATATCACTTAGCTCCACGGTATATTTCCAGCCAGTATACACCCTGGTAATGACGCCGATTTTTTCGAAGATATCTAGTGTTCGATAGACTGTCGACCGGTCAATGGATTCGCTAGTTATGCGTACTAACTCTGCTAGGGAGCAGGGAGCATCCAGGGCTTTGAGTTCCTGAAAAACCAACAAACGCTCAGGTGTTCTGTAGAGTTGATTTTTCTGCAGTAAATCTTTGAATATTTGTTCAACCATATAGCAATTATACCGCTAATTGCGACAAAGTTGCAATTAGCGGTATGGGCAGGTAGTATGATGACATTATGATTCAAGTTATATTTTTCTCACTCATTGGTGGACTGTTCTCGCTGGTCGGCGGGGCATTACTACTCAGAAACAAAACAACTGCCGACGGACTAGCAAACTATGCGACGCCATTTGCAGCCGGCGTACTATTAGCCGCTGCATTCACAGATTTGTTGCCGGAATCTCTGCACGAAGCTGAAGCACGACCTATTCTGATTGCCACTATGTCGGGCATGCTAGCGTTTTTCATACTAGAGAGATTTCTGAGGTTTTTTCATCATCACCATGAGCACTCGGCCAAAAACAAATCATCTAACACACTTATTATCATCGGCGACACACTACACAACGCTCTTGACGGTGTGGCGATAGGGGCAGCGTTTTTGATAAGTCCATCCACCGGAATTGTTGCCGCAATTGCAGTGGCAGCGCACGAAATTCCCCAAGAAATTGGTGATTTTGGGCTATTGCTAAAGAACGGAATGGCCAAGAAAAAGATAATCTTAGTCAATGTGATAAGCTCCCTTGCAACGACTCTCACGGCAGTATTAACGTATTGGCTGGCTGATGCAGAAAATGGCGTGATTCCATACCTACTAGCAATTACTGCTGGATTTTTCATCTACATCGCATCAAGTGACATAATCCCTGGAATTCACGAAAAACTCGAGAAAGGCAAACGGGACATTAGACCTTGGTTGCTACTGCTGGGAGCGCTATTTGTAATGATAGTTTCCCCGATAGCACATAGCTATATTGATAACGAACATGAAGATTGTATTACATACTACGACCAGGCAGGCAAGGTACTTCTATATAAACTGTGTGATTTGGACAAGCCGTCAAAATCTGAACACTATCAGACAGAACAGCAAGACATACACGCAGAATAAGTTACAATAGTGCTTATGGAACTTGTAGTGATACTTTTGCTCGGTGCTAATTTGCTTGTTGTTCTATTCATGTTTTTGCGAGGTCGTCAGACAAAGGACGATAACGGGTCGCAGATGATACAGCAGAATTTGAATCATTTGGCCGATAATGTGACTAAACTTCAAGAACAATTAAGAATTCAGATTGATACGAAGCTAGATAAGAATCAAGAAAGCATGACTAGACAATTAGCTTCAAGCGCAAAGCTAGTGCAGGACGTCACAACTCGTCTAACTAAACTAGACGAAACAAATAAAAGAGTAGTAGATGTTGCGGACGAATTGCGCCAGCTACAGAACGTACTGCAAAACCCAAAACAACGCGGCGTTTTGGGCGAATTCTATCTAGAGCAAATTTTGCAGAATTTATTACCGCCAAGTTCATATTCCTTGCAGTACAAAATTGCTGAAGGATTCATAGTAGATGCTGTAATTCATTTGGACGGAAGTATTCTACCTATTGATAGTAAATTTAGTCTAGAAAACTACAACAGATTAGTAGAAGCAAAGGGACCAGAGCGTGAGCAATACGAGCGAGCATTCAAAGAAGATTTGAAGAAGCGAATAGACGAAACTGCCAAGTACATCCAGCCAAAAAAGGGCACACTAGAACAAGCGCTGATGTTCATACCATCAGAGGCAATCTACTACGACTTACTCGCCAACAAAGTCGGTAATAGCGGAGTCAATGGTCGTGATTTGATGCAATACGCTGCGGTCGAAAAACGCGTCGTGATAGTAGGTCCAAGTACGCTGTCTGCGATGATGCAGGTAATTGTCCAGGGGCTAAAGAGTCTAGAGATTCAAAAAGACACAGAAGTTATACGTAAAAACATCGAACAGCTGCAGAAGCACCTAATTGCCTACGACGGTTATTTCAAAAAGGTCGGTAACTCACTAGGAGCAACAGTTGGACACTACAACAGCGCAACCAAAGAGCTGGGCAAAATCGACAAGGACATAGTCAAAATTGGTGGTGGCGATACGGCTCTAGAACTTGAAGAAGTAGATAGACCAAGAGTAGAAGACAACGAATAGCCCAATATTCAATTATAGCATGGTTATGATAAAAAGTCAAGTATGAGTGCGGCAGTCCATGAGAAGTTCTTGGCGCCTGCAGGCTCACCAGTTTTGGCAGAAAAGTATTCATAAGGGCCGTGTTCTTCAACCATTTTGACACTTTGATTACGGATGAAATCAGCTTCTGCGTCAAAACCATATCTTTTCAATCCATCGACTATTAGCCAGTTTGTATTAATCCACGAAGGTCCTTGCCAGTAACCTAATTCTTTGTAAAAAGTACTGTTAAAAGGAACAGAAGGAATAGGGAAATCAGCTGAAAATAAGTGTTTGTCGTGAAGCTTGCCGACAAGTTGTTCAGCTCTCTCCTTGCTGACAGTTCCAGCGTACAACGGCATAAGTGTAGCGATAGATGGTTGTTTGATTAGTTTGTGCGTTACGAAGTTTCTAGAAAAATACTCTTTGTAGTAGCCATCCCAAAGTTTATCTAGTGCATCCTCAGTAGCTTTCATAGAGACCTGCAAATCATCTGGTATTTTGTGTTTTATTAGCTTTGCAATATCACGCAAATGAACATTGGCTCTTATTAAAACTGAGTTAAATGTAAGGTCCTCGATAGCAAAGTGTGATCGGTTCAAAATTGTATCGATATCCCAGTTCTTGCGCCTTAGTCTTTGCAGAACGCTATAGTACAAAAGTGCGTCAATGCTGTTTAGACGTTGTCCTGGTGGAACATGTTGAGTGTCTCTTCTGAACAATAATACAAGTTTATCCAACCTGGTTTTTTCTACGAAAGATATCCATAGCGGTCGATCATGCGTGTAGAGTTGCTCGGTCCACGGAGGCGAGTTATCAAGCCCGGATTCCCATGGGTGAATTAGAAGTACGAGTCCTTCCTCGTGGGGGTCTCGTTCGGCGTATAACCATTCGTGGTGTGCTAAAAGCGCTGGGTACATATCTTGATACCAGCTACGTCTGTCAACGAGCGACAATTTTTCTCCAACTTTCACAATAGCTTCAGCGAGCATCGGTGGTTGTGTTATTCCACTTGTATTCAGATTATCTGGGGAGTGCGGATTGCGCCAAGACTGCCAGATTTTGCGGTCTTTACTGTGTTTATCCGCATCAGCAAAAATCATATGTGGGAGCATTCCATTTGCCCATTGTCCACGCAGCAAATTACGGAGTTCCATCTGAGCTTTTGAAACTTCAATATGACGTATGCCGATCGAGCTAAAACAACTATCCCACAGCCATTGGTGTGGGTAGAGGCCTTCGGCTGGAATAGTGAACCCATCTCGCCAGTTAGCTTCGAGAACTCCGCGACATATATCGGCGACTGTATTAGTAGACTTAGGTTCCATTACATATTAGTATAACCGTTTTACGATGTAGCTAAAACTTCAGATTGCATGCAGCTATAGTTTAGAGAAGCCTATGAAGGGAAGAGTTGATGTTTTGCCACTACTCTGCACTTTTTGTACGAATATTTTTGAACCATTGTCGTATCCGGCGCCGGACTCAATCGAGCTTATTGCTATTCGCGACACAGTATCGAATCTCGTAGCCGCAGGTCTATCAAAATGTTCGTGAGCTGATTCTATATGTCGTAATGCAGAAGCAACCATGAACAAAGGTTCACCACTTAGGGGAACTGCAAAACAACCTCCAACAATCATAAACTGCTGCACATCTTTAAACACACCTTGTTGACTGAAAGATTCTAAGGGTGAAACATCCAAATGCTCGAGTAATCTAGTAACGTTAACCATATTAGTTATAATTTATATCAACTTTCTGTAGGTTAGTAAATATTGCAGAAAAATCGTACGAACTCAAGCTATCTGCTCCTGGATGCTACTCGGTAAGCAAAACTGCCAAGTGAACGAACGACATCTGTGCCTCGTTCGACTACATTTGTGAGCAAAGTATCAATTATTGTGGCTGATGCAACGACAAATTCTACGACGGCCTCTACTTGTCCATGAATATTTGGTGCACACGGAAAACCACTAAGGCTAAATTCGAACTCCATCGAAGAACCGTCGGTCACGGGAGCTCGTGGTTCGTCTATAGAAGGCATAAATGTAAATATACGCCAAAGTGTAGCCATTGCAAGTATAAGCGTTATCTTCAACGGAAATTTGTAAATATAATCGGAAAATCAAATTCTTTAGTCTGCAAAAGTTGCATAGCCAATTGAAGTTCATCTTTTTTAGGGCTCATTACTCTGATGGCCTCGCCTTGAATCTGGGCTTTCACCTTCGGCAGTTCATCGCGTAGAATCTTTGTTATTTTTTTTGCATCGTCTTGCTTTAAGCCATTTTTGAATGGAACTACCCAAATCATCCGTAGGTTAGTGGTCTCTGGTTCTGCAGAGACGTCAAATGTTTTTTGGCTAATACCTCTGGTAGCAGCTTTCTTACGCAGAGAATCCATAACAGCATCAAGATGAAACTGATTATCTCCGTAAATTTTAAGGCCTTTTTTGTCGTCTAGCCACTCTAGCGCAGTGTGAGTGCCTTTCAAGTCATAACGGTTGCTAATTTCTTTCTGTGACTGGTCGTAGACATTATTCATTTCGCCAATGTCGTAGGTAGATTCTATATCAAATGAAAATTGTGCCATAGCTACAGTATAAACGAAAGGGGTTGTTTATGTGCATCCACTAGTGTTATATTGAGGTTATTATGTTTACTATCTTTGATTTCGAATAAATTCACGCCTCAACTATTTATTTACTTTTAATCAAGGATAGTTTCAATGAAAACTAAAAAAACAGAAAATTGGCTTTTTGAGCCGACAATTGATAAACAACCACCAAAGACCGTCAAATCGTTTTTGCTCTACATGACAAGGCCATATAAATGGAAACTAACGATTTTCTTTGGACTAACTTTTCTTGGAGTCTTTTGCTGGAGTGCGTCATCCTATATTGCGAGTCGGCTAATTGATAACCTGAGCACAAACATGACAGTTGAGACATCGGCTTGGGTCTTGGTTGGAGCTTTTTCTTTCTTCCGTTTGTTCGACGAAATATTCTGGCGTATTGCCGAAGGGTATGTCCGTACTTTTAAACCACAAATGGTTGAGAGAATTAGAACTACATACTTCAAATCGACGCTTAACAAAAACTACGACTACTATGTCAATTCGAGTAGTGGCCGAGTTGCGCACTGGATTTCACAAACTCAATCTACCGCGGACGCCATCGTGAACAATACAATATGGGGGACATGGGGAGAGCTACTTGGGCTAATCCTCTCAGCAGTCTTCCTGTTCACGGTCCACTGGTCAATGGCGGTTATATTCGCGGTCTGGCTAATCCTATTGTTCTGGTATAACGATCATCGGGGCAAGAAATATGCGAAAATTATAGAAATAAAAAGCAATGAAGTCAGTAAAGCTGCGTCCCAAGCCGTTGATGCCGTAGCTAATAATGTCAGTGTACGAGCATTCAATTCATCTAGATTTGAATATAGTCGTATGCTCAAACAGCAGCGACGTATTGTTCAGACCTGGAGAGATGAATGGGCATTTAGTCATACCACAAACGCAGTCAAAGGTCGTTCTACCGCATTGGTAAACATCGCCGCTATTTGCGGAGCGGTATGGCTATTTTCTAGAGGTACTATCGAGATCGGTGGCCTCGCTCTGTTTTTAGCCTATTTCAATAGCGCGAGCAACAGTTTATGGAATTTGGCGTGGAACTTTGACGAATATTACCGGCAGTTTGGTACTCTACAAAACGCATTGAACGGGCTGGCGGGAGATAACGAGCGCGTAGGTGAACAGATTAAAAACAGCGAAGAGCACAAAAAGAGCGCGATGGTCCGGATAGAAAATGTTGCGTTTTCTTATTCTGATGATAGAAAATCATTAGTCATAGAAAATTTTTCACTCGAAATAAATCAGGGCGAAAAGATAGGCCTAGTAGGTCATAGTGGTGCCGGTAAATCGACATTAGTGGCTTTGCTACTTGGGTTCTATGAGCCGACAAACGGACGAATTCTAATAAACAACGTAGAAGTGTCATCAAAAGATCCGTCATTTATGCGCGACCTGACTGCCTATGTTCCTCAGGACACATCACTTTTCAACAGAACGATTCGTGAAAACGTCATTTATGCGCGACCAGATGCAACAGATGAAGAGTTAGAGACTGCACTCAAGAAAGCAGAAGCCTACGAGTTCGTTCAAAAATTGCCAAATGGCGTAGATACGTTAGTTGGCGAGAGAGGTGTTAAGCTTTCTGGAGGACAGCGCCAACGTCTAGCGATTGCTCGTGCTATTTTGCGAGGGGCGCCATTTTTGATTCTGGACGAAGCAACAAGCGCTTTGGATAGCGTGTCTGAGCAGGCAATCCAAAAAGCTCTCCATACCGTTATGCAAGGCCGCACAGCATTAGTAGTTGCGCATAGATTGTCGACTCTCAAACATTTGGATAGAATAATTGTGATGGAAGACGGAACTATCAAAGAATCCGGTTCTCATGATGAACTGTTGCGAATGAAAAACGGTATTTACGCTGATTTGTGGAAACGTCAAAAAGACGGATTTATAGTCGAGTAAGGAATACAAAATAATGATTAAGAAAATTGAAACTAGTTTCAAGCTGTTGCAAATCGAATCACTTTTAACTGTGATGATTTTCAGTATGCCCGTTCTAACTATTTTCCTGCATGACATAGGGCTTAACCAAACTGCAGTCGGGATATCACAGGCTGTATTCATGGCTGTTGCTATGCTGTTTGATATTCCGTCCGGTTGGCTTGCCGACAGATTCAGTAGAAAAATGAGCAATTTCTTCGGAGACTTGTTGGTCGCTGCAGGATTTTTCTTTTATGCAACGGTCAGCTCACTAACTGGAGTGATAATTGCAGAGATTTTGGTTGGAGCTGGAATTGCGTTTACTAACGGGGCTGACGTTGCACTACTTAAATCATATGCGACTAAACTAAATAAGGACTACCAGAGAATATCGGCAAAGCTCGGTAGTCTTAAGCCGCTTGCAGAGGTTGTTGCTTTTGGACTTGGTGGTCTGATAGCAACCTATAACATCAGAGCGACTTTCGTAGTGTCGGGAATTATGTTCGTTATCGGCGCAATTATTTCTTTGCTTATTCAAGAAGTCGGTGTACGGCGCGTTACTGAAAAACATCCACTGAGAGATATGTATGAGATTACAAAATACTCGCTTCATGGCCATCCAGCCCTAAAATGGCGAATAATCGCAGCAGCCGTTTCATCAAATATTACGCATACAGTTATATGGATCTTCACACCGATGCTTATCTATGTTGGAGTTAATAAATCATTCGTAGGGCTTGCTTGGGCGACAACATTACTTTTTGTTAGCTTGGGCTCCTTGGTGGCCACGCGCTTTGCCCCGCGTCTCAGCGATAGTCAAAAAATAATCCTTCCAATGATAGCAGCCGTGACAGCATATTTAATTATCGGAGTATCAATCACGACTATAACGATATGTTTCGTCTTAGTTTTCTCGCTAGTTAGGGGTTGGTTCATGGCAGTCACGAGCCCAATGATTCAACACGTGGCACCAGCCGATATCCAGGCAACGGTTATATCGGTCTCGTCGCTTTTACGCCGACTGTTATATATTCCCCTAGTCTTAATCGTTAACTATTTGGGCAATACTTCACTACAATCAGCGCTGGTTGGGTCTGCAATTATATATGGTCTGCTTCTTGCCCCTCTTGCTATTGGTTTGAAACGGAATCCATCGAACTAGGTATGCTAAGATTTAGGATATGAGAATAACAATAATTTGTGCAAGTATGCGTCCAGGATCACAGAGCTTAAAGGTGTGCGAATGGCTCGCCGAGCATGTGCAGAAACTCGGGTCAGATGCAGAGGTGTTGGACTTACACAAAGTTGGCTTGCCTATGTATGACGATAGCGATGAAATGGCGATTCAAGCAAAAGATATGCTTGATAGCTTCTCTAGCTCCGATGGGTTTGTATTTGTTAGCCCTGAGTGGAATGGAACAATGAGTCAGGGTCTAGTAAATATGTTGCATTTTGTTGGCCGCGAATTAGCGCATAAACCAGTAATGTTAACAGGAGTTAGTGATGGGCGTGGTGGGCATTATCCGCTAATGCAGATGCGAATCATGAATTACAAAAACAATCATTATGTAATAAGCCCTGAGGCACTCCTGGTGCAGGACTGCAAAAATGTCCTAAATGATCATGAAGAAGCGGAAGGTTCTGATGGATATGTCAAAAAACGCGCAGACTACGCACTCAAAGTTCTCCTAGCATACGGCGAATCACTGAAGAGTGTTCGAAGCAGCGGGGTAATAAACTTCGAAGAATTCCCAAACGGCGTCTAGACTGAGCTTAAAATAGGTTAAAAAAACGCATGATGATAGAATATAGTCATGAGCGTTTTTGCCGCTGTTGGGGTATATGACAGGGGGAGTGATTGGTTGCTAGCAACTGCTGGTTTGTTCGTTGTGTTCGTCGTAATCTATCCTCTGTACATATTGTATCTTCGCTACACCCACACCAGGGGCATCAGAAAACAGTTGGTTACTTCTATGTACAAATTGCCGGTTGCAATGACGCCGACAGAATTAGCCTACATATTTTCTGCTAAGGTAAAACAACCACAGTTATTTGCGACAGTCTACGATTTGGCTAACCGAAGTATTCTAATAATGCACGAGAAGCACGGAATAATTACCGTAGAAACCGGACCTAAAATTGACAATAATCTTCACTCCTTTGAAAAATTATTAATGCAACAGATAGATGGCAGGGCCACGCCTGTAGCTGTCCGTCGGGTGCTTGATGGTATTTCCAGCTACGAACTGGACAATGATAAAAAGACAAAAATAAATGGCAATAGACAATACATCTTTTGGTGGCTACTTAGGGAGACATTGAGAAAAAGAGGCATAATTAAGCGCAACTTAAGCAAGAGATACGCCATGATGCTTTTTACCTACGGTGTTCTGGGGAGTTTCTTGGTTTGTACCATGACTGTAGGAGTAGTTAGATTCTCACAGATAGTCTTTGGCGGACAGATTGATGTAGACAGACTTGTGATGAGCCTCCGTTCCAGCGCGCTATTGTGGCTAATTGCCGTAGTTCCGATGCTTTTCGTTACTTACGCGTTGTTCAAATTTAGGGGTAGGATGCTAGGCCGAGATTGGATTTTGACCCACAAATACCGACGTTATTTGGGTCAGATGGATGCTTACCGTGAATTTGTGAGAATGACCCACAAAGGTATTCTGAAATTTGAGAGCAAAGAACTGTATAGGGAATCTCTAGTAAGCACCCGTCCATATGCAATTGCTTGTGGTTATACAAAGAAGTAATTACTGGCATTTAACCGTTAGCCCGTATACAATATAGTATAGAATATGAAAGAAATTGATGAAGCACGGAAAGTGCTAAAGAGTAAGTTTGATGAGCTTGAGAACAAAGTTGATATTCTGCGCGCACCGGAGCTCAAAACTTTGTTTGAAGGAATCCGAGAGGTCGCTCCAGAGAAGCGCGGCGAATACGGCAAATCCGTAAATGAGTTAAAAGAAGAAGTACAGGATTGGTTAGATTCTTCTAACGAAGAGCCTGCAGAAGTAACCGCGCTGGATATAACAGCCCCATGGGACGTTAATACTCCTGTCAACAACCGTCCGCAGCTACTCCCTAGTACTCTAGGTTCAACACATCCGCTGATAAGTGAGATAAGCTTGATTTGCGATATATACCAGAGAATGGGGTTTGCTGTAGAGGAATCTAGAGAAATTGATGATGATTACCATATGTTTGAGAGCTTAAATTTCCCCGAAGGACACCCAGCACGTGACGATTACGATACTTTCATGACAGACGAAGGCCTAGTTGCACCTGCACATACTTCCACGATGCAGAATAGGGTTCTGCGGAAGTACATGGCCAATCTAGAAGCTGGAGAACCTGTCGCAGTAGTCATTCCAGACAGAGTTTTTCGAAACGAGGATTTGGATGCTACCCATGAACATACGTTCTATCAAATTGAGGGTATTTATGTGGCAAAAAACGTAACTGTCGGAAACCTGATTGCAACGTTATCTGCATTTATGAACGAATATTTTGGGCAGGATTTGAAGACAAAACTTCAGCCTTTCTATTTCCCGTTTACTGAACCAAGTTTCGAATTTGCAATTGAGCGTCCAGACATGCTAAAGAAAGATAATTCCGAGGACCAAAAATGGCTGGAACTACTAGGCTGCGGGATGATTCACCCAAATGTACTGAAAGCTGCCGGGATTGACTCAACAATCTACACAGGATTTGCCTGGGGAAATGGAATTGAAAGAATGGTGATGATGAAAAATCAAATCGAAGATATACGTCATTTTGAATCAGCAAATCTTAAATTTTTGAGGCAATTCAGATGAACAGCAGACAGCAGACAGTAAACAGTTTTTTTTGGGGGCGCACTAACCTATGAAGATTATAGATAAAATATCGGTATCAGAGCTACAGGAAATGGCCCAAAAAATGTTTGGAGAGCTAGTCAAGGCAGATGTTGATATTGCAAAAAGAGTCGTTATCATTGACATGCCTATGCACTATGAGGGCGAAGCTTACCTCTTAGAAAATGGTTCAAAACAAAATGATTTATGGGGCATCAATCTCCACCCCGGAGACTTTGGAACTGATGATTTCATTGAATTTGATTCGATGATAAATATCCGACCCTCGCAAGGTAACGCTTCTAAAGATGTCCTAAACACCGATATCAGAAAGCAAATAACAGAAATTATCAGCGAGGTTGTGCATGAGTAATCACGTGGTCGATATAGAAGCTTGGAAAAAGCTTGATGTATTTAACCAAATGGGTAACATCGGTTCGGAAGTCGGGCGAGCACTTAATGCAAAACAAGCAGGAAATGAAAGTAGGATGAATAGCGCATTTTTCCGTGGTATGGATTTGATCAACATGACTGTCGATTCTTGGTCTGAAGATAATAAACCAACGAGAGAGCTATTGATTGCACGAGAACAGTTTGCGAAGTCGATATTAACAGATGAAGAAGATGCCACACTTGAAAAATACTTTTTTGATTTTGCAGTGGCAGCAAGGAATGGTAGGTAGCCCATGAAGTTTAGTTTAAATTTGGCTCAAAGCCACTCAAATGTTGAATTGAAATCTCTGCCACACGAAGAAATAGTCGCTCGTATGGGAGCACAGCTAGGCTCAATTGAAGACGTCACAAATTGGGCGGACAAATATAGCGGAGTTATCGTTGCTAAAGTCGTATCATGCGTAAAACATCCAGACGCGGATAAACTAAGCCTATGTCTAATAGATGACGGTGGTGTTGCCGATGCGGAACGAAACTCTGAGGGATTCGTACAGGTTGTTTGCGGTGCCCCTAATGTTCGCGAGGGTTTGATTGTAGCCTGGATTCCACCTGGCGCTACGGTACCAAATACATATGACACTGACCCATTTGTACTCGAAGCACGTGAACTCCGTGGAAAAGTATCAAATGGAATGATTGCTAGCCCTAGCGAACTAGCTATGAGCGACGATCATTCAGGAATTCTAGAGATAAATTCAGAAGAGATAGGTCGAAAGCCAAAACTCGGTGAGTCTCTAAGTAGCTTTTACCAGCTTAATGATTTTGTTGTGACTTGCGAAAACAAAATGTTCACGCACCGCCCCGACTGCTTCGGTAATTTAGGCATAGCCCGTGAACTCGCTGGCATATTTGATATGAAATTTCAGAGTCCCAATTGGTACAGAATATCTCCTGTCTGGAATACTGAAATCGAAAACAAGGTGACACTTGATATACAAAACGGAGTACAGAAACTAGTCCCAAGATTCATGTGTGTTGTGATGGATAATGTTGTCGTTGAGCCAAGTGCGTCTTGGTTGCAAGGATTTCTGAAACGAGTAGGAATAAAGCCTATAAACAATGTTGTTGATATCACAAATTACGTAATGCATTTGACTGGTCAACCTCTACACGCATTTGATTTTGATAAGCTACAGAAGTTTTCTACAAATCCTGGAATTAGCCCGAGAATGGCTAGAAAAGGCGAGAAACTACGTCTACTCGGAAACAAAGAGATTGAACTAACTGAAGCAGACATTGTGATAGCTACAGACAATCAAGCAGTTGCCTTAGCCGGTGTGATGGGCGGTGCAGACACTGAAGTTGATGCTGATACACAATCTATACTAATCGAGTGTGCGAATTTTGATATGTATGCAGTTCGACGCACAAGCATGCGACATGGATTATTCACAGACGCAGTGACCAGATTCAATAAAGGACAAAGTCCACTTCAGAATGACCGAGTTCTATGGTATGCGATTAAATCAATGGTAGAAAACGCCTCAGCCCGCCAGGCAAGTGAAGTCTACGACTTGGTTGATTTTGATTTGTCTGCAGATAATTTAAACCATGTTTCAGTCACGATTGATTTCATCAACGCTAGACTAGGCTCAGAACTTTCCTCGGAAGATATTAAAACTTTGTTAGAAAATGTCGAGTTCGAAGTGATTACGCAGGGCCAAGATTTACAGATTACAGCACCTTTCTGGCGTATGGATATTAGTATAGGCGAAGATATAGTCGAAGAAGTCGGACGACTATATGGCTACGACAAACTACCAATCGTTTTGCCATCTAGATCATCTAAGCCGAACTCCAAAAATATACCGAGAGATTTCAAGCAGAAACTGCGCGGAAGTTTGTCGCGTGCTGGTGCTAATGAAGTGTTGACATACAGTTTTGTGCACGGCAAAATATTAGAAAATTCTAACATTAGCCCTGATAAATACGCCTATCATCTACGCAATGCGCTGAGCCCAGATTTGCAGTATTATCGTCCAAGCCTGATACCTAGTTTGCTTGCCAAAGTACATTCAAACATCAAAGCTCAAGCCGGTAGCGATGAAAATGCATTTGCTTTATACGAAACTGGTAAGGTTCATGTCAAAAATCATTTCGAGGAAACAGAGCCAAATTTGCCAAAACAGATGAATAGGCTGGGATTTGTCGTGGCTGCTGACGGCAAATATCAAAAAACTCTGCACAGTGCAGCGTATTACCAGGCGAAAAAATACGTCGATCTGATAACAAATGGTCAGGCAATTTACGAACCGCTCGACACTAATGAGTGGCCACTTACTGCTCCATATCAAAAAGAACGTTCAGCGGTAATTTTGCTAGGGGATGACAGCAAACCAGTCGGTGTAATTGGCGAGTTCCAATCGAAAGTTGCCAAGTCTTTCAAACTACCAAAATATTGCGCTGGCTTTGAGATAGATATTGATTTGCTTCGAGAAAACAGCTTGAGTCGCCCGTATCAACCATTGTCTCAATACCCAAGCACTGTCCAGGACATTACATTTGAAGCTAAATCGTCGGTAAGTTGGGGGAAGATATACACACTAATCCACGCAGAGCTAGCTGTTGCCAAGGCAGAGACAGGTTACGAATATACTGTGGAGCCGTTGGATATATACCAAGCGGAAGATTCAGACAATAAAAGGTATTCCATGCGCATAACGCTGACTCATAACCAGAAGACTCTTAAGACGCAAGAAGTTAACGAACTACTCGATAAGTTGGCAAAGGTTGTTCATGAAGAACTCAAAGCGACTCGTATTTAAGTCAGTTGTAGGTTTTTTTGCACTATTTTTGTTGTTAGCTACTGTTGGCTCGTCGAAAACAATCGCACAAGGAGTGAATGATTTTGTAATTGAGTCATTCGACGCTCGATACAAGCTAACCAACAAGGATCCTCAAGGACTACTTGAAATTACTGAAACCATAACTCTGTACTTCAGTGGTCAAAATAGGGGGATACTACGCGCTATACCGCAAACTTACGGAGAAGAAGATTTGGACCTCAAAGTCACTAGTATTAAGCGAGATGGTAAAACAGAGCCCTACATTATCTACCCGGAAAATGACAATAATGTAGTTAGAATTGGCGATGCCAATGTGTATATTACAGGAGAACATGTCTACGAAATTAAGTATGAATTAGAAAATGTAATTCGCTTCTACGAAGACCACGACGAGCTGTACTGGGACGTTAACGGTGACCAGTGGTCTCAACCATTCTTAAGTGTGTCAGGTATCGTGAACTTTGAGGCCGTTTCAAGTCTTAAATACAGACCCCAGTGCTACGCAGGCGTTTTCGGGTTAAATGCTCAAGACTGTACCGTTGTAGAGGACTCGCAGAAAGTAGATTATAAGACAACTCGGTCTCTTAGCGCTGGACAGACCCTTACTTTTATTCAAGGCTTTGAAAAGGGCTACTTTACAGCACCTAGCTGGCTAGACAAAAATTGGGGATTGGTAGTTGCTAGCCCGTTGTTTTTGTTCCAGTTATTGCTAGTGACAACCGCCTACAAAAAATGGCAAAAATTCGGCAAAGATTACCCAGAGAGAAGTGCAATTGCACCATACTTTGAGCGACCAAAGGGCTTGAGTGTTATGCAGGCCAGCTATGTATTACAGAATGCACTTTTGCCCCGGCAGGTAAGTGCCTCGATTATTGATTTGGCGATTCGTGGATATATCAAGATTATCGAGACCGGAGAGGGCAAGAAAGCCAAGCATGACCTAGAACTGACTAGGTTGCCAGATTCCTACGTCATGGAGGACGAGAAAACTTTATTGACTGCATTGTTTGATTCAGTCACTCTTGGTCAAACTGTATCGTTACAGTCGAAGAAAAATAAACTCTACAAAACACTGCAGGATTTATCAAACAATATTGACGCTAAATCGCTAGCTTCAGGTTACTACGAATTGTCGCCTAAGAATGCATTTAAGAAATTAGTGCCGCAAATAATATTAGCAATCGTAGTATTTGTAATCGGTATTGCATTCGCAACTTTTACCAATGGGGTAAGTGTAGCCACGAGTATCATATCTGTCGTATTGGTAATAATATTCGCGGCACTGATGACTAGACGTAGCGTCAAAGGAAACATGCTGGTTGAACATATGAAAGGCTTGAAGTTGTATTTGAGTAAAGCAGAAAAAGAACGAATCAAAATGCAGGATGCTGTGGCAGCGCCTTTATCAAACAATGTAGGTCAACCAAAGCGTGATAGGAAGTTTTTTGAAAAACTCCTACCCTACGCCGTTGCGATGAGCGTCGAAGATTCTTGGTCGGAAGCTTTCGCTGATATATATAAGCAACCACCAGACTGGTATCAAGGTAATTGGAGTACGTTCAACACTGCGGTGCTAGTTTCTAGTATTACGAACACAACAAGTGCAGTCAGTACAAGCTTTACGGCACCATCAAGTTCTGGCAGTTCTGGCTTTTCAGGGGGCGGAGGTTTCTCTGGCGGTGGCGGTGGCGGAGGCGGCGGAGGCGGCTGGTAGGCTTAGAAAATTATCATTTAGCATTTACCCAATTAGCATAGTTTTAGCAATTAACATTTATCAATTTCTAAAACAGAAGAGTATAGTTATAGTATGTCGAAAGAAGACCTAACAGTTCAAGAAATGATAGAAGATTTCAAACAGTATGTTGATCACACAGTTAATAATGCCGTGAAAGATGTAAATAGTACCTCGAAAAATACAATTAATGGAGCTATCAGAGAATCTGAAGAACGAATCAAAAAAGAGCTGGGCGCACAAATGCAAGAAATCAAAGAAGATATACAGCAAGAAATGCGTGATGGTTTTGGTGGTGTTGCAGATGCTATTTCTGGACATCAAGACCAAATTGACGGCCATGATAACCGTATAAGTAAACTCGAACTTAAGTTAGCAAAGTAGATTTCCTTTACGAGTGATAAGAATATTGTATATGAACGTTGAAAAAATAGTCAGAGAGTATATAGAGAAAACGGTACATATGTCATTAGCAACTTGCGCCGACAACAGACCCTGGGTCTGTGAAGTGCATTTTGCATATGATGAACAGCTGAATTTGTACTGGAGATCTAGAGCTAGTCGTAGACATAGCCAAGAATTAGTGAGTAATCCTAATGTTGCAGGCGATATAGTCCAGCAGTTCAACTCAGGTGACTCAGTAGTTGGGGTTTATTTTGAAGGCATAGCCGAGGAACTAATAGATGTTGACGCAAAACATCCTGCATTTCTAGCCTTTCAATCTAGGTTCGGCACATCAGAATCGATTCTTGATAGTTCAGACGAACCCGATCCTGAGAGATTCTATAAAATAAGCGTAGAAAACTGGTACGCATTTGGCAGATTCGGCGCCGACCATGGTCATAAACTTAAACTCGAATGGAAAGCATGAATATACCGACAAAGAAGCTAAAGAATGGTTTTGAGTTACCGGTCTATGGATTGGGTCTATGGGAAATGGGTGGACGCAGAGAAGCTGATAGCTCAAATGACGAAGCGGAAATCAAAGCCATTAGATATGCTATTGATTCCGGTGTTACGCATCTAGATACAGCTGAGATGTACGGCGATGGTCATGCCGAAGAGCTTCTAGCGCAAGCTATAGATGGTTATGACAGATCTAAACTATTTATCGCGTCAAAAGTAATGGGGCACAATCAGGGCTACGAAGGTGTGATGACTGCTTTTGCAAGAAGTCTTAAGAGGATGAAAGTAGAATATGTTGATTTGTATATGCTACATCGCTATCCAGAAGTCGGATCATCAATAGCTGAAACTATGAAAGCAATGGATGAGCTAGTAGATAGAGGGTTAGTTAGATATATCGGTGTTTGTAATTTGACCCCAGAGAGATTCAACGAAGCTCAGAAAAACTCAAAAAATAAAATCGTATATCACCAACTTCATTACAATGTTCAGTATCGAGAAGTAGAAAAATACAGCCTCCAGCAACATGCTATAGATAATGACTACCTATTATGTGTTTGGCGACCACTTCAAAAAGGCGGATTGCCCGACAGTGAAATAGTCAAGGAAATTGCTGTAAAATACGGCAAAACTCAAAACCAGATTGCAATTAACTGGTTAGTGTCTCAGCAAAACATCATCACAATATCAAAAACATCAAACCCTCAACACCTGAACGAAAATTTAGGTGCACTTGATTGGGTAATGAGTAAAGAAGATATTGAAAGAATAAGAGAAGAATTTCCAGACCAAAAATCTGAATCAGATGCCGTACCTCTCACATATGCCGGCGGTAAATAAGCTTAATGGCAAGTAGCTCCCGGATTTTGAGAAACTAGTCCTAGCTGGTAAGATAGAAACATTAACAATTAAACAATATACAGAGTGTGAGAAGGGAACTAGCCCGTTATGACTCACCAGCAACCTATCCTAAAACGATAAGGTGCTACGTCTAGCTTGTCTGATTATTCTGTGACAAGAAAGATATTGCCAAACTTTTGCATATCCTTTTGTCTACAGATTATGGAAGACGGAAGGATATTTTTATTTATGAGTTATAAATTATTTACAAGTGAGTCAGTTGCTGCTGGTCATCCCGACAAAGTTGCCGATGCAATTAGCGATGCAATTTTGGACGCAATTTTAAGCCAAGACCCAAAAGCAAGAACAGGGTTAGAGACAATTGTTGGCGCAAACCGAATTGGTTTGTTTGGAGAAGTTAAAACATCAGCCAAAGTTGATTTTGAAGCCGTGGCACGAGAAGCGATTGCAAAATTAGGATATACAAACGACAGCTGGAACTTTTCTAGTAAATCACCTCTTGATAACTATATTCACCAACAATCTCCAGAGATTGCTATGGGTGTCGATCTTGACGGTGCTGGTGATCAAGGTATGATGTTTGGTTTTGCTTGTGATGAAACACCTGAACTAATGCCAATACCAATCACACTTGCTCACGCCCTAACGAAAGCGCTGGATGAGTCGCGTGAATCAGGTTCAATTACGTTTGTCAGGCCTGATGGTAAAAGCCAAGTTACAGTTGCGTATGAAAACGACAAGCCAGTCCGAGTTGAAAAAGTCGTAATGGCTGTTGCGCACGATGAACAGACAAGTCCCAAGGAAGTTCACAAGGTTATAAAAGAGCAAATTATCGATGTCGTGTTGGATAGATACGGCTACTCAGTTTCTGATGAGCAAGTCGTAATTAACGGTACAGGGCTATGGCACATTCCAGGACCAGACACTGATGCAGGTTTGACTGGACGCAAGATTGTGGTTGACGGTTATGGTGGTTATGCGCGTGTTGGAGGTGGAGCTTTCTCCGGCAAAGACCCCAGTAAGGTTGACCGTTCTGGAGCATACGCAGCCCGCTACATTGCCAAAAACATTGTAGCTAAAGGTTTGGCTACTAAATGCGAAGTTGCACTCGCGTTTGTTATTGGCCAAGCTAATCCACAGATGAAAGCTTTCGACTGTTTTGGTACAGAGACAGCGTCTCTAGAAGAAATTCAGACCTTTGTCGATGGGCTGCTTGATACGACTGTACGAGGCATAGTAGAGGGACTAGATTTGCGACGTCCAATATATTCTCAGACCACTGCCTATGGTCACTTCGGTAAAGCCGATTTGCCTTGGGAACAAATCGCTAAATAGTGAAAAATATCACCTAGCATGAGCGTGTTAGAGTAGGCTACAATATAGGTGGAAGTGTAGAGGTGGAAACCTTTATTTCCGCAAACTGGGCTATCTCAGCCCAGTTTTTATTACGGATCAACACTAGCTACTATAGAATGTATAGTTACAAAATCCTATCTGCTACAATAGGATTAAGATGAAAGATATAATACGGATTCTGCGAGTTGGAGGCAGTTTGTGGCGTAGCTACGCATGGATCAGCGTTTTTACGGTGCTATTGAGCCTAATTACTATACTTCAGCCATTGTTATCTGGCTGGGCGATTGATGAAATACAAAAAGGCTCACAGGCCAACATCACCCACGCCTTTCTGTTTGCGGTCGGTATTTTTGTACTTGATCTAATGCAAACGGGATTTAGCAACATATCTGGTTATATCGGCGATATGATTCAGGTCAAACTCAATAAACTACTGAGCGAAAATTACTACCGTCACCTAATGAGCTTGCCGCAAAAATACTTTGACAACGAGCAAACAGGTAAGATTATTAGCAGGCTGAACCGGTCCATTGTGCAGGTTACAGGCTTCATCCATATGATGTCCAACAATTTCCTACAGTTCATCGTATCGACCATTCTGAGTCTGGGAATTGTATTGTTTATATCCTGGCCTGTCGGTCTGATGTTGGCATCTTTGTACCCGATATTCATCTGGATGACGGTTCGTACCAGCAACGTCTGGATGGGCTACCAGAGCAAAAAAAACGAACATTTTGACATCGCCAATGGCCGATTCAGCGAGGCGGTGTCTCAGGTGAAGGTTGTGAAAAGTTTCATGCAACAAGAACGTGAGTTGGGATTCTTCAGCCGTCAATTCCAGGGTGCGTTCAAACAAACTGTCCCGCAATCGCGCTTTTGGCATTTGCAGGACGTACGCAGGCGTCTGATTCTAAATATCATCTTTTTTGCTGTGTATGGCTATATATTTGTGCGTGGGGCTCAAGGAGATTTTACGACCGGGCAGGTCGTGACGCTGATTTTGTACGCGATGAATATCAGGATTCCAATCTTCAGCATCAGTTATCTGGTAGAAAACACTCAGCGTGCCGTGTCTGATAGCCGGGATTACTTTGAAGCGATGAACGAAAAGCCAGAAATAGATGCATCAGAAACAGAATTGAAGGTCCAGAAGGGTGCTATTACGTTTAATGCTTTATCATTTGGCTACACCAAAACCAAACAAATTATGCACGATATCAGTTTTGATATAAAACCAGGCCAAAAAGTAGCGTTGGTAGGTGAGAGCGGTGAGGGTAAAACAACACTCACCAATTTACTTTTACGGCTTTATGAACCGAGCTCTGGGACAATTGAGATTGACGGGACAGATATCAGTGCTGTGAGTAAGGCTTCCCTGAGAAGCAATATAGGTGTTGTGTTCCAGGAACCTAATTTATTCTCTGGTACCATACAAGAAAATATATCCTATGCAGACGCATCGGCTTCTGAAAAATCGATACAGCATGCAGCAAAAGCTGCGAATGCTCATGAATTTATAACTGGTTTTGAGGAGGGCTATAACAGCGAAATCGGCGAAAGAGGCTTGAAACTATCTGGTGGTCAAAAGCAACGCATTGCTATAGCTCGAGCTATACAAAAAGATGCTCCGATTCTAGTGCTCGATGAAGCGACATCTAGCCTGGATAGCCGAAGTGAACTACTGGTGCAGGAAGCACTAGAGCGGCTTATGAAGAACAGAACCACTATTATCATTGCCCATAGGCTTAGTACGATTCAAAACGTCGACTTGATAGTTGCACTCAAAGGTGGCAGGGTGGCAGAGGTTGGATCACCAAGAGAATTGGCCAAGTCAAACGGAATCTACGCAAAACTACTGCAAGTACAAACCGCCAGATCAGCAGAAGAAAGGCAAGAGGCGCTGGCTAAGTTTGGCATAGTGTCGTAGCATAGAATGAATAACGCTGAAGGGTGATAATAATGAAAAATAGGAAAAAGAATTCTCTAAACGACATCTGGCAAATTATAGGGATGTTTTTCTATCGTAATTACCGTTATACGACACTTTTGTGGCTATTCTTTGTTGCCGTTGGTGTTTTTTCATACACAACCTGGATGAGAAGGGAAGGATTCCCTACAATTAATGTTCCAGTGGGAGTAGTCTCGGTTGTCTCGTTCCAAGAGTCAGCAGACAAAGTAGACACAGAGTTTGCACACCCTATACTTGATATAATCGCAGAAGGTGAACATGTTAAGACAGTCACTGCAAGTTCTACCGATAAGGGTGCGAATTTGACGATTATGTTCAAAGAAGGCACCGATGTTGAACACGCCCTTTCAGAAATTGAAGCAGGTGTTTCCAATTTAGGACTACCAGAATCTGCGAGGATTATCTACATACCTGTAAATGCTGGGAAGATGACGAATGAAGGTGACGATTTGCTTGTTAGTGTTCACGGCGAGGGTCTGACTCCTCAAGAATTGGATGCTTCAAGTGCTGAACTAGCATCAACTCTTAACGGTAGGTCAGAGTTGATAGAACGTGCGAAATCACTAGAGCTATTACAGACAGCTCCAAATTTCTCTGACGGCACACCTACGACAATTCAGAGAACATTTGATAGGTTTTATTCCGAAGAAACGGGTACGATTGTACCTTCTGCTATTGTCGCCGTCAAAGGTGTTGAGGGTGTGGACCAGCTTGAGCTGTATGACGAAGTTGCAAGCATTGTAGAGAGTGCGGATTTATCCAACGACAAGGCAAGTGCTGCGATTAGTGCAAACTTCGCAGAAGGCATAAGGGAACAAGTCGCAAGTCTACAGAAAAACTTACTAGAAGGTCTATTAGTAGTTTTGGTGGTCAGTTTTGTACTGATAAGTTTCCGCGCATCAGTTATAACGGCATTTGCGATGGCGTCAACGGTAATAATCACCGTAGGTATTCTGTACGCCATCGGCTATACACTAAACACGATTACCCTGTTTTCTCTCGTGCTGTGTTTAGCACTAATTGTTGATGACACTACTATTATCATTGAAGCTATTGATAAAGGAGTGCGTGATAAAAAACTAAAACTTGCCGAGGTCGTTGCAGATTCCTTAAAGAGAGTAGCTCGGGCTAGTTCAACTGGAACCTTAGTGACTGCACTTGCTTTTGCGCCAATGCTATTCATCAGTGGCATACTAGGAGAATTCATACGAGCAGTCCCCATAACTATAATTGTAAGTCTTTTCGTCAGCCTAATCGTTTCGATACTGTTCATACCTCTCATGGTGAAGTTTTCGTTCAGGAATCGTGAGCCAGAACATAAACAACGCAAAGTTCTAGTCGTTGATAGAGCAGAAAAAGCAGTTGGTAGATTCTTTGCCAATAATATAGTTCGTTTTTCTAAAACTCGACGTAGCAGAGTGGTGTCTAGGATATCTGCAGTTTTTGTGGGGACAGCATTTTTACTTGCCGGTTTGTTTATATTGTCAAAAGTAGGGTTTAACATTTTTCCTAGCCAAAAAGACGGTAATGATATAACGATTGTTGCCCGAGTAAGTAATCTAGAAACAGCAACCGTAGAGCAAACTGAAAAAATTGCAGACGAAGTTTTAAGTACTACTGGCCAAGTACTGGGCGGTGATTTCGTAAGCGTTACTCTCACCGGTCAGAACGGTCCAGCATCAGCTTCAAACTTCAGTGCCGATGTCAAAATAACAGATTTACATAAACGCGACATAACATCGGTCGAATATGTAGATAGATTGAACTCGACTTTCGCTAGCAAGGATCTAGGTGCAACCGTCGAAGCACGTACTGCAGGTGTGGGGCCTCCACCTAGTGAATTTACCGTTCGACTTGTGGGCGATAACGAAGAGGCTGTCAGGCTGCTGGCAAGTGACATGCAACAATTTTTGGAAAAAGAAGAACTAACACGGCTGGACGGAACAAAGGCAACATTTAGGGATGTTACTATTTCCCCAAGAAATATATTGCTCAGGTCGCTGGATGGAGAGTTTATAGAAGTATCAGCAATGTTCTCTGATGATGACACATCAGCGCTGGTTACTCTTGCTCAGGATTCTATAACTGGTGAGTTTAACTCTGCTTCTTTGACAGAAAGAGGTCTAGGCCCGTCTGTCATTGCATTTGATTTAGGCCAAGAGCAGGAAAATCAAGATTCGTTCTCTTCGATGGGGCAGGCAGCTTTACCACTGTTTATCGTGATGTTTGTCGTCATGGCGCTCTTGTTCAGGAGCATTATCCAGCCTCTATTGATTTTCACTGCATTACCATTTGCAGTGTTTGGAGTTGGAGTGGGGCTGTATCTCACAGACAACGTCATTAGTTTCTTCAGCATGCTAGGAGTCTTCGCGCTCATCGGTATTAGCCTCAATAACACCATATTGCTGACTGATTATGCGAATGAGTCCCAGAAACAAGGTCTTCCACCGGACGAAGCCATGGCAGACGCACTGCAGGCTAGGCTCAGACCGTTGCTAACAACGAGTATTACCAGTTTCTTAGCGCTGCTTCCTTTGGCGCTGTCTGACCCATTTTGGGAGGGCCTGGCCTATACTCTAGTGTTCGGTCTTTTGTCCAGCACGCTTCTAGTAATACTCGTATTTCCGTACTACTACCTAATTGCAGAGTCTTTACGTGCAATTCCTAGAAAATTACTTAGAAAATAATTTCAGATTTAGGGGTCTAAACTCCGTAGTTCCGTTGTAATTTTTAGGTTTTTTGAAAGTCAATAAACGAGTATACTAAATAGTAATCGCGATAGAACTATCAAGTTCCGAAATAAACACGCGTGGAGGGATAACAATTTAGATGGCAAATACAAATAGCCAAAGGGTGGCTGCATTTTTGTTGGCCCTTCTGTTTTTACTAACAACAGTCGGTGCAGCAGGATATGTAATCTATCAACTTAATAACGAAGATGCTGGACTCGTCGAAGAAGATGTGTCAGTACAGCCAGAGGAGGCACCAGTGGACGACCAAACAAGCACAGTAATTGAAAATTTTGCTGGTCCCTATGAGATTCCAGAGCTACGTTTCGAAGATATTGTTGTCGGAACAGGCGAAACGGTTTTGGCTGGCGACACGGTAACTATGGATTACACAGGAGCTTTGGCTACTACTGGTGTCGTGTTTGACTCGTCGATTCCACGTGGCGAAAAACTAGTAAGCCCATTAGGCGGCCTAATCGTAGGATGGCAAGAAGGTGTACCGGGCATGAAAGTCGGTGGTAAGCGACGTCTATTCATCCCGTCAGACTTAGGGTACGGAGCATCAGGTAGCGGTTCATCTATACCACCAAATACTGATTTAATTTTTGATATCGAGTTGTTTGCTACGGAGAGATAGAGGGATTTTAAGGAGGAGGAAAACTAAGACAAAAATAGACAAAAACACAACATATAGCGCTATTGCATTTAGCTTAAGCACTATATACAATAGTGAGTAGAGATCAATTAACAAATCAAAAAGAACTAAAAACTATTCAAGGAGAATCCTCGCAACCATGAAAAAAATCACGGTATTTACAACAACCACTTGCGCATACTGCGGTATGGTAAAAAAGTGGCTTGACTCTAAAGGCATCAGTTACAACGTAGTAAACCTTGATGAACAGCCTGAGATGCAAAAGCAAGTTTACGAAAAAAGCGGAGCCTTAACCGTGCCCATTACACTTATTGAAAACGACGACAGCACCGAAGAAGTTGTTATAGGATATAATTTGTCCAGACTAGCATCTCTAGTGTAGAATGACTTTAGTAGGTGCTTAAATACTAAAAGAGACCTGCTGATTTCTGGGGTCTCTTTTAATTAATAACGAAAGAATAGAAAACTACTATGGAAGACAATACTCACGATGTAATCATGATAGGTGCGGGGCCGACGAGTTTGGCTGCTGCTGTTTATACCTCCCGTGAGGACATCGACACGCTTATTTTCGAGAAAGCAATTATTGGTGGCTTGGCTGCAATTACAGATATGGTAGATAACTATCCTGGATTTGAAGAAGGCGTAGAGGGGTTGGTTCTTGCAGAAAAACTACAGAAACAAGCTGAGCGATTTGGTGCAAAGATAGAATTAGGCGAAGTTCAGTCGGTCAAAAAAGACGGTGATTTGTTTGTCCTCGAGACAACCAGCGGACAAATGAAGGCAAAAACAGTCTTGGTCGGAACTGGATCAGAGTGGAAAAAAATTGGCATACCAGGCGAGAACGAGTTTTACGGGCGTGGTGTACACAACTGTGCAACTTGTGATGGTGCTTTCTACCGCGATAAGAAGCTTGTAGTTGTTGGTGGCGGTAATTCAAGCGCTCAAGAGGCTTTGTTTTTGACTAAATTCGCAAGCCATATAGATATTCTAGTCCGTGGCGGGCAATGGAAAGCCAGTGAAGTTTTGGTTCACGAAATTGAGAAGAATGATAAGATTACAGTTCATTTCAATACTGTTCCGACGGAAATTGTTGGTGGGGAAGTCGACGGAATGCAAAAAGTAACAAACGTTGTTGCGACTAAAGACGGAGAAACGACAGATTTTGTAACTGACGGCGTGTTTGTATTTATCGGACTAAAGCCCGTAACATATTTCTTGAAAGATAGCGGAGTAGAATTGGACGATTTTGGGTTCGTGAAAACAAATCTCAAACTAGAGACAAATGTTCCTGGCCTTTTCTGTGCAGGAGATGTGCGCTCTGGTGCGACAATGCAGATAGCTTCTGCGGTCGGCGAAGGCGCAAGCGCCGCGCTTTCAATCCGTGAATATTTACAAGAAATTAATCGTTAGAAAAACTTAGCTTACAAAATCTCTGTCCAAATGGGGCTATTCAGATAGTTCACCGACTTTAAATGACGCCAGTTGCGAGGATGCACTTTGACTATGTGGTGTACCGCTACCAACAGATTCACCTTCTTCGGTAGTTCTTTGAGTGAATAAAGATGTTCCGTCTGCACCGCAAGCTGCTAGGATATCATCTCCTCCAGGATGTCTAGGTACGTAACTGGTTATGTCGTACACATTGCCGTTGATTATCGTCCAGCAGTCTGTTTTGTTATTGTGTGTCGCGACTTGCACGGCTGTAAATGAATCAGATTTAGTAGTTTGCGAATTTGTATTTGTTTGTGTTGACGTGTCTGGTTGCGTTGTTAGTCCTGGCTCGGTCACAGACGGCTTAGAAATTACATACGCAACTGCGCCAACGACCACTAACGCACTCACTACAATAGCCGTAATATTCTTTGGATTCATGATTTTTTACCCTTCTGGTTTGATTGTTGTTTGTAGTATAGCGTGAACTTGGAGGGATAGTCGGTAAAAATTCCGTGCAAGCCAGCCTGTTCGAACTTTATAGCCTGCGCTTGAGAATTAACTGTATACGAGTATAGTAGCCAACCCCGTCTGGACATGGATGATATAAATCCACTCCACAACCACCTCTGATTCATATGTATTCTTTTGGTGTTTAGCTTTTTAGCCCGGTAGGTAGCTCTGATGCCAGACCAAGATTCAAGCACTGCCAGGGGGGCGCGTGGTAATCGATCACGGCAAGCTTGCAGCGTTTTAAAGTCGAAGCTAGACAACAGTATTTCTCCGGAATAATTTTCTAGTACAGTGGCTAGTTTATCTACAACTTGGATTTCTTTTATCTCCAGATTAATCGGTATTGTCGCGGCAACCTGGGTGAGTAATTCAGTCAGAGAGTAGTATGTTTGATTGTCTAAAATAGGGTTGTGACTGAGTACAATACTATCCCCAGAGAGACGCAAATCAACCTCTATCATGTCCACTCCAGCATTCATAGCTAAGCCTATTGATGCTTTTGTGTTTTCTGGCGCTTCATCCCTTGCTCCGCGGTGTCCAATTATTTTCATTAACCCTAAGTATAACAAATGGCCTGCCCTTTGGGCTTCAATGCTAACTGCTAAATGTTAAATCTATGCCAAATGGTCAATGTAGAAATGATAAATTCCTCTACCTGGTGTACAATATATTCAAAGATAACAAGGAGTAAAAACAAATGGACTACAACGGCCTATTCACCCCATACGCAGAAGACAAAACTATTCATACAGTTGTCGAAATCCCAATGGGTTCAAATAATAAAATAGAATACGACCGTAAACTGAAAGTAATGCGACTTGACCGAGTTGAGCCAAAAATTTTTGCAAAGCCAACAAACTACGGATTCATCCCTGGTACGCTTGACGATGATGGTGACGAATTGGATACGCTGATTATTACTGAAGAGCCGTTGCCGACAGCTATTGTGGTTGAAGCGACTGTTATTGGCGTCATGGAATTTGAAGATGACGGTGAAATGGACCACAAAGTAATCTGTGTGCCGGCTGATGACCGCAACACCGGTAACAGAATTCAGAGTCTAGCTGACATGGGTGATCAATGGGTCAAACAAATTGAGCATCATTTTTCGCGTTATAAAGATTTGAAGAAACCAGGAAGCGTGAAAGTTCTTGGATTTGGTGATGCAGCCCGTGCGCACGAAATCATAACAGAGTGTATTGACCGCTGGAAACAACAGGCATAGGTAAAATGGCCTGGGAAGATATATTCGTAGGTAGATTGTGGAAAGTTCAGAATTCTTTACAATCAGATGGACGTATTTTTGAGCGTGCGGCACGAGCCCCCGGCAGTAGATTGATTATAGTAAAAGACGGACAGATGTTACTGCAACGTGAAAAACGCCATGAACTAAACGGCAAGACAGACATAAGGCTTCCTGGCGGGAAAGTCTTCGACACTCTTGATGAATTAGAAAACTTTGATGGAGATATCGTTGACGCAAGTAGGCAGTCGATTGCAGGTGAGGCACTTGAAGAGTGCGGGATAATCGTTAAACCTGAAAATTTAGTTTACTTTGGGCTTGATGTGCTTGGCGCCACATGTTCCTGGGATCTACACTACTGGATAGCATCAGATTTTGAAATGCACCAGGACGGCGCACAATTCCACGAATCAGAGGCTAACGAAATCGAAGGTTCTTTCTGGGCGTCGTTCAGCGACGTGAAAAAATATGTGTTGGACAAAGAAATATTTTCAGAAAGTCGTTCAGCCATAGCAATATTAAGATTTTTACAAACTGTGAAGGAATAACAGAGATGAGTGTTTACTATTCTGCGGGCGGGGTTGTGATTGGTCCTGGCAATAAGATTATAATCGTGAGTCAAAATGGTAACTCCTGGTCTTTGCCTAAAGGTCACCTGGAACCCGGAGAAGACGCTGAAGAAGCTGCTGTTCGAGAAATATTCGAAGAAAGCGGTATCCAGGACGTCAAGATTTTAGAAAAACTAGGCGAATATGACCGTGGCCGTATAGGAGTTGATGGGGTTGGAGAAAACCTAGAGCAAATGAAGCATATTACTATATTTTTGTGCATCACAAACCAAGAAGAGCTGAAACCGATAGACCCAGAGAATCCGTATGCTGAATGGTTAGCAATTCAAGATGTTGCAGATAAGCTAACTCACCCTAAAGATAAAGCGTTCTTCCAGTCAGTTACTCCAAAGATACTTATACACCTTGCTAGTTAAACCATAACCACGTTACAATAGGTTTAAATATAAGCAAAGGACACTAGGGTTATGAAAACACGAGTAGCAATCAATGGGTTTGGTAGAATTGGCCGAATGTCATTCCGCATACTAGCAGAGCGCAAGGACATCGAAGTAGTTGGCATTAATGACTTGACTGATACGCTCACTCTAGCTCATTTGCTAAAGCACGATACTAATTATGGTGAGTTTCAGCATAAAGTTACTTTTGACGCGGCAGCGATCATAGTTGATGGTGTATCAATCCCCGTTTCTGCAGAAAAGGACCCAGAGCAACTACCCTGGAAGGTGTTAAATGTCGATGTAGTTATAGAGTCTACGGGTAGGTTTGTGACAACTGAAGCTGCCAGTGCGCATTTGCGTGCCGGTGCTAAGAAAGTCGTATTGTCAGCACCAGCCAAAGACGATGAAACGCCTACGATTGTTATTGGAGCGAATGAAGAAGTGCTCGAGAACGCCGGTGATGTAATTAGTAATGCAAGCTGTACTACAAATAGCATCGCTGCCGTTATGGCAATTATGGAGCTAGAATTCGGTGTAGAAAAAGCTATGCTCACCACAGTCCATAGCTACACAGCGACCCAAGTTCTGCAAGATGGCCCTAGCAAAGATTTACGAGAAGCGCGTGCTGCAGCACAGAACCTCGTACCAACTACAACCGGTGCGGCAAAGGCAGTTGCTCTAACAGTTCCAAGCCTGAAGAACAAATTTGACGGTTTGAGTGTGCGTGTTCCTACATCGGTAGTTTCTTTGTCAGATATCACAATGCTACTAAAAAAAGATACAACTAAAGATGAAATTAATGAAGTATTTAGAAAACACGTCAAAGAACCATACTTCCAGGGAATTATTGCAGTGAGCGATGAACCACTTGTTAGCAGTGACTATATTGGTAACAGCCACTCAGGCACGGTTGACTCACTTCTAACAAATGTTGTTGACGGAAACTTGGCAAAAGTTGTTGTTTGGTACGACAACGAATGGGGCTACTCTAATCGGCTTGTTGAAATGGTTGCAGACGTCGGCAAAACTCTTGAAGCAAAGGAATAATAAGTGAAAATATTTATAGGAGCTGACCATAACGGCTACCATCTAAAAGAGCGGATTGAAAAGTATTTGATTTCTCTTGGTCATGATGTGGTTGACGTCGGCGATGAAAAACTGAATCCGGATGATGACTTTACCATTTTTGCTACGCGTGTTGTGAGTGCTATGAAAGCAGAGGGTGACTCCGCTCGAGGCATTTTAGTATGCGGAAGTGGCCAAGGGATGGCGATTGCAGCTAACAGGCACAAAGGTATTAGAGCTGGACTTGGTTGGAGCATTGATGCCGCTCGTTCTACTCGTAACGATGAAGATAGTAATGTTTTAGCGTTGCCAGCTGAAATATTAGTGAGCGATAAAGACTGGAAGCCAGTTATCGATACGTGGCTAACTACGCACTTTGCTGGAGCAGCTCGATACAAAAGACGCATTAGTCAGCTAGACGACATATAGTGAATGCCTGAGCCACTAACTAATTTATGCTACCGATATCTAAGTCAGCTATTTCTAACCCCTGCAAAACCTGCGTGAGGGTAACAGCCCTAGATAATTGCAAGGGTTCGGCTACGCCACATTTAACCATTCTGTAAATATTAGAAATTTGCTGATCAATCCCGTCGTGTGACTCACTTGGGACTATGGTCGGTGGCATTTCTGGTCCAAGCACAATATCATGCCATCCATTAATACCAGGTACTTCAGTCACCACATCACCTTCTCGGCAGTAAGGTGAACCATTTTTGTGTAGAAGTAGAGTCAGTATAAATGTACTGGGATTAGCTTCATAAAGAGAAAAGAATTTGGCACTATCACATTGAAAAGAGGATTCTGCATCAAAAAAGTCAAAAGGTATTCTTGCTTCTGATCGCATACCAAAAAAATTGTCCCACTCGTGCAGCTGATCATCATAAATGTCAGATAACAATAAACCTGCACCTAGTCTTTCTAGACTTTGCCGAGCGACACTGTACAATTGAGTACGAGGATCCTTTCTAAACATAATAACTAATTATATCATACTATGCAATCAAAGTCAACTATTACTCCTACAATAACAGCTTCTGATCTGCACGAGTACCGCGAGCAGATGGAGATAATCGCTAGTTTTTCCGAAGGCGTGCATCTTGATTTTTCAGATGGAATATTTGCAGCTTCCGAATTATTACCCATAGACAAGGCTTGGAGAAATGACGATTTGGTTACGCACGCCCATATCATGTACCAAAAGCCGCTTGACGCTCTAGATGACATTATCCACCTAGAAGCTGACCTGGTCATATTGCACGCAGAGTCAGACGATGTTAAAAAATGCCTGCAGTTACTACAAGATAACGGGACTCGAACTGGAATTGCTTTGCTTCCCGAGACATCAGTTAATGATCTTCGTGAGTTAGAAATAGATGATTTGTTCGATCATGTTTTAGTGTTTGGAGGTCATCTTGGATTTCAAGGTGCTGAAGCGGACCTGGACCAGTTAGAAAAAGTTAAAAGTGTTAGAAAAGCATACCCTGACGTTGAAATAGCATGGGACGGTGGCGTAACTAATAGTAATGTCACAGAAATTGCACAGTCTGGTGCACATGTTATTAACGTAGGTGGGTATTTACGAAATGCTAAAAGTCCAGGCGAAGCCTATGCTGGATTACTGAAGTTAGTTTAGGCACTTTTATCTGTACGAACGATACGCTGTGGGAGAGTTTTTATTACTTCAATTTTAGCCGGATCTGTATAGACAAACACGCGTTGCAACCATCGTCGATGTGGACCGGTACTGTCCCAATCAGGAATAGAGCTTCTACCATGGAGGTGATTGAGAGCGATTAGCAACTGTCCTGGCTCCAAAGCAATGCTTGTTGATTCAGACTCTTTGATTAGTGAATGGAGTGTATCTAGTGCTTTTCGTGCGTGAGTATCTTTGTCGGAAATAGGTAGTGTTTTGAGAGCACCATAATAATTAATCTCATTACGTTCGTCTAGTATCGGAGTTGCGTGCAATCCCGGGTCTAGCAAATCATGTTGATCATTAAACACGATACGAAAACGTCGCTCACCAAGTGTTGTTCGTGTTGACGCATCAAGATCTGTAGGATCAGGGTGGAAGAATGTGGTGGGAGTTTGACTGGCGTTACGCCTACAAAACAGCCCGAATACGTCGGGTCTATATGCAGCTTCAGCCCAGGCAACATCTCTGTGAGCATCAAAAGGATGTTTTGATCCAAATGCTGAGTCTACTGTATTTTCAAACCCTGGACGAGTCATGATGTCTCCGATAATACGACCACCACGAACACGATCAACACCCGCAACATATCCAAGCGCACACAGGATAGCAAGATAGTGAATACTTACCGTGTCAAGCTTCGCATGATCAACAGGAGCGTAACGATCAGGAGTAGGTTCATCAGTTTCAAAAGGCAATCCAGAAACGACAGTAAAGTCGGCATAAGGCTCACTAAAGTACAATTTGTTTTCTTTATCTTTACTGTTGTCGAGTAATTGTACTGTAGAGGCTTCGCTACCAGGAGCTACACTCTGTTGTGCTGCTTTCTTGAAAAGCTCATGGTCGAGTATTTCTGGCGTATTCGAGAGGTGTGTTACAAGCATAATATATAATTATAACATATATATTGAATAATGACAATTATACTGTGCCGTACCTATCTTTATGCATGTTGAATCTGCTATCATAAGCGTAATGAGTAGTAACACCCAGGCGACATATCATTTTCAGATGAAACAAATTTTTATTGGTTATTTTCTTAGTTTTTTCCTCGACCGTAGTCACGACTACAATTCAGTAAAAGAACCGAGAAAATACCCTAATAAAAATATAATTTCACCAAAGAAAAGATATGACGCATGAGTGTAAAGAATTTTACTGATAAAAAATTATCAATCACAGATTTAGAACTTATTGCTGTTGATATACGTCTGGATATTGTGAAAAGTCTAGAACTTGCTGGTAGTGGGCATAGTGCTGGGCCACTTGGACTTGCGGACGTATTTACAGCTCTATATTTTGACGTTCTAAAACATGATCCGAAAGATCCTCAGTGGGATGAAAGGGAT
>JAYSZA010000011.1:0-12816 GCA_043727115.1 Candidatus Saccharimonadota bacterium
TCAATCGCCATCTGAGCTTTTGCATTTCTGTCGTGTCCGGCTGAAAGTTCTGAAGCACGCCAAGTATCCATTCCATCCGCATAGTATGTGCCGCCAGCCATAGCCTTAAGAACCATAGCCTGCACAAGCTCCTCATCACCGAATTTGTTATGAGCTTGCATTACTTGAGCAACCGATACGTTTCTGAAGTTTGCATCACCCTGGAATGCTCTATTGGTACTTCTGACATCGTCTCCCATATCAAACGCTTCTTGTATCGCTTCCTGAAGCTTCCCGTCATTACGTAATTGTATAATGTGGTTCACTCTAGCATCTAGGTCATCCCCGGTATATCCAAATGTATTTGCCATAACACTCCGCAATCCCTCAAGGTTGCCCGCCATCACATCACTGGCTAGACCGGACACAGTATCATTCCCAATCCATGTTGCTACATCCTTGTCTTCCATAATATGCCCACGGCCTTTATGAATTGAAGCCGCAACTGCTGCATCTGTTCTTTGTTTCCAATCTTTTAGCCCTCCGCCATCACTCGCAACCCTAGCTATTGCAGTTGTTCTGGCGATTCTATTGTTAAGTCGCTTGAAATTATCATCTGATAAGCGCTTTCCGATGAATCCAGTCTTTCGCACCCCCTTACCGGCATCATTTCTTTCTCTCTTATTCTTAAAAGAAGAGCTACGAGCTTTTTTGCCTCTATCAAAGATGCCTTTGCTCTTGTCGTTAACCATGCCAGCAAGATTGCCTAACGCGCCGCCAGCAAATTTGAAGGCGGCTGGGATAAAGAAATAAGGTCCTATAAATGCGATAAGCTTCACTATAGTACCGATTACGACTATTTCTTTTGAACCAGTGGCATTAACGACTGAGGCGAAAGCCCTGCCAGAAACGATCAGGCCCATTACTAGCGGAAAAAATATAAGCATTTTGGAAAACGTTCCCCACCATAGCTTCCATGGTTTGTCGTTACCTGGGAAAATCCACGATAATATCGCGAGCGGTGCAAGAATCATCAAGAAAATTATCAGAATTTCTCTAACTGTCAGAATAATGAAAACAACCAACATGGCCAATGCCGCCATACCAATTGTTATCGCAATACCCCATATAGTGACACCACTTAAATACGCGATAACACTACCCACTACTGCTCCGGCAAGAAATGTAACATCTGTGCCGGCATTAGGCGTAAAGAGGTGGTCTAGTTGTAGTTTAGTCATACCCCCAAATGGCTGAGCTATAACTCCGGCGGTACCTCTACCTACAATGTTAGACAGTTCCACCAGGAGTTTCGCTATTTCAAACGACAAAGCGATAAATACGATTGCAATAATAAGCCTTGGAAGCGCTCTTTTGACGGTGTAGGCATCTACAAAACTAAATCCAAGCGCGGTACCAATGACCATGATTAGCAATACCGGAATGAGCAAAATATAGGCAATATTGCGCATGTTTGCCCAAGCACCCTTTACTCCAGGGGTGTTGTAATAGGCAGCATTGACGTTAAGTGCCGCGATAATGCGGTCGTCTAACCAGCCAAGTGAATCATCCATCATTTTAAGTGCTGGGCACAGAACGAAACTGAATGCTCCACCTAAAAACTCGCAACTCTGAGAATCATTTGCTGCACCATTGGGGTCAAGCGCGTCTTGCTTTTCGCCCTCACCTATTTTGACAATTGCATTTTCTGGGGCAGAGATTAGATAGCTAAAATTGCTCTGTGGGGCCACAGGTTCGTAATCGTCGCCTCCAACCAAGGATGATGAATATTCCTCGCGGGCATCTATAACCTGACAGCCTATTATACTAACCTCAGGAATACCCAATCCAGAGCTGGAAGTCTGCGATGTATATCCGTCGCCGTTACTAACCTTCCCGTCTTCTGAGAGCATGAAATACTTCATTGTGTTGGCTGCTCGGTCTACTAGTATGATATCTTGACAAGGTTTTCCTTCTTCACTAACACTATTAAAAACCTTGTCGTTCGTAGGATCTTGCTTGTAGTCGTTACTTAGAAATTCAAGGCTTTTCATACCAGAATCATCGCCATTGTACACAATTTCCATGTTTGTAACAGTTTCTATGTTCCCAGAATCAACCCAGCGGAAGTATGAATTGCTGTACTCAGTTTTTTTCGTTTGAAGTTCAACGAGTTCACCAGAGTCTTTGCATCCTGCCCTATTGTTTGGTCTAAAATCTAGATCAATTTGAGCGCTGCTCATAGTACCTGTTGGTGCGTAGCTATCATTATCATAGATCTCAATTTTTTGATAGCAGTTAGAAGGCCAGTCTGGAATTTTGAACTTTCTTATAATAAGGTCTCCGCCGCTGTCGGTAAGCTCCTCTGTGTCTAATCCGGCAAGTCTTCCTTCTGCAACGACATCTATACTTACCCCGGGTTTGTTCGCAAAAGTTAGCTTCAAATGGGCTGCATCTACCCAAGTAAGGATATATTGGCTCGCTAGATCTTGTACCTTTCCGTCTGCATCCGTAGTCAGCCCGTAGTCAGTTGCTACCCCAGTTGCTGCGCTTGCAATTCCCGGGAATATAGACATAATTGTCCCCAGAAGCACCAGCAGGACGCCAAAACTTACCCCAATTTTTTTTGCAGCTATCATTTCCTTATGAATATACCATATTTATGTTCGTTTTATATCCTTTAGCGCTAACGATCAGCTTAGTTATTTGGAGTTCCACAGAATGTTACATGAAAAAATATCTTAGAGCCTGTTGATGATGTGGATAGTATGTATATTTTGTCTCTAGTATGTCTTCGTAGTACTATTGACTATAGTGATAAAGTTTGTAAAAAATCAAATATTTAGCAATTTAGCATTTGCGACTTGCATAGCTATAACATTGGCAATTTGTATTAGTGTGCTTGGTGTGAACCGTAGCGTAAGTGCAATTACTTGTCCCGACGGTTCTTATTTGCCCAATGCCCAAGCAGACCAGTGTCCTTATGGTGATGGAGCGCCCCCTATTGACGACGGTAAAGATATTGAATTTAGCATTGACTGTGAACCACGGACGGGGACTCCTCTGGATAGGACTAACTGCGGCATTATAAATATTGTTGTTATAGCTATAAATTTCATGTCGGCTTTAGCGGGAATAGTATTTGTCGCATCAATCATGATTTCAGGATTCCAGTATATGACAGCACGTGATAATGCCGGTCAGATACAAAAGGCAAAATCTAGAATCGTTATGACGCTTGTTGCCGTCGCAATATTTATATTCATGTATGCACTATTAAATTTCCTAGTTCCTGGAGGGGTTATTCCACAATGATAAAGAAGATTTCACTAAGTTTTGCGGTAGCATTATATGTGATGATGGGCGCTTTGTTTCTTGCGGTAGCTAATTACTCAATTGTAGCTGCGGCTACGTCTCCGGGTGATCGTTGTACTCCTGAAGTCACAAGTTTCTTGGGGCTCCCAGCGTGGTACAAATACTTATCATCAGAAATTGATCAGAGCGGTAGGTGTTCACCTATACTTTCTTACGATGAGTCAAATACAGAGCAAACAGAAGAAGAGCAGAAAGTTAACAGCGCTCTTCCAATCGGGTTAGCAATACTCGAGGGTATGTTGCGTATTTCAGGTATCGTAGCAGTGGTAATGATTTTTTGGGCAGGATTCAAATATATGACATCACAGGGTAATCCCGATGCTGCAGCTGGGGCACGAAAGACAGCTATTAACGCGCTAGTTGGCCTTGCCATAGTTATATTGGCAACGACTTTGGTATCATTTGTAGGAAATAGCCTGCTACCATCATGAATATAAATATTTTCTCACAAGTTGTTATCAATCCCAGTGATTTAGATATACCACAGACTGCTCTCGGTCAAAATGCCGTTGCTAACGACGCAACTGTTAACAATGTGTTAGAGCTGGTTTTTGGAATCGGAGCAGGAGTCGCTATGATCGTCATAATCGTCGCCGGTATCCAGTTCATATTAAGTCGCGGAGACCCTGAGAAAAGCGCTAAGGCAAGACGCTCGGTTATCTATGCGTCTATTGGGCTTGTGTTGTGCGCGTTGGCATTCACTATTGTCAGGTTTGTTGTCAGGAGTCTGGCGTGAAATATCTGTTAGGATTAATAATCATGGTGACATTTGCCCTGTCTTCGTTAGCTGGTCTAACTAATCTTGCGCACGCTCAGTTTGATCCTTTGAAGGAAGTTTGTGCCAAACCAATAAGTGACCAAGAAGCCACAGACCCAGCGAAAGAAATAGACGCCAAACCAATATGCGATGCCTCGACCGACCCAGGTGATCCAGTTAGTGGAGATGATGGCATAATAAGCAAAGCAGCCAATATGCTTGCCGTGGCTGCTGCCATTATCGCTGTTATAGTTATCATAGTGGCGGGAATTACCATGATGACATCTAACGGTGATGCCGGAAAAATAACAAATAGTCGCAATGCCATTATCTACACAGTAGTCGGTCTGCTAGTTATAATCATAGCCCGCACAATAGTTGTGTTTGTACTAGCAAAGGTAGCTTCATGACAATGAGGGAAGTTATGGTAAGACGGATTTTACTTGCCGTAATGGTTGCTAGCATAAGTTTTGGACTGTTCACATATTTTCAGTCGCCGGCTGTATCTGCGCAAGCAAACCTTGTCTGTGATGGGTTAACTAACCCTGGCAAGATTGGTGATGATTGCGACACCGCAACGCCAAACGAACCAGCGGTAGATAGTGTTTTGGAAGATGTCTTAGGTATATTATCGCTAGTTGCTGGCATAATCGCGGTCATTATGATTATTATTGCAGCCGTGAAGTTCATAACGTCTCAGGGTGATGCCGGCAAGGTCGCAGCCGCCAGAACAACTATTATGTATGCGGTCATCGGATTGATTGTGGTGGCGCTTGCCCAGACAATCATATTTTTCGTTGTTGATAAGGCAATCAATCCTCCGCCTCCTGCACCAGTAATTTGTACCGGCCCTAGTTGCCCACGCTAGCCCGGTATGGTATAAATTAAAGAAGAAATTAAGCAAAAAGGGATAATAAGTACCATGACAAGAATTAAAAGGATACTGATTACGCTTGCAGCAAGCCTCGGACTACTTGCGCCTGTTGGTATGACCGCAATTGCCCACGCAGCGATTACCATTGATGATAATATCTGTAACGGTGCTTTGTTGAATCCAGATGGTGGTGGATGTGCAGATGCTGACATTGATGCTGCAGGAACGGATATCGAGAGCATCATATCAACCGGGATCGACCTATTCTCTCTTGTAGTTGGTATCATCGCAGTCATCATGATTATCATCGGTGGTGTTAAATATATTACGTCAGGCGGAGACGCTGGAAACGTCACAGGTGCAAAAAACACTATTCTCTACGCAATCATAGGTTTGATTGTTGTAGCATTGGCTCAGACTATCGTCTTCTTTGTCTTAAACAAAGCCACAACTTAATATTCCTTCCGAATTACAAATAAGAACACCCGAGAAAATTTATCCCGGGTGTTCTTATTTTGTGCTAGAGTGCATATGACTATTGCCAGAAAATAGTATACATGATATAAACATAGGTGATTACTAAAAATTAAAAAAGGAATTAACGACAATGAAGAGAATCAAAAGCGCACTACTCACTCTAATGGTGAGTTTCGGATTAGTAGCCCCACTGGGATTGGCTACAGTAACATACGCTGCTGCTACAGATATGGAAAACCAGCTTTGTAAAGGAGCTCAGTTAGACCCATCCGCTACGGACGGATGTAACGCCAAAGCGATCAAAGACTCTGGTACCGGAGTAAAAGACATAATTGCAACTGGCATCGACCTATTCTCTCTTGTAGTTGGTATCATCGCAGTCATCATGATTATCATCGGTGGTGTTAAATATATTACATCCAACGGAGACGCTGGAAACGTCACAGGTGCAAAAAACACTATTCTCTACGCAATCATAGGTTTGATTGTTGTAGCATTGGCTCAGACCATAGTATTTTTCGTTCTAGGTAGAGCAACAGCTTAACGACTAGTTTCTGAATAATTAAAAGCCCCCATAACTAGGGGGCTTTTAAAAAGTCTGCAAAAAAGCTCCCGGGAAGCGGGAGCTTTTGTAATACCAATGTTTGTTTTACTACTGAATGGTAATCTTTTTGACGGTATCTTGCTTCAGTTTGGTGAAGCTAATTGTCAAAACTCCGTCTTTCAAGACAGCTTCAATCTCATCTTCCTTAACCGGAACTGGCAATGCTATGCTACGGCTGAATTCGCCCCAGTAACATTCCTGTACGAAGTAGTTTTCTACCCCTTCTTCAGATCCAGCGCTCAAAGTTCCACGCACACTCAATGTGTTATCGGCAATACTAACATCCAAATCGTTTTTGTTAACGCCAGCGGTTCGGGCTTTTACGACAAGCTTTTCTTTGGTTTCGTATACATCAACGGCCAATTGTCCAGGAACGGCCTCGTCTTCTTCCCATTCATCACTTGTGACGGGTTCGTCCATTTGCATATCTGTATCGTTTTCGATTGGACCAAGTCCAGCCTCGTCACCCAAAAAAGCAGCGGTAAGTTCATCTTCCATTAATAGGTCTTCGTCTCGTGATTTTCTGGCCATTATATTGGATTCCCTCCTTCTTAAATGTAGCTTTTCGTAGAAAGTGTCTCGTGATGGTCGTTTTTCTTGGGGTTAGTATCACATTACGAGCGTTTTTATGTTAAATGTAGTATAACTAGCGCAGATGATAAGAGCAACCCTGTTAGCTATATTTACAACACAAGAAATACAACATGCTAAGTTTTGACGACCTCTTCGGGACTATTGCTCCGCACAGATGTCTTGGCTGTGGAGATGAGGGCTCAGTAGTTTGTGATACTTGTATTGAGTTTGCCGGAGAACCGGTTGTCCCCAGGTGCGCTGGTTGTCATAAGCTGTCCGCCGGATATCGTACCTGTAAATCGTGTCGGTCGTGGCTTGAACCGTATGCCGTAATTGTTACGACAAGCTACGAAGGAATTTACAAACAACTGATAAAATCCCTGAAATTTGAAGTAAACAGACAGTCCGCAAGTTCCATTGCTAAGTTGATGGCAGAGCTTTTACCAGCCAATGATGGCTATGTGCTATGTCCCCTGCCAACTGCCCCGGCCCGAATAAGGTCAAGAGGCTTTGACCATACAAAATTAATCACAAAATACCTGGCAGGGTACAGCGGACTAGAGAAAAGAAACTATTTGAGGAGAAAATCGAACGTTCGACAATTAGGATCAACTAGATCACAGAGGCTTGAACAGATGGAAAATGAATTCTTCGTTAAATCAGGGCTACAAGTTATGGACAAAAATATACTGCTCGTCGATGATGTTGTGACTACCGGGGCGTCTTTAGCTGCAGCCGCTAAAGTGCTCAAAAGAGCGGGCGCAAAGCGCGTGAGTGCCATTGTTTTCGCGCAAAAGATCTAAATAGTGAGGCTAACCCTTCTCTTTTCTTAACAGATACGGTAAGATACTATTTGCTACATTGTAGTTAAGCCAAACCGATTTTTTATTTTTATGAAAAATTGAGACGAGCAAGAAGGCAATATTTGAGAGATTAATCTCGAAGGGTCTGCCAGAGCTTGCGACGAGGAGAGGTACCCAAGTGGCTGAAGGGGACGGTTTGCTAAATCGTTAGTAGGGCGAAAGTCTTAGCGAGGGTTCGAATCCCTCTCTCTCCGCCAATCAAAAGAGCCCCGTTTGGGGCTTTTTTGTTGGGGAGAGTTCATAGCCAACTGCTTGGCTATGAAGGGATTCGAACAGACGCAAAGCTTGTCCGCCCCTGCGAGGCGGACGCTGCGCCGGGCTCGAGCGCAGAATGCAGAGCATTCTGACGGGTGAGTCGTACATCCCTCTCTCTCCGCCAGAGATGATTCGAAAAGCCCCTTTCAGTTTTCTATATAACATTGCATAAATAACAAAATTGTGCTATAATTAATATGTAAATAATAAAAAAAATGACAGAATTTGAACCTACGCCCCCGCCATTACAGCCAACTGTGGTCGTTGAGCGTGAACAATGGCAAGCACACGCATCGCTTAAACGCACAATGGGAAACATCCTAATCCAGGCCTCCACGGACCGGCTAGATAGCGATGGAGTAGCTGGCAATACTATGGACGTAAACAGTGATACCCAAGAATTCGATAGTTATGCGTCTGTCATGAGGGCTTACCCGTCTTTACGGGATCAGATTGCTGGTGGTGAACCCGAAGGCCCAGCCTCAGACCTACTCGAGGCATGGCCTACGTTTGTTGACACTCTTAAATCAGGCACCAAAATGGGTGTTAATACTGGTTATATCCCGGCGAGAATCGAGTTGCTAACGGATACTGCATTGAATGAAACAGGCTTACGGTCAGTAGGCACAACTGTGAGGTCTGTTACGGGTTTTGTCGCTGCGTATTACGAAAGTGACTCCGATGATATTGGTGTATTTGATGACATGAAGGAACTTGGTGAAAATTATGTAGAAAATCTTGTACACGAATATAGCCATAAAATATCTGGGGGTACTTTCCGGTTAACTGAACCAGAAAGCGCCACGTACGACAGGAAACGAGTGGGGTTTGGTACCGAAATGAAGCAAAGCAGATATTCGAAGACTGGTTTGAACGAAGCAATAACACAACACATGACAATGGGTATTCTTACTGGGGATTTTGGGACACTAGACCCAGACAGTCGGCCTGATGGAAACAGATCATACTACTCATATCGTAAGGCTGTAGCCGCGTTTATTGGTAATTCACAGGGCCTTATTGACTTAAAGACCGTTACTAACGCTTATTACGAGGATACGGTCCCAGGAGGCGGAGTCCAAGAGCGGAGGAAAATGGTACAGGAAACTGTTCGTGCTTATGGTCCTGGTGCGCTGACAAAACTGGACAAGCTATGTGAAGCAACAAAAATAATTCCAGAGGATAAAGTGGCAGAACTGGTTGCCGATGTCATTATACCGCCAGTTCTAGACAATGACAGCAATGTTTTACAGGTTGGTTTTATAGATACTTCGAAGCTTGATTTTATTGAGCTACAGAAACGGTATTTGCCCGTTCAGCCAGCGTTTGCAGCGTAATAGTATTTTTGTTGCTACAATGGTGCTTATGGATAATGAGCAAATGCCCGAAGAACAGGCAAATTGGCAATACAGCACGGAGCATACTACAGATTCATATGACGGGAGTGATGTTTCAAATTCGCGCGGAGTTCCCCTGCCCACTATTCCAAGTATTGAATGGTCTGCGTCTGAATATGTAGCCCACGAAAAATCTACAAATTGGTATATATCCCTGATGGCTGGTAGTAGTGTCCTGGTAATTGCAGTATTTCTTATTACCCGGGACTATCTCGCAAGTATCGTTATACTACTTGCCTGTTCAGCTGTTGGTGTTTATGCAGCTAGAAAGCCCTCGATTAACAGTTACGCTATCAACGAAAAAGGAATCCAAGTAGGTGATAAATTTCACCCGTATCCAGAATTTAGGTCTTTCTCTATTGTCGAAGAAGGAGCGATTAATAGTATATGGGTTAAGCCACTGAAGCGCTTTGCACCAATCGTCGTCATGTATTTTTCACCCGAAGACGAGCAAAAGATTATAGATACACTCGCCAATTTCTTACCTCACGAAGAGCGAGCACTCGACGCTATAGACCGCTTCTCCAAACGGATGCGCTTTTAAGCCAGAACTATCAGCTACTGTTTTCCCAGAATGTCCTGAATTGTTTTTTTGTGACTCCTGAGAAAGATATCGAACTGAGAATGAAGCGGCGTCGGAATAGTATCAATAGTAAACCATCCAATCTCATCAATAACACCAGGCTCGCCTATGGTTACCTTGGATCTATCAATTTTCATAATGTGGTCAATAGAAATCCAGTGTGTCGGGGTGCCATCCTCTAGTCTCCTATGAACATCCCGATAGCCTAGATACACTATGTCTTCACCTGTAGTACATAACTCCTCTTGCAGTTCCCTTCTAAGGTTTGTCTCAACCTCCACCCCATGCTTAAGTCCGCCACCTAAAATATCCCATCTGCCGTTCTCGTCGCGTGCTAACGGCCCACGTTTCATCATCAAAAAGTTACCTTGGCCGTCATGGCAAAGTGCAGAAGTTGTCACACCAACAAAGCTGATACCTTTATGGTCTCTGAGAGTTTTGGCATCTAGCTTTTTCATACAGATATAGTAGCAAATATAAGTCTGCTAGAACCGAAAAGCTGCACTAGCTTTTTATCCTAAAAAATGCTAAAATTACCTCTGTAAATTTCGTACCCGTAGCTCAGCTGGATAGAGCGTCTGTTTGCGGTACAGAAGGTCGTAGGTTCAAATCCTGTCGGGTACACCAATAAAAAAGTCCGAGTATTTGATTCGGACTTTTTTATTGGCGGAAGAGGAGGGGTTCGGTCACGTTCCGCGACCCCCGAACTTCTGCTATGAAAGCTAGCTTTCTGAGTGAAGATTCGTTTCCAAACTGCCACTGGCAGTTTTCACCCTATCGGGTTCGAAGACACTTCAATTTTTGCCAAATGAAAAACCCCAGAAAACTAGGGATTTTCGTTTGGCGGAAGAGGAGGGGTTCGAACCCTCGAAGCACGTTGCCGCGCTTACACGATTTCGAGTCGTGCGCCTTCAACCAGCTCAGCCACTCTTCCAGATATTATTCTTGTACTACAATTATTGTACCAGTTCATTTTCAGTCGCACGCCTACGTCGTGGTCACGTTCCGCGACCCCGCGATTTCGTCTTTGAAAACAAGTTTTCAAGAGAAATAGCCTTGCGGATTGCCGACTAGGCAATCCTCACCTTCAACCAGCTCAGCCACTCTTCCCTGTCCGTCTATTCTATAGAAGTTTTTAAAGGTATACTATAGATTATATGGAGCCAAGTATTTTCACTCGAATAATCAACGGGGATATTCCCTGCCACAAAGTTTACGAAGACGATTTAACATTTGCATTCATGGATATTCACCCGCTTTTGCCGGGACATGTGTTAGTCGTGCCTAAAAAACAAGTAGACCAATTTGATGAGCTTGAGCAGTCAGATGCAGAAGCAATTCTCGCAACGGTGCAGAAGTTAAGTAAAGTACTCAGAAGAGCGTTCAACACAAGCAGAACGGCCCTATTTGTTATGGGTTACGATGTTCCCCATGCCCACATACACCTTGTGCCATCAGACGGCTCGCAGGCAATATACGACTCTTTCAATACAATTAACGAACGAAGTAAAGTCGAGCCAGAGCACTCGGAATTAGAAAAAATATCAAACAAAATAAGGAGTTTTGTATAATGTTTAGCAATGCTTTAATCGCGTTTTTTGCAGGTCTTGGCGCTGCAATTTGGGTTTACCGTAAATTCGTTAAGCGAGCTTCAGGTGGTGACTTTGTAAAGACGGTGACACCGGCAATCATGGCTGGAGTTGTCGTATTCTTCATCGCACTAACAGTTCTGTGGTCAATATTCTAAATCCTAGAAGTAACTAGCCGTTTAATACCATAATTTTTAGCAGTATTTAATACAAACTGGTATCATAGTACTTAATATGGGTGAGGCAAGCGAGAAGCTTCTAGGCAAGGCCATTCAAGAGGCCAGGCGAGCTGCAGGTTTGACGCAACAAGAGTTGTGTCAGCAGGCGGGTCTATCATATTCGACGTTGGCAAAAATTGAGCGTGGAGCTATCAAAACACCTTCAGTTTTTACTGTTATGCGTATAGCCAGTATCTTGGGAATTGGTATGGACGGTTTGTTGGGCGCGACCGTCGATACCAGAGCACGCGTAGCCCAGAAACATACCAGCAAAAGTGGCATCTCGTTTCTTTATCTAGACATCAATGGTTGTTTGGTGCACTTTTTCCATTCGGCATTTACTAAACTGTCTCTAGAAACAGGCGCATCTAGCGAGGTTATAGAGTCGACATTTTGGCACTTTAACGATGCGGTCTGTCGCGGTGAAATGACTATGGACGAGTTTAACGCGGAATTTGCCATAAAGCTTGGACTTAAATCCGTAGACTGGCAAAAATACTACATGGATGCGGTTGTCCCTATCAAAGAATCTCACGATGTTTTAGTTTTGGCTTCAAAGAGTTACAAAGTCGGACTACTATCAAACATCATGCCAGGATTCATCGACGATATGATAAAGGCCGGTTTACTACCAAACATCAAATACGATGCAATTGTTGATTCGTCACAAGTCGGCGCAATCAAACCAGAGGCAGACATCTACAAAATAGCCGAAGGCGAAGCCGGTGTCCCACCCCAAGAGATTTTATTCGTTGACGATAGTCGTACCAATCTCATGGCTGCAGACAGACAAGGCTGGAAGGTTCTGTGGTTTGATGACTACAGGCCTGCTGAATCTGCAGAAAAAATCCGCAACATCTTAGAGTTTTAACTAAAGTATAGTACTTGCTATAGTTTCGCTCCCGGCTTTGCCGGTATCAACTTCCATTTTTGGATCAGCAAAAACGGAAGCCAAAAACTGACAGCGGGCAATAAAATAACGATACAGCCAAAACAACTTTGCACTGTGCCTGCGGGACTCCCTTTGGTCGGGCAAAATAGCTATTATAACTAATTTATTTTGCCTGGTCCTCGGCAATGACTCAGTACAAAGATTGTCTCGTCTGTTCGGTTTTATTGCTTTATGCTGTTTGGCCACAAAGCTCATGAGCCCAGTAGCTCTGTAGCTGAGCCTCCAGCCATAAAACAAGAAAACCGATGGAATCATAAGAAAACACATTGAGTCATTTCCGAGGATCAGTCAAAAGTACTTAATATAAGTAACTACTTTTG
>JAYSZA010000012.1:0-4672 GCA_043727115.1 Candidatus Saccharimonadota bacterium
CAGGTTTTGCTAGCAACCGGGCAAATCTTTGGTGAAGGTATGCATATTGAGAGTATCGAGGCCATGATTTTGGCATTTCCATTTGCATTTGACGGCAAAACTGAACAGTACGCAGGTCGACTCAATCATGCTCTGAAGCCAGAGGTTTTGATCGATTACCATGACAAGTTAATACCATTCTTGGATCGGCAGTTCAAATCTCGTAAGAAGACATACAAGAGGATGGGGCTTTAATCTTTAACGGATTTTAGATACAAAGCCAGGATTGCTTCAGTAATTAACCGTACATTCATCGGTTCATGCCATCTAAGCTCTGTTATCGTGACATTGTGATCAAGCTGAGGACCAGATAGTTGTTTCTTCGGTCTACGCTCATCATTGACAAGTATCTCGGAGAAAAAAGATCTACAAAAGTTGAAATACAGCTGGAGAAACCACTCATCGAGTACTCAAGATACGTGCTGGATAAGGGCACATTCAATGAAATGCTCGGATTGGCCGAGGGGATAACTACAAAGCTGAACTTCAAGAGTGGCGAACTTAGTTTTGTGCAGACTGGGATAACTTCTCAAGTATCTGATCTTTGACGAAGCCCATGTCCTGATTATGAGTGAACCGTAGTAGCGGAAACCCTGCTTCGGATAATATCCTCTCTACTTCAATATCACGAGCACGCCTGTCATCTGCATCATGGCTACGGTCGTCAAGTTCAACGGCAATTAGGGGAATGAGATTAGCATTATCGCAAATAACGTAGTCGACAGATTTTTGGTTCACATGGCGAAATGCAGCCTTCCAGTTCTGGCCTTTTACTTTATGCCCTAATATCGCCGACATATGAACTTGTGGGAACACCAGGTAGTCTGTGCCCAGAATTTGAGTAAGCATGCCGTAGAAGTCTCGTTCAGCGACTGTCATCAGATAGTTTTTTCGTTCGTAATGGTATTTAGCTTTAATTTTTTCTGCGCTACTACTGAAAAATCTTGAACTAAGATACTTCAGTAAGGCTACAAAAAGAATAAATCCCAGAATTGTAAGTATGGTTGATATCTTCATCCAAGGTTCATTATATAGGACTACGCTCATGGAACCCGCTCATGGAACCCGCTCATATTTTGCGTTGCTTGGTCGCGGTATGGCTTGCGGTCATAAACGAAACCTTTTGTCAGGGGTAGAAACCAAAAACCGCCCATACGGACGGTTCTGATGAATTTGTACATTTGTTGATATACAGCTTTCTGGCCCAGACCAAGAAGATAATACAAGGAACGATCAGGGAACCCGATCACTACTTTTCTCTGCTTGGTCTGGCTCCCGGAGCCAGACTCGAACTGGCAACCTCAAAGTTAACAGCTTTTTGCTCCACCATTGAGCTATCCGGGATTATGCCAGAAAGCTATATATCAATTTACTTGTAAACGAACTTCGCAAAACTCTTCGTACAGGGGTAGATTATACGGTCATCTGATAGGTTCGTCAAACAGAAACTATTTAGAAATTCTTATATAGGGTTTCTTGATAAAGAAAACAAACCTTGCTGAGGTCTTTGACAGCGGCCTAATTAAATGAGTATGTTGATGAGGGACTGATTTTGAACGATCGTTAGGAGCTCTAGCATACACATTGAAGCCTTTGTGTTCGTATGAACTCATAAGGTTCATGAACTCCACAGACTCATGTGCATTAAGCTCATTAAGTCCATAAACATGACGTTTTGGAGTTATCATAAGATGTTCTTGGACACCCTGTTGATCCCAGTAACTGTAAGGGAATTTCGCACGAATAACGTTAAAATTCTTTGATACAAAAACAACATTTTCGGGCTCATTCTGCAGGTTACAAAACACACAAAGCTCACTGCCGGCAATCTTTAGAGCTTTTTTGTATCTCAGGGTTTCTTTTCTACTACGTGTGGGCATTGTAGTACTACTCTATCACTTTTCTAAAAAGTCTCTTAAGAATTTTATCAAGTACCGCAAATATGATTATAAATCATTAAGAGACATCAATAATTGTTTCTAGCTTTTTCTGAATTTTATCTGGGACTGGCATTACGCTCAGACGTGAGTTCCGTACTAACAAAAAATCTGAAAAGTCTGGATTTGCTTTGATTGTCGACAAATGAAGCGGTGTCGTGTACTTTTTGATGTAGGACAATTGGACCGCCCAGCTTTTGCGAGGGTCCTGTAGGTTTTCATATGGCTCGCTAGAGACATTTGCAAGTCCGACTATAGATTTTTCTTTCTGTGAGTGGTAGATATAGACCAAATCGCCTGGTTTCATCAGCTTTATGTTAATTATCGCCTGGAAATTATGCACGCCAGTCCACTCAGTCTTAGCATCACGCTGTAAATCATCAATAGAGTAGTCGGTATCTGGGTCTGCCTTAACAAGCCAATAGTTCATAGCAAATAGTATAACGTATGATGGCTGAACCCCTCAGTAGCGTATGAGTCTAAACAATATTAGCTGGCTGGTGCTGTAGGTTTTTGCACTTCATGAGCTGAAGGGTTTGCTGTAAAAGTATAGTTTCCGTCTTCGGATTTATTGACAAAACCGAATATATATTCGGCCGGTAAATAGTCACAGTAGTCATCTCTTTCCTCTAAGAGGGCATTAGCATCTTGGCTGCCGATTAGATGCGCAACTGCTGCATCGACATCGCCATGCCTACCTTCTTGAGTTTCAAGCCACTCGAGTGTATCGCTGTATACTTCAGGTGGGGCAGTACTAGGGACGCGAATTATAACCATCGTACTATTGTTACGATGAGATTGTGGGCTTGCGAGAAGCGCGGCATTTTCTTTAATAGCCGTACTAGCGTCCCGAGCTGATGCAATATCAGTTCTAAGTAGCCACTGGACAGTTATGTTAATTCCGTAAGCAGAGCCGGCAGTTCCTATATTTAGGCCACTCTTTAAGATATCTTCAGCACTTTCTGGGTCTGTTGAGTGTGCAGCAATCGCATAATCAGGAGATCCAGTAACGATTTCTGTAAGTTCCGGGCATTGCTCCAACATCCTCTGGCCATCGATAATCGCTTGTGCACGTAGTTCCTCATGTGTGGCTTCGAATTCTGCATGGTAGGCTTTATTTGCTTCCGCATTGTTTATTCTTTCTGAATCAGTCAAAAAGTCTAGATCGCCTAGACCATCAAAAAGGCCTTCCGGCAGGTCATTGGGATCTACCATGTTATCTGTCGGTCCTGCATGTACTGAGGGATCGGTCGATGATTGCTGTGGGTACGTTGATTCATTCATAATTTTTGTTTTAATTTTAGTTCAATATTATTATAGCAAATAATATACAAAAAGTCAATAGATTGGATATTAAAAACCCTCTATACTTAACTTTAAAGTATGTCTATTTTTGAAGCATTAATATTAGGTCTAGTTCAGGGTTTGACGGAATTTATACCTGTGTCTAGTTCTGGGCATTTAATTTTGGCTCATGAATTATTTGGCACCACTGACAGTACTCTACTTTTTGATGTATCTTTGCACATTGGTACGCTATTGGCGTTGATGATATTTTTCTGGAAAGATTTGCTGGGACTAGTCAAAAACTCACTCGCAAAAAATGCTGAAGGCAAATTGGCGCGTATCATTGTTGTGGCTACAGTTCCAGCAGCAGTTATTGGCTATTTGTTCTCTGACTGGATAGATACAAATCTAAGAAAACCTGAAACGGTTGTGGTTACGATGATTTTGATGGCGGCATTGATGTTATTAGCAGAAAAATATTCTTCGAAAAACCGCAAACTAAATTCTGTGTCTATGAAAGACGGAATTAATGTTGGCCTTGCTCAGGCAATCGCACTAATCCCCGGAGTTTCAAGGTCTGGTGCAACCATTACTGCCGGAATGGCAAGGGGGCTGACTAGGGCAGATGCTGCTAGATTTTCCTTCCTAATGGCTATGCCGATAACTTTTGGTGCAATTACCGGTTCGATAATTGGAGCAGAATCCGGAGAATTGGGTGGGCAGAACGGTGTGTTTTTAGTTGGTATAGTCGCTTCGCTCGTAAGCGGATTCGTAGCAATACGTTTCTTGCTCAAGTTCCTAAGCTCGAATAGCCTGGCAGTTTTTGCATATTACCGAATTGCGCTAGCGCTTATTGTTTTTATCACGCTGTTGTGAGATAAATAGTACATAAATCTAGGGAGTCAATTTAGCATGGAAAATGAAGTAAAGAAACAACAATCAAAGCGTCTTGTGTTGACTCTATCGTGGAAAGTCCTGTCAATAGTTCTTGCTGCCGCTCTAGTTGGCCTCACAATATATACAAGGCCGTGGGTGACTACTGCTGAAAACCCTAGGACAATAACTATCAAAGGTGAAACAACTATTAAACGCGCACCTGATTCATTCGTATTCAACCCAAGCTACGAGGCTGCTACCCAAGATGGAATTACGGCAAAGACTAATGAAGTAGTAACTAAAGTGAAAGAACTAGGTCTGGGTGATGCAGGAATCCAGACTCAAGTGTCTAACTATGATAAATATAGCAACTCCGGAGTCCCGACCGGTGAGAAGACATTTTCAGTCTATATGACACTATCTGTTGAAGATAAAGAGTTGGCTCAAAAGATCCAAGATTACTTGGTAACAACTGGTGCAATCGGTCAGATTACTCCAACATCAGGCTTCACTAAAGCTACCCAGAAGACGCT
>JAYSZA010000013.1:0-4653 GCA_043727115.1 Candidatus Saccharimonadota bacterium
TGCAGTTAGCTGCCGGTTACTGGTCGGAATTAAATGCTATTCCGTGATACTGACTTCATGGACAGACATTGGCTGTTTTGTGTAATCTCTAAGCCTCATCCAAGTTGGAGTAATTTTGAAAAACCTTGTGTCGTTTTCACTAAAGAAGTTTGCAAAATCAGGGTCTGCAATTAGCATTTTTTGTTCTGCAGAAACAGCATCTTCACCGCTTAGTAACGTTATTCTAGCGTCTAATTGCAGAGTCTTCTCATGACTTGTTGTAATAACGCAGGCTACAAATGGGTTCTCTAATAAATTTTTATATTTTCTGTAGTACGTGAATGTATTAATCAATAACTCATCACCGTCCAAGACGTATTCAACAGTTGCCGCTTCTGGTTTACTCTCACTGCTAGAAGTAGCTAGAGTCATATACTGATTGGATTTCAGGTAGTCATAAATAGCTGTTTTATCGTCCATATTATTATCATAGCAAACTTATATATTTATAAATTTAATACTATTTTAGCTGCCGGCTATGGGGGTGCCCATTAGGCCTACGGCTAGTTCAGCCCAGATTAGGATGAAGCCGGCCAGGATAGCTATCAGTGCTATTGCCCGCTTCTTTTTATCCAGCTTACGCACCACCCAATCCAGCGCTAAACCTGTACCAAAAATCAGAACCCCCATAGTAGCAAAATCGCGCAAATCCCAATCCACTCCCTCACTAATCTGCATAGCAACCATAGGAATTATCAGAATTAATAAAGTTACAACCGCAATCCGTAAAATATTCTTCTTTTTCATGGCTAAATTATACTATCTTTAGAATCAATCTAGTTGAGTTCTGCAGATAAAAGTATGCGCGCCATATGATGCATCACAGGTAAAGCCTGTTTGACCTTCACTATATCGTCGTAATCATCTGCCGCCAGAGGATCACCTTCAAGGTCGAGGTGAGCGACTGCGTGACGAATATTTAACTTAAACTCATCTCTTAACCTAGTGAATTTTTTACCAACGTAGGGCTTAAACGACGCCTCAATACTTTGTCGAGTACGAGGGTTTTTTATTGTGATTTGACTTAATTCAAGTTTCTCGCCTGGATCTTTGAATAGCATACCGCTAGTAATAATTTGCGCCTGGCGACGCGTTCTTAATGTATAGCATCCCTCGATAACCCTAAACATACAGAGAGCTTGATATAAGGGTTCAAGGGTTGACATGCCTTCACGAAAAGCAGCTAGTAAAACTCTTCCTTCATTGGTACTGGCACCATTAGTATCGCCAAATTCCTTTGTCGTGGGGACTATTGTCACATCGTATTTTCGACTTTCCGAAATTAGTTCCCGCAGTTCGACTGCGCTAGTTGTTATTGGTATATTGTGCTGATAAGACCACCTACTTAGAATTGGCATAATCGTGTCGTGGGCTATCTTGTTCGCATCGTTAAAAGACGCTGCTTCTAGTTGAAGCCTGATATGACTGAGACGATGAAATCGATTAATGCCTGCTTCAAGCTGTACAGTAGGATATTCATCGTCCATGTCAGTTGATAGCTGTATATTAAGTTGTGATACGTTCTCCGGTACTCGTAAAAGGCTATCACCTTCCTTTAGCATGCTTTCAAAATCGATATCTGTTTGAGCGATGTTACGGCCGGGGATTGCCAGAACATAGGTTGCCTCGTAATTACCCTGCGATCCCTTTCCCTGGTTAGACTTGCCGTATCTGGGATCATCAGCCTGGAAAACAGGCTCAACAACATATGAAACTGTTGAAACAAACTCTGGCCTTGCCGATAAACTCGGCTGGCCTATAGCATCATATTCTAGTTGCTGGTTAGGTCTATCAACCAAAGCATCTTGATGATCTCGTCTTATTTTTTTTGCTCTACGTCCACTCATTTGATATTTACCTCATACACTAATTATAAATCACATGTTGACAAAAGTTATGAACATACCCTTAACCAAAAAATAATGCCCGCAGTCTTCAGCTTCGTAATATATTGTGGGGCAGTCTTGACATCTACGCCCTTGTAGCCAGGCCACCCCCTGAAAAACTGATGAAATCAATCAGGCGTGCTCGAATTTAGCTGCTGTAGCCAACCAGCCCAAAACAAAAAGCCAGGGCGCTTGTTATTTAGTTTGCGTAAAGTGCAACAAGAAACCTAGCTTCGGCTTCTGAAAGGTATCCAAGTAGATCCGGGTATTTTGCCACGACACTACTTGCCATCAATCTGACCAACATTACCGTGAATTCTTGAGAGTTTTCGGAAGTAGTTTTTAACTTAGTAGCAAATTGTTCGGGGTAAAGGGTCATGACGTTCATGAGTGATGCAAAGTTCTCATCAAAATTAGTAGCTGCGTGACCAGCCGTAACTGAATGTTTCGAATCACTGACTATATAGCTAGATTCATTATATAAGACGGCTGCTCCAACCTCTATAGCTTCACGCAAATAAGCCCTTTTGAATGGATCTGTATCTGGAATTTCATCCATTATTTTAATAAGATCATCTTCAAATATAAGCGAACGCATCTTTATTCTTTGGTCATTTACACTGGATCCTTCAGATGTGTCTATACCGTAGAATTTTTCTTCAATACCCGTAAGAGAGTAGCCGACATATAAGGCACCACAGCTATCGAAAATAGTGAAATCATCTAGCGGCTGATCTGTTTCAAGATAGTTCACTACGATATCTATTGACGGGCCATATTCTGCTTCAAGCTCTGGATAGGTAGATTTGTTCTGATCTACTAACTGTCGTAACCACACCGCTGTTGAGAGCACAATTTGCTTTACTTCTTCTTCCTGGTCCTTTATAACATCTTGGCAAGCAGTTTCGTAAACGAGATCATATGCATCGCCTTGGTATGGAAGGTTTGTATCAATGGAATGCCATGCCTCATGTCTAAGGGAAGCTAGAAGTTCCTGATAATTCATGTTTTGTTCTTCAAGATTAATAAATACTAACCCCCCGAATGGATTAAAGTGACTAGATAAATCACTCTCTTCGTATTTGGCTCCAAAAATAATCTCTTTAAGCACACCAGATTTAAATGCTACCTCAAGAATTTGTTTTGAGTCTGCAACAAGTGACTGCAGAAACTCTACTTGTTCGTTGCTCAGTCCATCTGTTTCGTTAAAAACGACAGTATCACCTTCAAACGTAATTACGGCCGATTGCCGATAGTTCGTAGAGCCCTCTTCACCTTCATAAGAGTCACCTATTTTTTCAACCACTATGCTGGGTAGATTAGTAACATCGCCCGGGAAAACCGTCATCGAGTCTTTTATCGTATTAGTCGTATCAAAACTGTATTCAATTTCTTCAGGAACTTCTTCGGGAAGAGTTGTGATATCTATCGAATCACTTACGGGCGGAAGAGTCTCTAGTGGATATGTCTCTAAAGTTGTAGTACCGTACTCGGCAACAATTGTAGACTGAACCGGCCCTTGTTCTTCTACAGAACATCCGGCTACAAGCATTCCTGTAGCAACAGGTAGTGCAACAAACCGTTCAAAATTTCTCATATTTAGTTATTCTATACCTTTATGATAATTTTGTCAATAGCTATTTCGCTATCAAAAACTGATGAAATCAATGAGCAGAGCTTTGGAAAAGCCACAAAATCCTTCTAGAAAAGTTAGCTTCTAGCTCTTGCCTCGCGCAGAAATATCAAGTCTCTTTCTTGGATAAACTTTCCTTCTAGATTGTCTGGCTCGTCTTTTTCTAGTAGAGCAATTGCGTCGTCGATACTGCTGGCCTTCACTTCCGTCAAGCCTTCTTCAATCTCACCAGACTCTAAAGATGCTTCTACTTGTTCCCCGACCTGTTTTGCCAAATAACAATAAGAAGTCTGCTTCAGCCCGCCGTCATCATATCTGCGGTATTCCAAGACGCTTCCAAGCTCTGCAATTATTTCTGCTCTGCATCCGACTTCTTCCATCAGCTCACGTTCAAGTGCCTGAATAATCGTCTCGCCCTCATCAATCCCGCCACCAGGTAATTTGTGATAGCCATGCTTACCTACATACAGTAAATAAACTTGCCCCGATTCATCTAATAAAACGGCTCGTGCAGCTTCACGGATTTTGTAATTTGATGCATCAACTTCTGGCTTGCCCTGGTCAGGACTTCCCGGAATTATACCTTTCATATCTAAAGTCAGTAGAGTTTTCATATCTACATAATAACAGGGAATAACCCTGAACTATTTCCAGTCCTCAATAACCAGATTTTTGCCGCGCTTTGAAACAACTAGTTTCTGACCTTGCTGCCATTTCAGCATTCTAATCAGTTCAATCGGTAGGGAAACAGAATAGGTCCCGGTCCGGTTCTGTGTCAAGTTCCTAATCTGTTGCTCCCCTGCTCTCCTAGCCCCCATTTCGCACCCTCCATTTGTTTAAATAAATTACTAGCTATAGATTCCTAAAATATAATACCTCGAACTCCGAGTTAAATCAGAGTTTGAATTTATATAGGATAATGATTCAGAGACAGAGATATATGACAGATTTATAGTTGGCTACTATTGAGTCGGTATATGTCCCACAGTTTGCTTGGAATAAACTTCCCACGACCTTACGGTTGGGGTATTAGCGGCTTCAAACCAACTTGAGGTTGGTTCGTCCAGCATCTGCTTGGCCTTGCTCGTCTATATA
>JAYSZA010000014.1:0-12659 GCA_043727115.1 Candidatus Saccharimonadota bacterium
GGCATCAATGAGCAAACAATACAGAACTATATAGACGAGCAAGGCCAAGCAGATGCTGGACGAACCAACCTCAAGTTGGTTTGAAGCCGCTAATACCCCGACCGTAAGGTCGTGGGAAGTTTATTAAAAGGCTACGTTTCGGTTAGTATCTTAAACATTTTCTATGCTCGCAGTGCAGCTATCTAGCCGTGCAATGTCATTTTTGTGTGCATTTCTTCGGCTTACTAGGAATTCAAAACAGACTAGTCTAAGCCATGAACGTATTTTGCAGTCACACTAACTTCACAAGGTTCTATTTTTGATCTTAAGTCTATGCACCGAGAGCCAGTATATAGTCATAAAACGGCACTGTATCACATCAAAAAAGTACAAGTGATGGCTTTAAAGCGGTCCCAAAAATACAGCGTCGAGAACAAATAATTATTCGAAAAATTATAAAGAGCTTGTATTTTCTGCTCAAAATAATGTTGTTAAAAATAAATAATATACAAATCATACCTCTGCACAAATCAGACTAACCTGAACTGTTAATATATTTATTACAACAAACAAATAAACATAAAGACTATTGACATTTATTAACCCTTGTGCTAAATTGTAGTCATGGTTCACAAAAAACAAACAGGATCATAAAACGAAAAATCATCGCTCTACTGCGCCTAAAGCGTGGACGAGCGGTCAGTCAAAAAGTCCAAAGGACGATAAGCGCTTTACAGTAATTTTATACGGGCGGATTTATCGTCCTGGACTTCTCTTTATCGTCAATATAAGTTGCACTTATTCTCCTGGTGCAACTTTTTTATTACTGTAAAATAAGGGCATAGATGAACAAAAAATTAATTACTAAGCACTCCATACTATCCATTGGGAGTTTCGGCGCCATTATTGCTATGTTTCTGTTAATCTCCCCGCAAAATAAACCTTTGCCATACATATTCATACCTGTTGTGTTGGCTTGGATTCTTCTTTTTTCAATGTCCAGGATTATACTTGCGATTATTTTCAAGGAAGAGAGTCGTATTAGGACACTGATGTCTGTTGTTTGTGTTAGCCTGACCGTACTTTTGGGGTTGCTGTCAGGTGTTGGACAGCTATCCGTGAGTGATGTAATTCTGGCGTTTAGCCTGGTAGTAGTTAGCACCTTCTATTTTTATCGAATGTGGAGCTAATAAAATTACAGATATATTGGTATAATAGTCTTTAGTCATGCAACCACAAGAAATACTTCCTACTCCAGAAATCAAGAATCTTCCAGATAACATGGAGTCCACCGACTCATTCAATGAGGCGGCTCTTGATATGGCTGTTGAACATAAACAAGGCGCAAGCCACGGTTCTCCTGCCCTGGCAGGTGTCGCAGTCAACGACGCAAACAGTCAATTACAGATGGCTCAGAGTATGGCAGCGAACGATGTAGGCGGAACAGCCAGTGGAATCGTGCAGATTGATGTTCCAGATGTAGCAAACGACATTGATTTGATAGAAAAGGCATGGGTACAGAAAGCAAAGGCTATTGTAGAAAGTACCCAAGGCGATCCGTATTTGCAAAACAAACAGATTAACCGCATGAAAGTAGAATATATAAAGAAACGGTATAACAAGGATATCGTTGTCGGCAAGGACTAGCAGGGATAAATGTTAACATTATTAATTTTCATAGTTATATTTCTGTGTGTCATCATAATTGCTGGCTTTTCTATCTATTATCACTCTAGGAAAATCTACCGCGAGCAAAAAAATTACGAGCGTGGTCTTAAGATGGTGCCGCTACTAATCAATCTGCCGCCCTCTAGCTCAGATACAGAAATTGGCGGTAGGGACGAGCGTGATGTTATGGACGAAACGATTTCTAAAGCAGAAACATTGTTTAATATCATCTCTACCACTACGCAGAAAGGTTTCAAGAGTAAATTCTATGGTCAGCGTCACGTAGCATTTGAAATTATTGCGCACAACGGCTTTATAAATATGTATGCAGCCGTGCCGGTCGCTCTCATAGAAGTAGTAGAGCAGGCAATTACGAGTGCATATCCAACAGCACGACTAGAAGAAGTAGCTGAACACAATATGTTCAACCAAGTCGGTAGAGTAACTGGTACCGTGGGCGGGGAATTAACACTCAAAGAAGACTCAGCATACCCGATCGCAACTTATAAAGATTTAAAGCGAGACACGATGCAGTCGCTGTTAAACGCACTCTCAACCCTAGACAAAGAAGACGGTGCCGGTGTTCAAATACTTTTCCGTCCTGCAGACAGTGTGTGGCGCAAAAATGCCCTAGCTAAAGCTGACAAAAAACGAAAAGGTAATGATAGTCACAAATCTGGTGGTGTAAAGATGACTGGTTGGTTCAAGGACCTAGCGTTTGCCGTAGCAAAACCACCAGAAGAGAAAGAGAAGAAACACGAAGATAAACAGATATCTGGTGCGGATATGTCTGTAATCGAGGCTATAGAAGAAAAAGCCAGCCATGCTCCATATGAGGTGCTAATCAGAGTTATAGCGTCGTCTAACGTCTCCCAACGTGCCATGTCAATCAAGAACAACTTAGTCGCATCATTCGCGCTTTATAATATGCCAGGTAAAAACGGGTTTAAGTATACAGATGCAAAAGATATCGACAGTTTCATCACGGGCTATATACTTAGATTTTTCCCGCAAGAAAGCAATAAATCAGTACTAAACTCTGTAGAATTAGCGACCTTGTTTCATTTCCCAAGCCAAAATAACATTCCGACTACTCAGCTTTCACGTCAAGGCTCAAAACAGGTTGATGGACCTAGAAACGTCATGTCAGAGGGTCTAATGCTGGGGTATAACGTATTTAGAGGCTCAAAGAAGAAAATAGTACTAGGGGAAGACGACCGTAGACGTCACGTTTACTTAGTTGGACAGACTGGTGTGGGTAAAACGACTTTTCTACAAAACTTAGCACTTCAGGACATGATGAACGGTGACGGATTTGCCTTCATCGACCCGCACGGAGACGTCGCGGACGAGCTACTTAGTCTTATCCCAAAAGAACGCACAGAAGATGTCGTATATTTCTGCCCATCTGATACTGACTATCCATTGGGTCTTAATATGTTCGAGTTTGACCCTAATCACCCAGAGCAAAAAGACTTCCTGATACAAGAATCTATTAACCTGCTATATAAATTGTATGACCCGCAAAAACAGGGAATCATTGGTCCTAGATTTGAGCGTATTTTTACTAACAGTGCTCTACTGTTGATGGCAGACCCTAAGGGTGGAACCTTTGTAGACATACCTAAACTACTGATTGACCCTGACTTCATGAAGGCAAAACTGCAGTATTGCGACGACCAAAACGTTCTAGATTTCTGGACTAAAGAATGGCCAAACTCTCAGCGCTCAAATGAAGCCGGAGAAGTAACTAGTTGGGTTGTGAGTAAGTTTGGTGCTTTCTTGAGCAATGAAATGATGCGAAACATCATCGGTCAGACCAAGAGTTCTTTCAATCTCCGAGAGATTATGGACAAGAAGAAAATCCTAATTGTTAACTTGAGCAAGGGAAGAACAGGTGAGGTCAACTCTAAGCTACTTGGAATGATATTTGTCATGAAATTCCAGGCGGCTGCTATGAGCCGTGCCAATGTTGACCGTGCCGATAGGCCAGATTTCTGTTTATACGTTGACGAGTTCCAGAACTATTCTACTGATTCTTTTGCAGATATTCTGTCCGAAGCACGAAAGTACGGATTGAACCTAATCGTTGCAAACCAGTTTACTACCCAGCTATCTGATGAAATTAGAGACGCCGTCTTCGGAAACGTCGGTACAATTATCTGTTTGCGTGTTGGTGTATCAGATGCAGAGTTCTTGGCAAAACAGTTTGCTCCTTCGTTTGATAGCGATGACCTTCAACGTATTCCAAATGGTAATGCCGCAGTCAGAACGCTTATTAATGGTGTACCAACTCAGCCTTTCAGTATGGCCGGTCTTCCTCCTGTAGAAATAAAAAACAGAGAATTGGGAGATGCACTCAAACAACTTACCGCTGCAAAGTACGGTAGACCAAAGGCGATAGTATCCAGGGAGATAACCGAGCGTATAAGCAACGTTGTGGCACCCAAAGATAGCTCAGCTATCGGAAACGTTGAGTCTGGGGCTAGACCCACAACACCACCAAAGCCATCGACAGGTTCATCGTTCTTAGATGATTGGTTACATAAAAAACAGACCAACTCTTTCAAGCAGCCGGCATCACCATTCAAGCAGCCCCAACAACCAGCCGCGAGCCAACTCGCTACACCTCAAACTATGCCTCTAGAACCTCAAACACAATTGCAACCGACTTCTTACCCGAATCCACCAGCAATGCCCGTAGAACAGCCCCTAAATCAGCCTAGCGCTCCGTTCACGGCACCTCAGCCACAATTTGCATCACAACAACCAAGTACTTATGAGCCAATATCTCAAAATCAAACAATATTAACGCCGGCAGAGCCGCAAGATAGCCAGATTAATAGTGATTCGTCACATCATTCCATAGATCTGAACAATCCTCAAGCAGACGATCATACTTTGAAACTTCGCTAGAGCAAACAAACTTATCTTCTACGAATAAGTCGCCACAGGCCTTCGCCTAGAGTGCCAACAATCAAGCCACCTACAAACAACATAATTACTACAAGGTAGTTGTATTCATATCCGTTAAACTTGGTTACCCAAAGCAGTATAGACGTGCCGACAAATGCGAGCACAGAGCCGGCTAACATACCTGACGGACGAGCAATTGTTTTACTTACGAATTCACTGGATTTGTCTACGGCTGAGATATGTATAACTTTGCTAAATGCACGTGATGGTCTGGATAACTTCTTGTGCACCCTAGTCATGGCGCGCACGAATTGCATTTCTTTGATGTCTTTGCGGATAAGCACAGGGTGTTGCCCTGGTTGTTCACGTTCTGAGTGGGCATGCTGTATCTCTTTAGTACTAAGAGCTTGATGCTCGACTCTTTTTTGAAGATTTTCTAGATGTTCTTCGGAACCGTATTCCTTTTCTGACTTTGTCAGCTCTCGTTCGGCAACATTGGTGACTTGTTCGTTCTTTGATGATCGTTCGCTTTCTTCATGCTGTTCAAGCTTGGGCTGTAGTTCACTCATCTTCAAACACCTCCTGTTGTTGCGTAATCCGTTCGGATTAGATTTAGCTCTTTATGTAATAGTCTTGTTCTTGCGAAGAAGTAGCCGACGATACCGGTGATTAGCGTTCCCATGAGTAGACTTGTCCCCGGACCAGTGTTCGGCAACGTCTCTAGGCTTTTTACTACCGGACAGGCAACATCAAGCTCGATCTTATCGCCGTACAAGTTACTAATTACGCAGTCATAGTCGGCAGCCTGGTCGTTAGGACGGTTTGTCGCTGGAATTGGACTGAGCATAGTTACTTTGAAACGTGTTTCATATTTAGCGTTGGCTGGGATGGTGATGTTTTCCCAGAGCACTTTCTTCTCTTGTTCATCGAATCGTCCACCACTTTCTTCTAGCGCCTTTAGGTCTAGAGTAGCGTAGTCTAGAATGTCGCCAATGTAGTCAGAAATCGTAACGTCGGTGCGGTCGTAGCTCTGAGAATTAAGAGTGTAAAGAGTGTACTCAAGTTCATTGCCAGCACCCACCTTTGAGCCGATGGCATCTTCACCCTTTAGGCCACGAGTTATGTTTTCAACTAGTTTTTGCTGTCCAAGCGGTAAATCTTCATCAAATGATATTGGCTGAGAACACGTTGCTTGTTGTTCTGTCTGGCCTGATTCTGTAGGAGCTGTGAAATTAACTACTACTGTCGCTTCGAAGTCCCCGGGTTCATACACGTGGGTAATTTCATTCGTGAGCAGACTAGAGTTAACTGTTGTTGAGTTTTCGTCACCGAAAGCGTATACGTAGGAATTAATTGTAACCAGACTGTCATTAGATGTAGTAACCTTGGTTTTAAATGAAGCCTCACGGGTACTGAGGTTGAGCCCAACATCGAGTAGCTCACAGGTAACTTTTGGCTGCGTACAGTTAGGGTTGTTGTTGGGTATTGTAGAATCGAACGGACAAAGTACAAGGACGTGGATGCATGCTTTATTTGATGTGACCTTTGAGGCATTTGTGCCAACAGCGCTAGCGCCCTCGTTACAAACTTCCGTACCACTGCCTAGTGGGTCTTTTAGTTTCACTGTTATCTCAAGTAGTTTGGTCTCCGGGCTATACGGCAGACTACCTACTAAATAATTTAAGAATCCGGTACCAGATATTGACGAGTCTTTCGGCGACACGACATCCATATAGCGGAAATCTAATTGGTCTGTGATCTTGACATCTGTTGCTGACTTAGAGCCCACTATCTTGTTCCTATATTGAATTCTATAGGTGAATGTGTCACCAGGAGCGAGTGGCCCGGACTTATCAATCGACTTACTTATTTCAAGCTCTGGTTCCGGATCTGGAATTACTGGTGGAGGTGTCGGATCCGGAGTAACTGGCGGGGGCGTCACCGGAGGAGGTGTAACCGGAGGTGGTGGTGGAGGTGTCCAGTCACCAACCCAGGTTAGATTTCCACAGCTCTGAACAATCCAGAATCTCTGGCCAGTTGCCGCGCTGACACCTTCCCAGGCGGTCCTGTTTTGGCCGTTTTTGTTGATAATATCGAACGCTCGCCATTGTCTTTCATATACGTATTTACCTGGTGCATATTCTACCGTTCGTTCATTGTCTTTATACACCTGCTGAACATCAGACCTAAGCTGTAGGGAATACTGTCCAACTGTCCACCAGTCGTTACCGTCATTCGTGAATATACTGACGTTAGGTTCATCAGTCAGGCCTGCAATGTCATCCCTAGATAGATTGTAGTGACTAAATATCGCCCTCACATTTGAGTTTGGATTATCATAGTAGCTCAAAATGTCGGATTTTTTTTCGAGCCCACTCATAATATTAGTTGATGAACTTGCAAGTGACTTCTGGGGTGGACTAATAACGGCCAGAGATTGTACTACCATTGCCATCGCCATGAAAACAAAGCTCATTCGCCTAACGCTTTTTTCTTGTCGCAGCCTGTCTGAATAGAACCCAATCTGATTTATTAGGCTTGGATTGAATGGTAGGTTAGCGACCAATTTTTTGAACATTTTTTGTTTCCTAATTTATATATACTGCTAATGCTATTGAACCATATTTCTATGTGTTCAATCAATAGTAAATGGTTGTGACATCCAGTATGTTTCGCTATAATAGTATGTAAGAGAATTGTAATGACAAAAAGAGGGTAAAAAAGCGTGAGTAAAGAAACAAAGTATGATTCAAGTTCTATTCAGGTGCTTGAGGGTCTAGAGCCGGTTCGCAAACGTCCGGGTATGTATATAGGTAGCACTGGCATCGACGGTTTGCACCACATGATCAAGGAAGTCGCCGATAACGGTATCGACGAAGCAATCGCCGGGCATGCATCATTCGTGAACGTTACTATGCTTAGCGATGGCGGTATACGCGTAGAAGACGACGGACGTGGTATCCCAGTCGATAAACACCCTAAAACTGGAGTTTCTACTTTGGAAACAGTACTGACAGTACTACATGCTGGTGGTAAATTCGACGGTGCAGCCTATAAAGTATCTGGCGGACTGCACGGTGTTGGTGTAAGTGTTGTTAACGCTTTGTCGCGTAAACTAATCGCTGAAGTTTACCGCGATGGTAATCATTATTCTCAAGAGTACGCTTTCGGTGCACCACAAACAAAAATAACCAAAATCGGTACAACTGACAAAATTGGAACAGTCATTACTTTCTGGCCCGACACTACGATTATGGCTGACGAGCCGTTCGAGTATGACTGGGTCCTAGATTATCTACGTCATCAAGCCTACTTGACCAAAGGCGTCAAAACGCACGTCGAAGACCAAAGAACGAACAAGAGCTATTCTTTCTACTTCGAAGGTGGAATTAAAAGCTACGTCAAGCACCTGAACGTAGGGAAAGAAGCTATCGACGATGTTTTCTATGTGGATAGGGAAATCAAAGATTGTAACGTGGAAGTAGCTTTGCAGTACACAGAGACTTACACAGAGACGGTCAAGCCATTCGCAAATAATGTGTTCAACCCAGACGGTGGAACTCACCTAACAGGTTTCAGAACTGCACTTACTCGCATAATTAATGATTACGCTCGCAAAAATGGACTGGTAAAGGAAAAGGAAGAAAACCTTTCCGGCGAAGACACCCGGGAAGGTTTGACGGCTGTTATTTTGGTTAAAATGCCAGATCCACAGTTCGAAGGACAGACCAAAAACAAGCTCGGTAACCCAGAAATGCGCGGCTATGTCGAAACAGTATTTGCAGAATGGTTCAGCTATTATCTAGAAGAACATCCCTCTACAGCAAAGAAGATTGTTGGTAAGGCACTACTATCCGCTCGTGCCCGTAAAGCTGCCCGCGCAGCTCGCGATAACATCATCCGTAAAGGTGTATTGGACGGCGCAAGTATGCCTGGAAAACTTGCAGACTGCTCTAACAAAGACCCGGCGCAATCAGAAATATATCTTGTAGAGGGAGATTCGGCTGGTGGCTCCGCCAAGGGTGGACGTGATAGCAAATCTCAGGCAATCTTGCCACTTCGAGGTAAAGTTTTGAACGTAGAGCGAGCCCGTTTAGACAAAATGCTAGCTAATAACGAAATCGTCAGCCTTATTAAAGCCTTAGGTGTTGGAATCGAAGAGTCATTTGATATCAAAGGTTTGCGATACCACCGCATTATCATCATGACCGATGCCGATGTCGACGGTTCACACATCACGACACTACTTTTGACCTTTTTCTTTAGATTTATGCGTCCAGTTATTGATGGGGGACACATGTATTTGGCAAAACCACCACTGTTTGAACTTGTGAAATCAGGCAAAACAGACAACGTGCTTATATATGACGAAGCCGAACTGGATACAGTAATTGATGAGCGAATTGCCAAGCGCAAAGTGGAAGGTGCAGTCGTGAACGATACTGATGAGAGATTCCGCCAAGCTGGATTCACAGAAATCAAGCGCTACAAAGGTTTGGGTGAAATGAATGCTGATCAGTTGTTTGACAGCACAATGGACCCAGAAAAACGCGTTCTAGTACAGATTAAAGTAGAAGACGCAGAAAAGGCCGATAGTATATTTAATAAATTAATGGGTTCTGAAGTTGAACCACGCAAGAATTTCATTACAAGTCGGGCAAAATTTGTGAAGGATTTGGATATTTAAAATGGACGAAGATAACAAAACACCCCAAGATATTAATGAAGATGCTAATTTGCCAGAAGAAAATTCAGCAGAAATGCCAGCCCTAGAGGTTGAGGTACTTGAAGGGCCACAGACACACTCTAGAATTGTAGAAGCAAGAACAGTAGAGAACGTCATGGAAGACAGCTATCTGCGTTATTCCATGAGTGTTATTGTTGAACGTGCTTTGCCTGATGTGCGTGATGGTCTGAAGCCTGTACACCGTAGAATTCTGTACTCAATGGACAAAAACGGCTGGAGAAGTGGTTCAAAGTTTGTCAAAAGTGCTCGTGTAGTTGGTGACGTCATTGGTAAATACCACCCACACGGCGACACTTCTATCTATGACTCTATGGTACGTTTGGCGCAACCATGGTCAATGCGACACATGTTGGTCAAAGGCCAGGGTAACTTCGGTTCCATGGACGGAGATCCACCGGCTGCATATCGATATACAGAAGCCAAAATGGCAAAAATTGCTGAAGAATTAGTAGCGGATATAAATAAGGAAACGGTAGACTTCAGAGATAACTTTGATGGATCTGAGCAAGAACCAACGGTATTGCCTGGTAAACTTCCTAACTTGCTCTTAAACGGTCAGCTGGGTATTGCCGTTGGTATGGCAACAAACATTCCACCACATAACTTAGGCGAGTTGCTTGATGCAACCATCCACCAAATCGACAATCCAGAAGCTACAGTTGATGATTTATTACAGTTTGTGAAAGGTCCTGATTTTCCAACCGGCGGTATTATTTATGGAAATGAAAGTCTACGCACAGCCTACGCAACAGGACGCGGTGGCGTAGTTGTTCGAGGTGTCGCTGAAATTGTAGAAAACGACAAAGGTAAAACACAAATTCTCATTTCTGAGATTCCTTTTGGTCTAAACAAAGCCTCACTTATAGAGAAAATCGCTGATTTGCACAAAGAAAAGAAAATTGTTGGCATAGCTGACCTTCGTGATGAAAGCTCACGTGGCGTAGTCAGGATTATCGTTGATTTGAAGCGTGACGCATTCCCGAAGAAACTCCTAAATCAGCTATTCAAACTAACTCCATTACAATCATCATTCAACTTCAACATGATGGCGCTAATAGACGGCATTCAGCCACGCGTGTTAGGTTTGCAGGACATTATAGTCGAGCACATCAAGCACCGTCAGGTTGTGGTTCGTCGACGTACTGAATACGAACTACGAAAAGCCAAAGACCGAGCTCACGTATTAGAGGGTCTGAAGATTGCACTCGACCACATTGATGAAGTCATTGCTACTATTCGAGCCTCACAGACTAGTGACGAAGCTCAAATTAACCTGATGAAGCAGTTCAAACTGTCAGAAATTCAAGCCAAAGCAATTTTGGCTATGCAGCTTCGTACACTTGCTGGGCTAGAACGCCAAAGAATCGAAGAAGAACTTGCAGAACTTATGAAGCTAATCGCTGAATTAGAATCCGTTCTTTCTGATGAGAAAAAAGTTTTGAAAATTATCAAAGACGAATTCATCGAACTCAAAGAAACCTACGCGGAAGAAAGACGCACAGTCATAATTCCACAAGAACTAGGTAAATTCAGCGAAGAAGAATTGATTCCAAATGAACAGGTTGTCGTGACAATGACAGCTGCAAACTACATCAAACGTAGTAGCGCCAACGAATACCACAAACAAGGTCGTGGAGGTAAGGGTAAAAGAGGCATGACAACCCGTGAAGAAGACATGGTTAAGCAGTTAGTGCTAGCCAATACTCACGATTTCTTGCTGTTCTTCACCGACAGAGGGCGTGTATTTAGAGTTAAGACTTACGAAATTCCATCTACTGGTTTGAATGCAAAGGGTGTTGCAATCGCAAACATACTACAGTTGCATCCTGACGAAGAAATCACATCAATAATCACTCACCCTTCAGACGCAAAAGACGGATTCATGTTCATGTCGACTCTAAGAGGAGTAGTGAAGAAAACATCAGTTGAAGCATACAAAAATGTTCGAAGCTCTGGTTTAATTGCCATTAATCTGGACGACGGCGACCAACTTAGATGGGTCAAGCACACGACTGGAGATGACGAAATAATCATTTCAACTCAGCAAGGTCAAGCAATTCGATTCCACGAAAGCGGTGTACGTCCAATGGGCCGTGTATCTCGTGGAGTACGCGGAATTCGCTTGCGAACTGGCGATGAAGCAATCGGTATGGTCGTGGTAGAAGATGACGCCAATATATTTGTGATTAGCGAATTTGGCTATGGCAAGCGAACTAAGGTAGCGCAGTTCACGGCACATGCTCGTGGTGGTGTAGGTATCCGCTCCGCAATTGTTAATACTAAAACCGGTAAATTGATGGGTGTAGCTAGCTTGAAGCAGGACGATGATCAGGAAATTATCATCATCTCTAAAGCTGGTCAGACGATTCGATTAGGTATGGGTAATATCCCAGAAATCAGTCGCGCGACCCAAGGTGTCCGAGTTATGAGATTGAAAGATGACGATAGTGTTGCATCTATGGGACTTGTCAAAGCTGAACCACCCGAAGATGAAGACGAGCCTGAATTTTCAGAAGACAAACCTCCATATCAATGATATTAAGTACTAGTGCTTTTGTTTTCTTGATATATGTATTAGAATACCCCACAACTACTTAAAGGAGACAATATGGCGCTATTTGAAGTAAGTAAAGGCTACATTCCGGAAGTGCGCTATTTGGACAGTAGAGACGAGTCCGTGATGGGGTGGTTAAAAGTCGGTCCACGTACCGAAAAAAAGTCGCTCACTACCAAGTAGCGATTTCATTGGCGAATTTTATGATATCTGGGTAGACGTATTAGACAGTAGAGAGAGCACAAAGGCCGAACATATAACTGGGACGATGACGGTGCATGGTGAATCACGTAGAATACGCGGGGAAGCACCCATAGAGTTTGTCGCCGAAGTTCCTCTTGATTCAGGTGTTGTTGCTGTAAGTGGTCTGCTGTACAGGTCTGGTTTCTATAGGGGGAGTGTCGATATTCCTGCGGATATAACACCTAGATGGATTAATGGAAACCAATTTATGGGCAATAGATGGCTACACCCTGGGCAGGACTATGCCCGTAGCAATATTAATTCGCTCGGTTAACCTGTAGCGATAATTACATCGGTTGTTTCTGAAATATACCTTGACTTGGGGCGATATTAGAGGTAATATGAGATTCACGTGTTTAGGGTCTTGTATTCAAGTGTCTCTATTTACACGCTGTTCGTTAAAATTTGAATAGTGCAAATCAACGTCAATGTATTGCTTATTTATAAGTAATACAACGATATGTTTTTAAATACAGAAGTCAGTAAATTAAATTTATTGAGTTCATGATGAAACTATCTATTTTATGGAGAGTTTGATCCTGGCTCAGGATA
>JAYSZA010000015.1:0-4580 GCA_043727115.1 Candidatus Saccharimonadota bacterium
GTTTTAGCAGCAAGCTCCGCAAGCACATTTCCATTAGCTTCCGCAAAAGCCCGATTATCTTCTAGCTGTTTCTTAATAGCCTCTTCATTGATAGGCTGCAAATCACGCCCTCTTTTGTTGGGCATTTTAGAGTTATCGTCATCGGCTATAGGGTTGTCATTTATCGGTGTGGACATACTGCTTATAGTATAGCAGTTAGTAGTTGGTGGCTAGTAGCTCGTCTCTAGTACAGCTACAAATTCGCCACTTTCTCGCAGGATTCTAAAGTCCGGCGTGTCAATCAAATTTGGTGCTAGCTACGAGGGACTTGCCCACATTCTGTGGGCTCGAAACTTCATTCTTGTCAACAAGTTGCCAGAAGAAGGTTTCCTTGCTACGTGCCACTGGCACGTCTCACCCTCAATCTAAGTTCTTGCTGGTGCCGGTTGGGCTGACTTGAATCGCACGCGGGCTAATGCTCGTCAACGATTCTAAAGTCCGGCCTGTCAATTTTATGTGGTGCCGCCCGACGGACTTGAACCGTCACGAGCGTAATGCTCACAGGATTTTGAGTCCGGCGTGTCTACCAATTCCACCAGGGCGGCTCCACATAAAATCGATTGTAAAATAATGATTGCCTGCGCTTCACGCAGAATTCCGCCACCGCGGCAAGGGCAAAGCCTTATATACCCGAGCTATTATAGAGGTAAAGTGTCCTTTTTTGCAAGGCTTGTCGCTATCGATTCCAGGGGTTTGGAAGGATTTTGTAGCCAGTAGACACTCGCTTTTCCTGCTGTGCGCACCCTCCACGGCATGCCGTCATTGAATGTACTGACCACTTCACCTCCCTGCGCCACAAAAACTAAATCATGGTGTTTCACCACTATTGTCAAAGGAAATTTGAGAGTAAATTCGTTTAATGCCTCAGCAAGTTGTGGTAATTCCATGCTATATGTTATCGGTGTGATTTGTGGCGCATTAATAAATATCTTTTGTAATTGGGCCAGGCTGATTACCAAGGCAGTATTAGGTCGGTTCATCAGAAGTTGTGGAAACGATTTGAAATAATCCGCCGCATCCTGAGCAATTATCAGTAGACCGCTGTATTTTTGAACGTAACTTTCGAGCAATATGGCTGTCTCGCTGTTTCGTCCCATATCGCCTGCAAGTAAAACGGCATCCGCCCACGAGGAAATTTCTAGAAAATCTGCTAATGCCTGTTTTGAAAAACTGCCGCTAGGGTTCGAAGGCCCAAAACTGGCATCAGGCAACATCAGTTTGACAGTCTTTTTGATTGCGTCCGGTAGCAAAACTTTACAAACACCCACTTTTGCTTCCATGGCTTCGGCATAAGCGGCTCCCGGCGCCCCGAAGCCATGAGAATGACCACCGATTATGGCGAGCTTACCAGAAGTTGCCCTAGATTCAGGACGACTCCATAAAATATCTGGAAATAACGGCTCGGCTCCCTGCTTATGCCAGTACGTATAAGCCATCTGTTTGTTCCATAGTATATGCAATACTTTTACGTTCAATCACAATTTTCCAACCATTCTTCTTGGCGTAATCAAGTAATATATGGTTTGGGTTGAATGCAATCGGATTATGTACGATATCAAGAATACTTATATCACCACCTGTATCGCCTACTGCATAGCTATCTTCAAATGTTAAATTGTGTTTTTCGACTAACTTATCAAGGAGTAGATGTTTATCTTTGTAGGTAGCAGTGACTTTGCCCGTGAACTTCTTTCCGTCTTCTGTGCGGTGCCATGTTTGACCAATCCAGTCGTCAAACTTGTGGTGTCGGGCGAACATATCAACTTCCTCGTACCTTGAACCAGAAATTGCTAGAATCATATATCCTTTATCTTGAAGCTCTTTCTTTAGTCGCACTGGGTACATATAAGTGTAATCTAACATCGGCAATAATGTCTGCTTCAGCATTTCGTCATAGTGCATCGGATTGATCTCCGCAAGAACCTCGTTTATCTTTGTTACGGTCATTTCGTCAAAATCTTCAAATGCCTTATCGTGCTTTCGTCTCTTCCAATTGCTGTATAGGTCGACTGCCATCTGGTTTACTTCTGGGTGAAGCTTTTCTGCGCGAGCCATCGCTAACACAACCTCCCAATATAGATGTGAACGGAAATATGTTCCATCAATATCAAATACGGCAAACTTCCTCTTCATGAGTATTAGTATCTCGTATCTAGGAGCTAGTGTCTAGTAGCGGTCAGTATCTTGTAGCTAGTTTATACTGTAGAGTAAAGCTTTTGTCGGAGAGAATAGCACTAGCAATTAAATGTTGACTTGTTTCAGGACGTATTGGTTATTCTCGAGAGTCATTCCATAGACCATATCTTTGCGTTCCAATACTACCATCCAGCTTTTTTCTCGTGCAACTTTGAACAGTGCTTGGTTTGGATTGAATACAATCGGGTTCTCTACCATGTTCAGAACAGATATATCGCTACTTGTATCACCTACTGCCAAACTACCACGAGTCTCAAGGTCGAATTTAGTAATAATTGTTTGTAGGATCTTGTCTTTTGGTTGACCGAGGGCCTGAACCTGCCCTGTTAATTTCTTGCCGTCGTTTAGATACTGCACTTGGCCGACCCACGCGTCAAACCCAAGGGCTTTAGAAAACGTACTAACCGCCCGGAGTTCTGAACCAGAAATAGAAATCAAAAAGAAATTATTATGTTTCAGAGTCTGAATCAGTTGCCTAGTGTATACATATGTGTGTGTTAGAGACATTTTGACTACGACGTCGATGATTTCATCGTATTCTTCTATCGTAATACCCTTTGGCATAGATTGGAACATTATATCTACCGCCTTTTTCATGTATTCACCGAAGTTATCGTCAGCGATGCGTTGTCGGAAGTCGTGGAGTAGGTTTTCTATCTGTTCGGCTGGTCCAATGTCTAATTTGCCTCGAGTGACTAGAACACGTACCAACTGCTGTAACAGACTGGTACGAGCTATAGTCCCGTCGATGTCAAACACCGCAAATTGTTTCTTCATTTTCTAAAGTTACCCGACCCTAATTGCTTATGCTATGAACCTATTTTAACCTTTGTTGGTAGAAAATACACCAGAAAAATCAAAAACCCCTTACTTTACTTGCTATGTTTTGGTATACTATTGACAAAATACAGGAGAAGTTTTTTGATTGTGCCTGCCGAAGTGTCTTTTGAACTTAATGAGCCCCAAGTTTTTGAGCGATTTGTTGCTATTGCTGAATCTCTAGAAGCCTACAGACCCAACGAACAAATCGAGGGTTTATTAGACATAGACATCGAAGGACTTGTTGCCGATGGCCGTACTACCCTAGCCATTGACGCCGAAAGCACATTTGTTGAATTTGACGGTTGGCATCTAAGCGATGAGTACAAAGATTGGTTTGCGTCACTTAAAGAACGCGGGATAGAACATGTATTCATAACAACCAACAAAAGACCCAAGACAGAGGAAGATTTATGGCAGCTACAGTGGTGGGTTCACCAGACCGGCGCTGAATTAGCCTATACGCCACAATCATCTGACCAACGAAAGCCTAGTCCATATATGCTTTTGTCGATAATGCAGGAGTTTAATCTCGAACCGTCGCAGATTTTTGCTGTGGGCGACAAGGTAACGGGAGATGTTTTGGCAGCTAATCTAGCGGGCGTGTACTCAATATTAGTTGAGCGTTACGGAGATGCCGACCTTTTCCTAGATAGAGCCTTAAGGCGTCCCGTAGAGAAAAAAGCGCTTCTGGGAATTCTAGGTATAATAAGCTCAAAAGAATTTGAGGGCTATGCTCCGAAGAATCAGGCGCCGTATTCTGAAAAGTCAGCAGTAACTATTTCGACCAACCATAAAAAACTAGCCGTCCCAGACTATATTAAAGCGCAGGCAAATATCATTGGTTTCGGTCGTGAAGCGGTTGAGCTAACATCACAATATGTAAATAGATTACCGCCCCCAACATTCGAATCCATTAAGGCCAAAATCAAAGACATCGGTGGTATCGTAACGGATTCACAATTGTATAGTCGATACATCCAATATCTCAAGGTCAATGGTGAAGATTATGGTGAAAAAATGACGAAGGTTAGGCCCTACATAGGAGCTTTAGCGCTAGCCTCAATGTTGTTGGGTTATAAGAAAACAGCCACTGCGCTTGCTGGATTGACACATATAACCGACCATCAAGACGGTTTTGCAGTAAGAAAAAGTGGTGCAGATTTGTCGTCAGACCGGCGCAAAAAAGGCGCTAATGACGATAGACAAGCTGACCAAAAAGTCTCCTTGCTGCTTGGGTTAGGTCAGGTATTAAATGGCTCAAAATCACTGCCGTTGTTTACGCTTCAAAGTCTCCGAACTCCACTTCGAAATGCACAGATAAGACGTCAGACTGCTAAGGGTTTTGATACAAAATCTGACTTCTACAGTAAATTCGCCAATGAATTTCTAGGTGCCGCAGATATGGCGCTACTAATGTCACCAAAACGTAGAATCGCAAGAGCTACGCAACTGATGGCTACTTTCTTCAAATATGATTCTATGCGGTATTCACAAATGACTACTTGGCCATATCGCAAATCTAA
>JAYSZA010000016.1:0-37569 GCA_043727115.1 Candidatus Saccharimonadota bacterium
TTGGTACTAGGAATATTCGGCGCAATGCTATCAGCACTAAGAGTAGAGACTTACTCGCCTATTTTCTTAATAATAATGGCTAGCTTTTTGGCCTCTGGCGTCTTATCGGACATCATCAGAATCTATTTATACAGAAAGTCTTCTTAAAAGTGAGCCGGCATATTCAAAATAGAATCAAAATATTACGTTTTGAGAACATGCAGATGACCCAGGAGCAACTTGCAACTACTGCGCAGGTGACAAGACAGACAATTGCTGCCATAGAAAATAACAAATACTCGCCTAGCTTAAAGCTAGCTTTCGATATTTCTGATGCCTTCGACCTGCCGATATGCAAAGTATTTTCATGCGGAACAAGCGAAAAATTCCAAGATATCCATGAAGTAGAAGGGTAAAAATATGAAATAGAGGGTGGGTACAGTAAAGCAATCGAATAGATACAAAGTTAAATATATAACAAGGAGAAGTGACCAATATGAAAAACAATTTCGATGAACAAAAAGTAAATGTACGCGTAAAGCTTACTGCGTTGTGGACGAGTTTTATGTTTCTATACATCTATGTAGACTATTTTCACTTGTACATGCCAGGTGCTTTAGAGGACATGTTAGCCGGTAGAGTGTTTGAGTTTGACGTTTCTCAAACTTTTCTTACTGCGGCACTTGTATCAGTATCTATCCCAGCTCTCATGATTTTTCTATCTGTTAGTTTACCCGCCAAGATCAGTCGCATGACAAACATCATCGTGGCTACTGTTTACATCCCTTATACACTATTCAATTTGGTTGGGGAAGCTTGGATTCATATGTTTATAGGTGCTGCTGTAGAAGTTGCTCTTCTGGTTCTCGTTATTCGCTACGCACGGAAATGGCCAACATTGCAAAGATAGTGTTTCGTGCGTCCTTTTTTCTTTTTGGTAGGGTATATACCCCTCAGGCGTTATAATGGAACAAGTTCGGCAACAATAATCAAGTAAGAGGAGATAGACATGGTCACAGGATATTGCGTTAAATGTAAAGAAAAGGGCGTTGAATTGTCAGCACCAGAGATTTGTCAAACTGCAAAAGGTGGCTTCATGGCCAAAGGAAAGCATGCTAAGTGTGGAACAACTGTTTGTGCAATGATGTCTAAGGACAATGCCGAAAAAGCAGTTGAAGGCGGCGCAAAAAAAGCCTACTAGCCCTTTGTGCACCAAATAATGAACGTCCTCAGAGGGGGGCGTTTTTTAATTGGTATCAGCGTTAAAGCATCTCACTCTGGCCAATTTCTCTAAATAGGCGTACTATCGGCTTGTAGACATAAGCAATAATATGCACAGAAAAATACAAACTGATTCTGAACTAATCCACCATCATATGAGGGTTATATAACAATGCAAGCCACTCTACGCTCCCCACTTGAATTTGGCTTCGGTGAACTCAATCAAGGAATGATGAACCCCGGTACCTTGGGGGAGGCTTATATTGAACTACGGCGCAATGGATTTGCCGATGATGGGATGGTTCTAGCTTGCGCTCAATTTGACGGCCTGTACAAGGATATAGTCGACCGTGCACCGCCCAGTGGTATGAATATGGCTGAATACTGGCAGGAAAATTTCAGGACTATAGATCTAGAATCAGGGCAAGAACCTGCTGAGCCCGGTGTAGGTATTCGTGAATATGGTGCAGTTATGCTTAAAACTCTGGTTCGACAGCCGCATGGGGATATGGGCCCAGACATTGGTATGCCGCTTCCCTACTCCGTACCTGGGGGCAGGTTCGGCATCCACGGCTATTATCACGATACTTATCATGTTTCCAAAGCGTCTATGGCTGACGGTGAGCACCAAGCGATTGTAGATTCCGTTGACGGCATGGAATATCAGATCAATCGTTTTGGTTCCGTGAAAAACGGCAGCGCCTTCTTTTATACAGATCGTTCCCAGATACCTTATTTCTCCCACAGCGTAAGGATGCTATCCGAAGTTTTTGGTGACGAAGCTCTAATCCGCTACTTACCCGCCATGCAAAAAGAATATGACTACTGGATGAATAAGCAGAGCACTGTTAAGTTACCTGACGGCTCGGTGTTGAACCGTTATTGGAGCACGGGTGACGGGCCACGACTTGAATCTTATCTTGAAGATGTTGAGGTAGCTGAACTTGCTTTCCAAACACTTGGGCGAAACCCACAGCAAGTCTACAAAAACCTGCGAATTGGAGCTGCGTCAGCCTGGGACTTTAGTAGTAGGTGGCTAGCGAACGGGATGGATCTCGCGACCATTAATACATCAGAAATCCTACCTGTTGATTTAAATAGCATGCTTGCTTATACAGAAGAGGCTTTGTCGACAGCATATTTCGCGAGTGGCGACAGAGAGCTGGCAGATGAGTATTTTGGCCGCTATCAGGCGCGCATCAAAGCGATTAATAAATTTGAATACGACCCTGTAAATAAAGTTTACCGTGACTATAATTTTAATACCGGCAGACAGACAAGCGTCGACTCAGCAGCAATGGTCACACCTCTATACGTCGGTATTGCCGATAAGGAACAGGTACTTGGTGTAGCTGATTTTGTCAGAAGACATTTATTGAAAGAAGGCGGTGTGATTACTACGACTGTTGAAACGGGACAGCAGTGGGATGCGCCAAATGTCTGGGCGCCGCCAAATTGGCAGGCTGCCAGAGGTACGGCCCGCGCAGCCAATGAGATTATTGGTTTAACTGCAAAAGAATCTGAAGTATTGCTGACTTTATCAGAAGATGTACGTTCAGCCTACCTGCATGGCATGCAGGTGGTGTTTGACCGTACTGGCTTTATCCCAGAGAAAGTAAACGGAATACATCCAGGGTGGCGTCCTGTTGACGGTGAATACCAAAATGTAAAAGTACTAGGTATGTCGGTCGCTGTACGGCACGCTCTAGAAACTTGGGACCCACGCAAAGAGAGTCCATGTTTGCCGCTTGGCAAACGGCTCTCAAGGCCTAGTATAATATAAACAGTTTAGGGCTATATAAAGCCTCTTAACCTGCACCAACTAAAAAACGTCACAAGTGACGTTTTTTATTTAGCCCAGACAAGCCTAAGATCAATGAGGTAAAATAATAAGGTTATTGGACTTCTGTTTTGTTATAGTTAATACATATGGGAAATGAGAGTCTTAGTCAACCAGAACACAAAGGTGCAAACACGCCACCTGAAGCCGCGCCTTATAGTGGAATCGGAAACGCTGCGCTTGTTGTTAAATTTTATGAAATGGGTGCAGATCCAGACATTGGACGAGAATTATCATTAAGGCTTATGGCTCATGCGGGCTATACAGGGGATCCGGTGGCCGAACCGCTGACCGGCAAAGACGGTAAACCCGTACAAGACGCCGAGACCGGTCAACCACTAACACTAGCTGACTACGTTAATTTTGCAACTGAGCATCATTTTTATGCTCTTGAGGGTATTCTTAACTTTCTTCACACCACTCCTGGTGAGCCTGAATACGAAGAAGGACGAGCAGCTTATTCCGGCTACTTAGGTACAAATCGACGACAAGCTGGTAGGAGCTAATACACACATGAGGGGTGGGAAATAAATAATGCCGACTCTCGCCGAAACCGCTCCTTCTATAGCCGAACAAGCTGGTGAGAGGCAAGGTCCGAACGTTTTACAGCCGTTAGGCGAATTAGCCGCGAACGATAGACTTGGAGTCACTCCATCAACTCATGAGCAAACTACAGGATTAATAGATGCCACCATACCTGCTCCCGAACAGAGAATAGACGGTACTGTATTACCTGAGATGCCGAACTCACATCCGGAGGTCGATGCGGCGACAATCAGTGTCAGCGGCCTGATTAAGAACTGTCCACACTTTGCTGAGATGCATAAAAATAACCCAGAGAGGGCAAAGGCTGAGGCTGCCCAAACAACCCAAAAGGCACAAGAAGCTTCGGCGCTCCGCGAACAAGGCCTGAGTGCTAAGGAAATTAAAGCGAAAATGTTAGCTGAGAACCTAGCGCGTGCCAAAGAGAAAGCAAAAGCCGTGGTAGTAGAAGAAAAGATCAAAGTTGAACAAAAGACACAACCTGTTGCAGAATCAGTTCCTGAAAAAAAACTAGCAAGTGCAGCGCAAGCACAAACACGAAACTCTATTCAAAAATCAGAGCCATCCATACCGATGACTATAGATAGACCAGCAGTCGTAGATCAGACAATTCAGCAAGAAAGACAACAGCGTGAGCTGCTATCTGTTGTTGCGTCAGTACGGGCAGCAGATATTTTAGCCGTCGTGCAACAACATCCTGAACAAGATACGGCAATAGTCAGGCAGGAATTAGCAGCAGAGGCACATATTTCTGACTATAGAGTCGTGCAACACATCAAACCGCTTCTAAGAGATTCTGTTATCCGGTTCGAGCAAGAGGCCGTCATTCAGGAGGAGCAAATTATTGTTGATAAGCCACAAAATCTACGGTTGTCGGATTTGCCGTCAAACACAGTGCAAGATCAAAAGTCTGTGCACGCAGTAGACGTAGATGGTGATGCACACAAAATACCCGCTGTTGCAGATGTTAGCCCGGCTAAGTTTCAAGGAGTCATCGATATAGTTGATACAGAATCAATAGACAATTCCCTGGTATCTGTGTCTGATTTTTTAGAAATGGCTCAAGCTGATAATTCAGAGACTGACAGGCATGTTCTGTCATTGTTAGAAATAGCCGATGAGGACGTAACTGAGATATCCACGGAACAAAACACAGCAACAGACGAGTGGCTAGCATTCCGATTCGATCCAGAAGTTATTGATACCTACCAGGAGCTACTAGTTATTCTTGACAAAGAAATGCGCGAAATGGACGAACCTAATCAAAGTACTGTTCAGCAAGGCGATAAAATTGATCCAACTATTGCAGAAACCGTTCCGTCAGAAGAAATGGCTCAGGACTTTGAATCCTTCCTTGTCTTGCAATCAGAGGATGAAGAATATGTAAGTTTGGAAACTATCATTGAGACTGCAAATGAGCAGCCGTTGGAACAAACACTTGTACGGCTTGCTCGGCATCTTTCAGAGAAATTGGCAGAAGATAAACTGGACGCTATGGAAATGTCTACCGACGATTTGCCAGTTTTGAGTGATGAGCGCATTGAGCTAAATACTATCTTGCAAGAAATAATGGAAATACTACCGACGTGTTATAGCATAGACGAAGAAACTCAAGAAAAAAATATACGAATAACTCCTGAAATGACAGATAAGTTACTTAAGCTGCTAAATAACTTAGGATATGAGCAGCCTAGTGAAGTGCTTCTAGCAGCTTCTAGTTTGCTCGGACTAGGCTTTTTACTGCAAAGCATGCAATATTTGTACCAACTGAACGGTTCAAATGAGCGACTAGAGTTTTTTTCATCTGCCCGAACAACTAATTCACTAACTGACGAAAATGAGCAGCTTCGTTTAGGTAAACTGCTCTTTGGCCTAATAATGTACAAACTGGGTCTTAATTCTGTAATGTCAAATACCAGGGAAGCTGCTTAACAAATTAAAGTGTCCTCTCTGCCCTGCTTATTACAGATTTCAGCTACTACTAATTCTTTTTTCAGCCCTAAACTGCATTTCTTACATAATTAAATTTAGCTCTAAACCTGCATTTGTAGTATGTGTAAAAACAATGTTGACATAATACCCCCCCTGGGTATATGATGGATGTATGATTATAGACATAAAGAAGCGGGCTCTACACCGAGCCAAGATATTAGAAGGTCAAATGCGAGGTGTCCAGAAGATGATTGAAAACGAAGATTATTGTATGGATATACTTACGCAAAGTCTAGCTATTCAAAAATCTATTGGTTCACTAAACAAATTAATTCTTGAAAACCATGTACGGACCCACATTAAACAAAATCTAAGTTCCGGTTCTGAAAAAGCCCAAGAACAAGCAGTCGAGGAGCTGCTTAGGATATACGAACTTTCAAATATCAGAAGTAAATAAAGGAGTAAAGAGATGAAAAATAATACAATTATTACCTTAGTTATCGGATTGATTATTGGAGTAGCTAGCACGATTGGTATTGCGTCATTGACGAACAGCGACGACAACAAGCAAGTAGTAACTACAGAGCAGCGACCCTCTACCGACCACAGCTCAATGACTATGGCTGATATGAATAAGCAACTTGAAAAGCTATCTGGTGATGAGTTTGACAAAACATTTATTGAAATGATGACTGTCCACCACGAAGGTGCAGTTGCTATGGCTGAACTGATACCAACACGCGCCAAACACGATGAGATAAAAACACTAGGAATAGCTATAATAGCAGCTCAAACAAAAGAAATTGCTGAAATGGAACAATGGCAAATGGACTGGGGATATACGACGAGCGGTGGCTCAACGCCAGGCATGAACCACTAAAATGGACCACTCAGACCACAAACACCACGGCGAACATCAAGAACACGATAAACACGCTGGTCATTCAGTAGCAATGTTCAAAGACAAATTTTGGTTGTCCCTGATTTTGACCCTACCCGTCCTTGCGTATTCTGAGATGATACAACACTGGCTCAACTTTACACCACCTGCTTTCCCTGGCTCGAGTTACGTACCATTTGTGCTTAGTACTATAATTTTCTTCTATGGTGGTATGGTGTTCCTTAAGAGTGCCATTGGCGAGTTAAGGGCTAGATTACCCGGAATGATGACACTTATCAGTTTGGCGATAATTACAGCATACCTCTATAGCGTTGCTACGCAGTTTTTTATTGAAGGAGAGGGATTCTTTTGGGAACTCGCAACATTAGTCACAATAATGTTGCTTGGGCACTGGCTAGAAATGGCTTCTGTTGCTAAAGCTGAGAATGCACTAGACGCTATATCTAAACTTCTACCCGACAAAGCTGAAAAGTTGGTCAATGGTAAACCAAAACAAGTACTGATAAGCGAACTAAATGTAGGCGACTTAGTACTGATTCGTCCTGGATCCAGTATTTCCGTCGACGGAGTAGTCGTGGAGGGTAGTTCCTCTGTTGATGAAGCCGCTATTACTGGTGAGAGTAAGCCCGTAAGTAAAACCGTTGACGATGAAGTTATTGCTGGTACCGGCAACCAAGACGGCTCTCTGACGGTTAAAGTTACGAAACTGGGTGAAGATACAGCACTAGCAGGAATAATGCGGCTTGTCGCAGAAGCTCAGAGTTCAAAATCCAATGTTCAGATGCTAGCCGATAAAGCTGCTTTTTTCCTGACTGTCATCGCAATAGCTACTGCAATTGTTACATTTATATATTGGCTAATAGCGAAAGATGCGAATTTTGCGCTTGAACGATCAGTTACTGTTTTGATTATTGCTTGTCCTCATGCACTTGGCTTGGCAATACCTCTAGTTGTATCAATCTCTACTGCTTTGTCGGCTAAAAACGGTCTACTCGTTCGTAAGCGGCTAGCTCTTGAATCAGCACGAAAACTGGACTGGGTGCTATTTGATAAAACAGGCACGCTGACTAGGGGAGAACACGGCGTAACTGACATTTGGGCGACGAAGGGTTATTCAAAAGAAGATGTGTTGCATCTCACAGCAAGCCTTGAGCAAAACAGCGAGCATATTGTCGGTAAGGGTATAGTGCGCAAAGCAGAAGCAGAACATGTCCATCTTGATAGAGTCACTAACTTCAAAGCAATACCTGGACTAGGTGTGCAAGGCACATTGCACGGTAATAAAGTATATATTGCTGCCAGTTACCGCTACGTTCAAGAAAACAAACTAACCGTTCCGGCTGATATTGCCAAGGCCGTTAAGCAAGCAGCAAAAGAGGGTAAAACCGAAGTTTATCTGATAGTCGATAAAAAGGTAGTTGGAGCTCTAGGCTTAGCAGACATAGTACGAGAACAATCTAGGCAAGCTATAAAAACGCTGAAAGAAATAGGCATAAAAACAGCCATGATAACTGGCGACTCCGAAGAAGTTGCAGCCTACGTTTCGAAACAGCTTGGCTTGGACCAATATTTTGCCGAGGTTAGACCAGAAGACAAATCTGCCAAAGTAAAAGAACTACAGAAAAACGGACAGAGAGTTTCGATGGTCGGTGACGGCATCAACGACGCACCAGCCCTCACCCAAGCAGATATTGGCATTGCTATTGGTGCAGGTACTGATGTGGCTATTAAATCGGCTGACATTATACTGGTCAGAAGTGACCCCCAAGATGTAGTTAAAGTAATTAACCTATCGAAGGCTACTTACCGTAAGATGGCTCAGAATCTTGTTTGGGCAACAGGCTACAACTTATTTGCAATTCCTCTAGCTGCCGGCGTTTTATACGGAGCTGGTATCGTTCTTGCCCCTGCCCTTGGCGCCGTTCTCATGTCTGTATCAACTGTAGTTGTCGCATTTAATGCCCAGTTGTTGAGAAGCTCTAAACTAGAGTAAATCATCTGAAGATTAAAATCGTAGACTCTCGCACCCAGAACACAGCTTAGATTTATAGTTCTAAATTATTGTCTGATGACAAATTCGTGTTTGCGCCAGCATCTTACGACAAGTCTGTTTTGCTATAATAGAACTATCAAAGAAACATCTAAACCTAAGCGCAAGAAGGCAAAAAGAGTGATATTGACTATAGTTGCTGTTCTCATAATCTTGGAGCTCACTGCACTTGGCTGGTTGTTGCTGAGCGTTAAGAGCCATAAGAATTTCTGGGAACTCAAAGCAAACGAATCTGGCGAAATAACCTATCTTGCGCTTGGCGATTCTGCAGCACAAGGTATTGGGGCATCTAGCCCAATGCGCGGATATGTAGGAATAATTGCCAAGAGATTAGAGCAAAAAACAGGCAAAACTGTGCGGATAGTTAACCTAAGCGTCACTGGAGCCACAATGTCAGATTATCTGTCAGAGCAGGCATCCAAAATTAAAGATATAGATGCAGATTTTGTAACCATAGAAATTGGTGCAAACGACATACCCGGCTTTGAAGAAAACAAGTTTAGAAGTGAATTCAAGCAAGTTATAAGCTCACTTCCGGACGGCACTTATATATCAAATATGCCGCTGTTTAATAGTAGGCCTTCGAGCACCAGCAAGGCTGAACTTGCCAGTACAGTAATCGAAGAAGAATTAAAGGCTAGTCCGGAGATGAATTTTGTAGATTTGCAGAAGCAGACATCTGAAAATAAAAGCATCTTTGGGTTTGCCCCAGACCTGTTCCACCCCAACAATATAAGCTACAAAAACTGGGCAGATGCTTTCTGGATTGAGATAGAGAAAGATACAGATTCTTAAGCGCACTACAGTCTGCTAAAAAATAGAGTAGCTTAAGTGTAAGAATAACTAGACTAAAATGACCAAAAATCTCAGTAAATTTATTAATACCGAGGAAAAAGTAAAATAATGACCGTCCGTTGTTCCGAAGATAGTCTATTTGTTTCGGGCTTTTTGCTTTTTGATGCGCTTACGTGAAGCACCGTGCATGTTTCTGTTCTTTGCCATAACTTTGGGTTCCAGTCTATTAATTCGTTACTATAAACTGTAGCACACTTGCTCGGTTTAACCTCTTGACATATGAAAAGCTTAAACATATTGACAGGTGGGTGTAAAATAGTAGTTAGTCTAGCAAAAACTAGATGAAACTTTAGTACAAAGGCAAAAACCAATGTACAAAAACAGAATTTAGAATAAATTATCGGCAAAAACCGAAAAATTCTAAAACAAAAATTTTTCTACAAATAGAAGGGGTGACGACCCTATCTTCAGAAACTGTTATTTGTCTACGGCCGTAGACAAATAACAGTACAATCAAAAACACTCTAGTCCAAAAAACTGGGGTGTTTTTTGTTCGGGGTATTCTAACGCTCGTCACGCATATCGCGGATTGGGTTGCGTTTAAGATTGGAGACTAGCGGACCGACTGCACTAACTAACCCAGCCAAAATTATTATTCCTACAAGTCCAATCAGTTCTTTTCCATTAAACCCAACTATGCTGAAAGTTCTGTCAAGATTGGAGGAGTTGTAGGCAATTAAGGCGTCTATCGTCAGACCATCTGCCGAACGTGCATTTAGAATATTTGCCAGTAAATAACCGGTACCGACAGAGAAAACAGCCACAATCACTCCCAGCATGAAGGAATAAAGTATATAAATCTGAGCGATGTCGATTCGTTTAGCTCCAATTGCCCGGAAAACTGCAGTTTCTCTACGACTGTCTGCAATGACCTTGCCCACTGTACCCATCATGATAACTGCCGATATTAGTGCTATCACCATGGCTGCTCTGAAATAGAACGTCTGGAATCCGGTTTTTGCGTCATTTAGAGCGACGCTGTTGCTACCGAAGCTAGACAAGTAGAATGGTGTTCCCTGCTGTTCACAATAAACTGATGGGTCGGCCCCTGAAAAGAAATCAAAACTACAAGTCTTTTCTTTTGCGAAACGCTTAGCCTCGTCTGGGTTTGACAGTTCAAGGTAGATACCATTACTGTAATTCACGATTTTATCTGTATCAGCGTAAATAGAGGCATACTCCGGCAATTTTTCTTTAGTGGACAATGGCATAAACCAGCCAGTGCCTAGATTTGATGTGAGCAAACTGCCAATCAAACTTTTGATGCTAAAGCCACCAAAGTCAGGTGGGTCTGCGACTACGCCCACAATCTTAAATGTAACAATACGTTGCATGGCGTCTTGCTTGCCAAATCTTCTGTCAAACTCTTCCTGTTTTGCTGCTTCTTTTTTTGTCGCTGCTGTACGAATGTCTCTTTGAATTACGACATCCAGGCAGACGGTCTCGGATTTTGCGTAGATTAATTCCGGTTTTATGTAGCCTTTTTTGTTTTTGTTTGTCTCAAGTTCTAATTGTTGTTGCTCGGCTGTTTGCTGTCTTTCGAGTGACGCCTGGTTACGCAAACATATTTCAAATGTCTTGCCGGAAACATCAATTCTTACTTCTTTTAGTCTTTCGAGTCTGGTCTTACTGGATGCCGAAGAGGGCAATTTACCTAAGCCAAGTATTTCTTCGGCGGCTGTATACGGTGCGACTATAGGAATAGAACCGGAGTCGCCCGCTTCAAACGATTGTTCTGGAAGCAAAAAAGCCTCCAACACTGGGTCACTCATGAGCGATAAACCACTTGTAAGCGATGCTATGCCGGTACTACCATACATAAACTGATTGCTATCGCTAGCTGGCTTCTCTTTATTGTCCTTTATAACAACCATGGTTGGAAGGCTTGTTGCGGCACCGAACTGTCCAAAGTTGCTAAGTGCGATTGACTGATATTGTGCTGTGACATCGTATTCTTGTTTGGCTTTTTCTATTGCAGTAAAAAACCCTTTAGACTGTTCAGCTCTTGCTTCTTGCATCAGCTCCTGGATTTGAGGTGTATCAACTAGCCCTTCGTTGCCGTTGGGTCCTGAGGGCATAACAGAAACCTGTTCAAGCGATGGCTCATAGGTTAATCCTAGTTCCTTAGCTACAGCCTTTTTGCGAGCAATTAATTCTGCGTCTATGACTTTCGCCCGAGCAATCAAATCTTTATCTTCGTACATTAAATAATCGTTAGGTCCGCTAATACCCTCTACTCTGGTTATATAACGTGACCCGAAACCATCTGCGCTGAACTCCTCTATACTCGCGATTGTACCGTTGAATACTGACGATGCGAAGGCGAGTACGACAAAAAACAGACCTGACACAATCGTAGTCACAACCAATCTAACTCTACGAGTTTTGAGTTTAGTAACCGACAAAGTAAATGCATCTGACAGACGAATCATGATACAACTCTCCCGTCCTGCATTTTTATCTCTCTATCTGCTCTGGCGGCAAGTTCAGCGTCATGAGTAACAACAATTACTGTTGTGTTGAATTTATCACGGACCGTGTCAAACAAATCCATGATTGCAAAGGCATTTTTACGGTCTAGATTGCCTGTTGGTTCGTCGGCAAGAATAATATTTGGCTTGTTCATGAGTGCTCTAGCTATCGCTGCACGTTGCATCTGACCACCTGATAGTTCGTTGGGCAAATGAGTCAATCTGTCAGATAAAGAAACGCTCTCAGCAAGCGATTCAGCGTTTTTCTGGCGCTCTTTGCGCTTGGTGCGGGCAAACATGCCTGGGACCTCTAGATTTGTCTTGAGATTCAAAAACGGTTGCAAATAGAAGAACTGAAACACAAATCCGATTGTTTGGTTACGGAATTTTGAAAGCGCTCTATCAGATAATTTTGATATATCTTTCGCTACAACTTCAATCGAGCCGGTTGAAGGTTTATCTAGAGCACCAATAAGCTGTAGTAGGGTACTTTTTCCAGACCCACTCGCGCCAGTGATTGCTATGTACTCGCCCTGCTTAATTTCTAACGAAACATCGTCAAGAGCTTTAATTTTCTGCTTGCCAACTTTATAATTCTTTGACAAGTTTTGAGTTACGACTACGCTATCGCCGTAGCTTCTTTTGCTTTTTGGAGTTTTTTTCTTTTTTTGCATAGTAGTCAGGACTGACATTATTTCGTCAATGTTGCCTGCATATTTTTCGAGTAAAACCTCTTCTGGCGTATTCTGATTTTTACTCAACATATAGATATATAATACGCTTATAGCTTGAAACTTGGAAACGGAAAATATAGGGGCTCCTCCCAGACAGCGGGCTTCGCCCTTCTTCCACTTGTTCGAAAAAACGCTCCTCCCAGAATACTAGTAGTATAATCGCCCGTTTTGTGACTAGGAGTCACGGGGGATTAGCGACTGGGCTCCTGCGTAGCTATCCCTGTTAGAGTCCACCAAGAAAAAAGTTCTGAATGTTCGATTACGAGAAATTTATATTAGTACCAGTCTAGATTAAATTTCTGCAATATTATAGTTCTTGGCAGCAAAGAGGTATTGCTCAATAAAAAGCTTTTTAAAGGGTTCGACACTATTCTGTTCATAGAATAGTAAGGTTGCTTCTTTGTAAGCCCTTGAATCCACACTTCGGTACGAAATTGGCGCATAGTTATGCGCAAGTAATATCGCGTTAGCAAGCAGTCTACTTGTTCGCTTATTGCCGTCTACGAACGGTTGGATATAGCTGAGTCCCAGCACACATATAAGTGCTTTTTCATATATGTTTGTTGATTCCCCGATATTCTTGAAAAGCAGCTCAAGGGCATCACGAATCTGGAATTCACTTTCAAGCGGACGATAGTTTGTACCCGTAATACCAACTATGGTCTTCCGTAAGTTTTTTGTTATGCCAAGATTTTTACCCACTATTGAGTGTAGCATTTCTAAGGAACTCAGCGTCGGTTTCTCCCATAACTCAATGTTGTCTAATATGAACTCCAGGGCCTCTTTCTGGTTTAGGATCATTTGAGCTTCAAACTCAGTATTTGTTGACGATTTTTCTCCGTATAGTAATAGTCTCTCGGTAGAGATTAAATCGTAAGTATTGCCTTCGATTTGAGATGTCTTCCAAGAAAACTCTACTATAAACCTCATGAGTTCTTTTTTATGAGAAGCTACATCACTATTTGAGGCATTCGCACGGTATACACTGGTAGCAGCCTCAAGTTGTTCAAGTTCCCCCTTAACAAACATCTCTATATAGGGTGGCTCCAGTGCATCAAATTGAAAGTGCGATGTACTAATCCGATCATCTGGCGACGCTTCTAGATACTTAGGCGCATCAAATGGTCTTAACAACCAACCCTTTTTAGTAAGCGTGTATTTTACTGATCTGCCCGCACCAGATGTGGCTAAGTACCCAGTTTTCGTAAGTGCACTTAATTGTCTTTTAACGGTTACCAAAGACTGCTCAGTTTTACTTAGGGCCGCAACTTCAGATGAGCTCAAGAACTTACCTTTAATAAAAATAGATAGTAAGCTTGTTGGTATATTCGTATCATTCATATGCCTTAATCGTATCATGATGATACGATTAGCGTCAATACTTATGCTAGAATCTTGCAACTATTCTACTGTTTAAGATATCTCAGCTTAGCTTCAATCATTCTAGTAAAAATAGCTGCAATATCCTTATCTAGCGTGCCATTCATATAATCTTGCACTATTTGTTCACAAAGTTCTTTCATAGTAACAAGTATACTACCCTCACAAACTCGAACTAAAATAACAGATTGAAAACTAAAAAGTTCTAGAAAATATATTTTCTAGAACTTTTCGTATCTGTTGATAATTTTGGTGGCTCCTCCCAGACTCGAACTGGGGACACACGGAGCTTCAATCCGATGCTCTACCAACTGAGCTAAAGAGCCACGCTAGAAGTGTATTATACCTTAACCCTGTGTATTGCCTCAAGAGTAATCGTAGTTTGATGACAAATGCCACAGATGACAGTCCCTACATTTATACACTTTTAACTTGGAACCATGTTGAAATTCAGCAACGATTGCTGCATTTTCTGCTACATCTTTTGTGTCAAAAGCCATTTTGTCACTACAAGAACTATTGGGCATGCTCTGATGATAGCAGATGGTGAACTATGATTTGTGGCTTAATTGATTCAGGTACTACTAGGGTATTAGCTGAAGCCTCCTCGGTACTAAACCTATATCCTATGAGTCGTTCGTCCCGCGCCCACCTAGTTTCTACCGAAACAAGCGGTAACAAACAACCACGAAATCCGTCTGCCCTTTTTATAAAATCAATTCTATTTGTTGCGTCGTCGACCCGATACAGCGTCGCACGCTCAAAATGGTCTATAGGCTCATGTGCCTTCCAGTAAGGAATTTCATTTGCGTAAAAAATGAAATTAACGAGAGTCACTACGCCGGGCTCAGTGTTTGCGCGCATTATTGCTAGTTCAGCATTTGTCTGGTCACGAAAATCGGATAAGTCCATCGATTCGGATTTATCTATCAGCGATTCTAATGTTCGACGTATAGGTTTAGTAGTTAGCGGCACGAAGTATAGTATAGTTCACGGACGAATTTATTGAAATTGCTTGTGTTTTGTGCTATAATAGAATTATAGAGGTGTATTCCTCTTGCAAATGGTGTAGCTCCACAGTTTTGAGAGAGGATTCTCGAAACTGAAGAGGAGATGACTTGATTGGTGCACTAGTCTTGAACGGGAAACTTGTTTTGCCGTCAAGACAGTGTGGTAATCATAACGCATCGACGAGGGGTTGAAGTTTTTTCGACGCTGGATTTTACAACTTAGAATGGCAAGCCGGGTTGATTTGCACGTTAGCCGAATCAAATATAATAGATGCAAAAACATCTCTTAGCGAAATGGCTGATCGAGTTCTCGGTCAACGTTTCGCACTAGCTGCTTAATTTACTAGCAGCGACCTACGCTCCTGACATCAGATGAGGGGCAAGGTCTCATAGTATCTGATTGCTATATCGTTCGCCGCCTTAGTTCGATAGACAAGATTATAAGGCTGCTGTTTGATAGTATTTTGTCTATTTAGACCTATCAAACCTAAGACACCTAAGTAGAATAAGCTTGTAGTCATCTAAGAAGTAAACCGACGGACCGGGGTGTAATCCCCCGCAACTCCACCAAACAAAGCGACCAACTCCAGTTGGTCTTTTTGTTTGATAAATTATTGGGGGTTTACACCCGTGAGGGCGAGAAATGCCGGTGGCATTTTGAGGATGCAATGCTTGCCAAGTGAGCGTGCTTGCACGTTGCCGAGCGGAAATTTAATAGTTCAATCCCCCGCAACTCCACCAATAAAAATACCTCACAGTTTGTGGGGTCTTTTTATTTTAAAGTCTGTGGCTATAGTAGAATGTGGATATGTATTTTGAAATATTCGCGGGTTTTCAAGCCTGTCCATCTCAACCCAAGGCGACTGTAGGCACAATAATATTGATGTTGCTGTACGCATTCATAATGTATATACTCCTGAAAAAATTCTTAAGTAAAGAATCAAAAACGAGTAAGTTTTCTAATATTCTTACAGTAATACTTGTTTCTGTCTGCACATTTATTATTTGGCTTTTTACTAGTTTTGCTCTTACCGATTTTGTCCCATGCTAAGTAAGTATCCATGGAGCTAGCTTCTTTGGAATACAGTGTATGCAATATCACATACAAGTCTACGTTTTGGGAGTATTTTCAAAATATAGTAAAAAATAAAAATGGAGGCAAAATGATAGACACTCTACACCGCAATTACAATATGCAGGAAGGGACGACTAGTTTTCTAGCTCGGATTGGTCATGGGGTCGGCTACGCAGCCAGTCTAGGAGTTGGGCTTGCTAGAGCGGCGGCTGACGGATTTCCGGATCTGTTTGACCAATCTACCAGTATCCTACGTAGACATACTGACGAGCAACCAACTCCAAATATCCAGACACACCTAGGCTGAAAACACTAGCGTTTGCGACGATTGGAAAGTTTACTAACAACTATTGAGTCCATTAGACTCCATATTAACGTATTAACGATAAATATTGCAGCCGCAAACACACTAACATTCAGTAAATCTTGTCCTGACTGAGAGTCGATTAGACTAACCAAGCCAGCAAGTAACAATACTGTTACAGCGATCGCCAAGTAAGCGTGTTGCAGCTTCTGTCGTTCGTTTGTGTTACGATTCCACTCAATGATTGCATTTTGCAGTGCACTAAACATCGATAACTCCTTAAGGTATTAGTGTAATTTTACTACTTTTGTTGTTATTTGTCAATAATATTGCCTCCCTCATACCGCTTGTGCTTTGTAACTATCGGAAATGGTGTATTCTAGCCCTATGAACACACGGCGCATAATCCTACACGCTACGAGGATTGATGTCTAGACCTAGGTTTATAGCTATCAAAACAAGCCACATGGAAGACGACCTGTCCAGTGGATGGCACGGCAACGCTATTGCAGGAACTGCTGATTACCTATACGCCCTTGGGCACTTTGCTGGAGCTATGGCGGTTAAGTTAGCCGAGATTGGCGTCGAAGCCGTAAGAGAAGTTATAGATAGAAAATAGTTTATTTAACGAATAGACTTGAATTACTCACACTAACTATGGTTACGTTAGTAGGTAATGATGCCTACAAAGAAAACACCAAACCTCCATCTTGAAGACTTACAAGACGCCCAAGAGCATATTGCAGATTATTGGAAGACTCTGACCAAAAAAACTACCAAAGAGAATTCTACATTGATTGCCCTGCCTCACCCCTACGTAGTGCCGAGCATGAGTGATGGGCATTTTGCATTTAATGAACAATACTACTGGGACAGCTACTTCATAGCACTCGGAATAGATAACGAAAAACTAGTAGAGGGCATGTTCGAAAATCTAGTATATATGTTCGAGCAGTTTGGACTCATACCTAACGCAAACAGATATTACTTTACTAGTAGGTCTCAGCCTCCAATTCTGACAACATTTATATTCCATATATATGACAAATACAACAAACCAAAAAGCTGGCTAGAGAAACACATGGCAACCGCTAAGCGTGAATATCACGAAGTATGGGTGTCGCACCAGCACCCTCATCACAGATTAGTGCATGAGGGCTTGAGCCGTTATTACGACATTAACCATCTTCACGACTTAGCAGAGGCAGAAAGCGGATGGGATATGACGCCTAGGTTCAAGAGGCAGTGTCTTGATTATTTGCCGGTAGATTTAAACTGTCTGCTATATAAATACGAAACAGATTTTGCTCGTGCAGCACACATTTTAGATGACGACGCAGAGGAGAAATTATGGCACCATTCCGCAGCGAAGAGAAAGAAAACAGTCATAAAGATTATGTGGAATAAGCGAAAAGCTTTTTTCTTTGACTACAACTTTGACAAAAAATCCCAGGGAAGTGTCTATTCTCTTGCTGGGTACTACACGCTTTGGGCAGGCTTGGCGGATGAATATCATGCCAAAAAGTTGGTCATGCAGTTAGCAAAATTTGAAAAACCTGGCGGACTAGCCACTACTGCCGGGTCTTTCATGTATGTAGATTTGTTTGGTTCCACTAAAACGCAGTGGGCATATCCTAACGGTTGGGCACCTCTGCATTATTTTGCTATCGAGGGGCTGGAAAGATACGGCTACAAACAAGAGGCCGAACGTATAGCTAAAAAATGGCTAAAAACAAACAATGACTGGTACTTGAATAACGGGGAATTCCTAGAAAAATACAACGTTGTAAACACAAAATCACCTCCAGCCGATGGATTATACGCATCACAGACTGGATTTGGCTGGACCAACGGTGTATTTAGTTACTTAGTAAAAAAATACTATTGAGGTTTCTTGGCTTTTATAAGCATTCGCTCAAATAGCTCTTGGAATAATCTTTGTTCTTGATAGCTAAGTCCGCCCATTACCTGCGCCTGGGTCACATCAAGTAACTCTTCGGCGTGTCGAACCATTTCATCACCAACAACTGTTAGACTTAGTTCTTTGGCTCTTTTGTTGCCCATAACTTCTGAGGCCAGTATTAGCCCTTTTTTCTGAAGAATTTTTATCTGCCTACTAATGCTTGCCTCTGTCTGGTCAAGCATTGCCGCAACCATATTCTGGCGTGCCAACATGTTCTGATTAATGGCTTCCAGTACCTTATACTGCGCAAAACCAATATCTAGCTCCGAACGCAAACTCTCGTCCGCACGCTTCTCCATGAGAAACGCCAATTTGTGTATCTGCCAGTATAATCGAGGGGTCATAGTTTTTTCACCTGCTTCGAACTCATTATAACACCGGCTACGCATTACCCTTAGCTTAAGCGTGGTGGTCTACAAAGCTTTATACAGTTCATACCACTGCTGTAATGATAATTCTTGAGCTCTAGTAGTCTCTTTGATCCCTGCACTTCTAAGTAACTTTACTGCTTCGTCTTTGCTAATTGCTAACCCGCCACTTAGAGAGTTTCGTAGTGTCTTACGTTTTTCTGAAAAACCTGCTTTCACAAGACGGAAGAAAGATTTTTCTTCTACATCAAATAACTTACTGGTTCGTCTCGTTAGCACTATAACTTGCGAGTCTACTTTTGGTGGAGGAGTAAACAATTCTGCTGGAACCTCAACATCCAAATCGCACTCAAAATAGAATTGGGCTGTTACGCTAAGTATCCCCATTTGGCCAGGAGATGCACATATTCTCTGCGCAACTTCCTTCTGGATTAGCAGCACAGCAACAGTAGGTGGATTTTCAGTTTCACTTATTGAACGTATTAGGTGACTTGTTAAGTAATAAGGAATATTGGCGACAATTTTGTAGCCTTTTGGCATAGTACGGAAATCGAAAGTTCGCACGTCCCCTAGCTTTATCTTTACATGTTCAGTATTTTTAAATTTTTTCTCAAGCTTCGGAAGCAGGTCCGCGTCAAACTCTAGGGCGCACACACTTGCACCCGAACGCACCAATACTTCAGTAAGAGTACCCAGACCTGGCCCAATTTCTAGAACTTCGTCCCCTTCTGCAACTAGAGCAGCGTCAGCTATAGCTTGGAGTGTGCTTGAATCGTGCAACCAATGCTGTCCCAACTCTTTCTTGGTGTTGTTTGCCTGAGCCCCAGGAACATACTTCATAAATTTGACTCTTCTACGTTTGAGGTTGCTGTTATGTCTTCAAAAAATCCACCAACGAAAGTAAATTCACCACTGTCGTTTTTGGCATTGAGCTCTTCAACTGAGAAGTATCCAGCCCACGCAACCTCACGAGCATCAAGATTTGCTGGTGGCAGCTCATCTGATTCCCCGCTTAGTAGATAACAATATCTTCTGTAAGGATTTAACCCCTTCCTAACTATTTCGAGATTATTTGGCGTCACGCCAACTTCTTCCAACGCTTCACGAGCTGCTGCAGGTTTAGGTAATTCACCGGATAAAACTCCCCCGCATACATGGTCAATATATCCAGGGTTAACGTCTTTAACTCCAGCTCTTTCGTGCACAAGAATATCACCAGCACCATTCCTAATAACTGCAATTACAATTTGCATATAGAGGCCGTCGTAGTTGTCTGCATCATCACGAGAGACAGCTCGTTCCATTATTATACCGTCACTATTCACTAAATCCACTAGTTCACTCATACTGATACTATAACAAATTAATCTGTTGAGTTAGCCAGTTCCATTAATATATTTGTGTCGTCAGATTTATTCTGGCGTAAACAAATTCAGCTTCCGGGATGTGAGCAGTCAGAGTTTTGGAGTTTCAAAACCCTGCACGCCAAAGAGAAGGAGTCACCTTCTCTCAAAGGTCCTACCACCAGCCCTGAGCAAGCCACGCATTATAAGCCCCCAGCCAGCCTCCGTACCTGCCAGCATAACCACTACACCAACGCAGCTGCGTTACAGGATTTGTTAGATAGTCTGCACCGGCAGTAGCCATCTTGCTAGCAGGTAGAGATTGACAAAGACCGTATGCCCCCGAACCGGAGTTAAGAGCGCCGGGTCGCCAACGCGACTCTTTAGAAATAATATAGTCAACATATACATAATCTGACTCAGAAATTCCAGCCTCAGCCATAAGTGAGGCTTTATCATCAGATACACTAATATTTGAACTCAGTGTCGCTAACTTAGTTCCCCGTACCTTGACCTCAGTCACAGGATTTTTAATAACCACTGTTTGAATTTCACGTCTTGCCGTTTCGACACCATCTTTTTCTTCAACTTCGTATATGACTGCGCGCTCACCGTCGACACCTTCTACTTCAATTTTTGACTGCCCTGTTTCTAGTTCTGGGTCTGTTTTTGTTTCTGATGCGTGTGGAATATTTTCTTTGATTGCGAGCGTCTTGATGCCTGGTTTATTAACAGAAATAAGCATTCCGCTAGTAATCGCAGTTTTCACGTCTTCAGGTTGAGTCGTCTCGTTATGTTGCAGACTGATATTCTCTTTCTGCAATAATTCATCGATAGTATCGGCCGTTGTTCTAAGAGTTTTCAGAAGTCCGTAAACCGTTAGCTGAACTTCAACGGACCTATCAATGACTAATTTCTCACTAGCGCTAGATTCTAGCAAGCTTGAGTCTTCTGTATTTATTTCAATATCGTCTTCTAGCAACAGTACAACTCCTGCATCTTCAGCTACAAGCCTAGGTGACTGCTGAGCGCTCAAGACAGTTATGCGCCTATCGCCGTCAATCAGTTCTACTGGGCGCGCTCTATATACATTTATTTGCGTATTGTCTTCTATGATAACTGCGTTTCGCCCTGGCTCTACTATGTCTTCAGGAATTGTCGGGACTCCAAGTCTTTCTAGAAATTCTCCAACTGTTTTTGCTCTTGTAGTATGTGTTTGATTTTCGCCGTCTACATAAATATTTACTATTCTAGTATCTTTAGCTCCACCAGTGGTTGCTCCAACAGTAACGAACATTACTAGTCCAAAAAAAACAACCACAAAAAACGTTGTTACCGGCAGTAAAAACGGATGTCTTAGTAAAAACTTGGCTCGCTTTTTGGCACGTTTGTGCGTGCGTTTAACGAGTCTTTTTGCTTTTGTTATCATAATTTTCAGTGCTCCCACAAAAACTCAATATAAAGCTCATGGTAGCAATTACTATTATACCATTTCGGAACTATTAGATTAGCCTATCCAGGACTGTTGAAGGCAATTTCACCGATGTTATCTTAGCCCAACTTGTTTCGACAATTTCTTTCGAAACTACAAATTCAGGCTTTTTGTCGGCCCCGCAAAGTACATAGTGATAACGGAATAACAACCCGTTTGAACGCACAATTACTGGATCTTCCGTTAACTGTCGAGTTGCGTTTTTATCTAACGTAACCCCAAACTCCTCATTCGCTTCTCTTAGTGCTGTAACAATGGCAGTCTCACCAACCTTCATGCCACCACCTGGAAACTGCCAGCAATTTGGTCCAAACCAGTTCTTAACGACTGCTACTTCCCCTCCAACTACAAGTAAAACACGAACTCTAACTCGTAGTGGAGCATAAAACCAAACTAACGGCCACAATAAGTAGTACAGAAAAGTTCCCGAAGCTTTAAACATTAACCACATTATACATACAACCGGAAAATTATAATTTTTTAATTGGAGCAAAGCTAGCGTTGAGTTTCTTTGTCCCCTTACCCGCAAAATATATAGCTAAATTATCTCCGTCAATCTCTACAACTGTACCGCGCCCAAATAATTGATGTTCAACTATGTCACCTTCTTCGTAATCGGCTACATATCTAGGCTCGTCATCATGTGCTTTGTTTTGACCTAAATTACTTGCCCAGCCTGTGAGGTTTCCTTGAGATGAAATGAAGACATTAGAGCCAAATCCAGTGCTAGTTTCTTGGACTGATTCACCCGATATTTCTGATAAGAATCTAGCAGGAGGGTTATGTTGAGTGGTGCCATACAACATCCTGCTTGCTGCATGAAGCATGTATAGTTCTTCCTTGGCGCGGGTCATTCCGACATAGCAAAGCCTACGCTCTTCTTCCATTTCTGACTGGTCGTAAAGCGCCCTGCTGTGTGGGAAAATCGTCTCTTCCATACCCGCCATAAATACGACAGGAAACTCTAATCCTTTTGCTGCGTGAAGCGTCATGAGCGTGACTGCGTCTGAGCCAAAATCTGCGGAATCTAAATCACTAACGAGTGACACTTCTTCTAGGAAACCTGCTAACCCCAGTTCGTTATATTCTTTGGCGACGCTTAGGAGTTCACGAACGTTTTCCTCTCTGGCTTCTCCTGCAGGCGTACCATCACGCAGATAACTGAAGTAATCTATGCGACGAAGTAGCGAATCTATGACACCAACTACGGCGGAATCTTCCATCATAATTTCGGCGGACTTAACAATGTCATACATATCGCTTAGACCCACTGCTGCCTTAGCCGGAAGCTTAGGCACTTCACCAGCACGACCAAGTGCTTCAAATAATGTTATTCCCTGCTGTTCGCGCCATTCATAAAATCTCTGCAAACTAACAGAACCAATCCCCCTGGCTGGTACGTTTATGATTCTCTCAAAACTAACGAAATCTGCCGGTTGGAAAATGAAGCGTAAATATGCCAACACGTCTTTGATTTCCTTGCGGTCATAGAACCTTTGACCGCCAACTATTCTGTATGGAACACCGTAGTGCAGAAACGCTTCTTCAATAGTTCTGCTTTGTGCATTTGTTCTGTAGAGGATTGCAAATTCATTGAAACGGCGCATGTTGCCGTCAACTGCGTTTTTAATCCGTCTAACTATGGTCTCACCTTCTGCCCGTTCGGTACTAACAGACACTACCTGAATAGGCTTACCCGTTATTTGTGCTGTCCATAATTTCTTGTCACTTCTCTGCAGGTTTTTTGTGATAACCGCGTGCGCGCCGTCTAATATTGGTTTTGTGCTGCGATAGTTTTGTTCGAGTTTAATTACTGTGACGTTTCTATAATCTCTTTCAAAATTCAATATATTACGAAAGTCCGCGCCGCGCCAACTATAAATTGAGTTGTGAACGACAAATCCGTTAGCCACATAGTTGTGAACTTTTCCAACATCTAGATCGTAGACAGGGCCTTCGTAGGGTTCATTGGCAACACTAATAACCTGGTCTTCGGCAACTTTTCCGTCTATAACCGTGGCTACGCTCATCCCGGGATGTATTTGGCTGGCTGGCATAAATTGAAATTTCTTGTCCGTAAGAAATGCATATTTTATGGTGTTTATATTACTATCAACAAGCTCTTGCTTAATATTTTCGACAACTTGTTCTATTCTGCCGTAGTCAGTGCTCTGAATTTCTACTCTGTAGGTACCAGCTCGGGCGGATCTAACTGAGTAACCCAAATCTTTGAATACACCTAGAGATTTATCGTCACTTGTATTTACAGACAGCCTGCTTGATGACCACGAGGTTTGTGTCGTCAACCTTTTGTCGCCAAATAGCACAATATTAACATTTATGTTTTTTCGTCCACTTCTTATAGTTGCTTGGGGTATAAAATGTGGATATTCAAACTCAATGCCACTGTCATTCATGAGTTCTTTTGCTCGTCCAGTTGTGTCGATTTCAGAATAGATTGTATCTATATGATTTTGTGTCAAATGCATATACCTATTCGAAAAAGCATGAAATACCAACGTAGGGATGCCGTATTTGTAAGACAGAAGTGCTTCGTTGAATATTGCGTCATCGCGCGTCGGGCAGATTTTGAGCACCCACATTCTATCTGCCCTCTCTTGATTTGCGCGAACCCTTAGTCCGATATCTGTCTTCTTGCCATCGGTTCTGCTGCCTTTTGCAGTACCAATTCTGTAGCCTTTACTGTTTGAAAACATTAAATATACAAAATACTTATCGGAAACATCGCCCCAACGGCTAAACAATAGATGATTGGGTGTGCATCGTAACAATTTACCAGATGCTGTTGTGATTTTTAGTAAATTACCCTTGAATTTAAATTTCTTTTTAGAGTCTACAACAAATTTCCTAGTGTTTCCGTAGCCACTAGCAGAGACTACTTGCATGCCATCGACTATTTTATCAACAGTTAAAGTGCCGTCTGCCGACTCCACCGTAGTATCGGGCGGTAAACATTGCCAGTCGTCACCTACGACTGCGATGTTTTCGCTGTCGTTTACAATCGATTTAATTAGCTGGTACTGCGCACTGTTAGTGTCCTGATATTCGTCAATCATTACGTATTTGAAATGTGCACGCCACTTGGCTCGTACTTCTTCGACCGACGTAAATAACTGAAGAGTTTTTGCAATCAAATCATCGAAATCTAGTGCGCCAGCTTCTCTAAGCACTTTCTGATAACCCGGAAACACTTGGGCTGCAGTTTTCTGAGCCGGGCTATTTGCCTTACCAGCATATTGAGCCGGAGTCATTGCTTCGTTTTTAGCGCTACTAATTAGACCTGATATAGTGCGCGGCGGGAAGGCTTTTTCGTCTATCATGAGTGCTTTAGATACTTGTTTGACCGCTGCCAGTCTGTCAGATTCATCATAAATTACAAAAGTCCTAGGTATGCCGATATGTTCGCCGTCCTGACGCAAGAATCGCACGCAAACACCATGGAAAGTACCCATATATGGCAGAAAAGCTCTATTGTTTGCGTTTTCGCCTAGTAGTTCTGCTACGCGCATACGCATTTCTTTGGCTGCCTTGTTTGTGAATGTTACTGCCAAAATTTGAGAGGGATATGCCAAATTCTGACTTAAGATATGAGCAATCCGATGAGTAAGCGTTTTTGTCTTACCGCTGCCCGCTCCAGCCTGAATTAGTAACGGACCTTCAGTTTGTATGACTGCTTTTTGTTGTTCTGGATTTAATCCCTGCAATAAGTCGTTCACGTGTACCTACTAGTGTAACAAAGCAGTAGAAGAATTAGCGGTGTAAAAAACACTTTTATCTTGCAGGAAATGCAGTGCGGAGTTCTATAGTAAATCGAATGGTAGGCTAATGCCGACATCCAAAATTCCTGCGTCAATCATAATCACAAGTGCAACAATTCCAATCAAAACAACTATCACAAAAGTCTTGAAAAATGACTGGAACGAAGAAAAGCTAGCTTCATTAATTGGAGCAAAATACTCCTTACTTTTAATCATTTCTTGCAACTTGTCTTCTCTGGCAACCTCTAGGTCATCTTCAGTTTTTTTCTTTTCTTCAGCTGTTTTTTCTGGTGCCTCGGTGACTGGCTCAGTAGTGGTGTCTGCCGTTGATTCGGGAATTGAATCAGAGCCTGATTCGGGTGTCGACTCAGACATTGGTTCTTCCTTTTCTATTTCAGTTTTTTCGTCACCCGCAATTGCTGATTCACTGTTAGGGCTATTTGTTTTTTCTGGTACTGTCTTGCTGGTTTTAGATATTGGGTTTAGAGTTCTTTCTGTATGAGAAACCATTGGCACACTACTTGAAGATTCCGATTCACCTGGGCCTTTTAGAGTAGGGTCTAGCATCTTTTTGTGACCAACTACCATTGGCTTTGAACCTGTTTCTGGCTTTGAGCTTCCTGGACTAGCTACATCAAAGACTTTATTTTCCTGAGCCATTATTGTTGTCCTGTTCTGTTTTGTTGTACACGATACGCACTCTCTACTATATGAGCAAACTTATGGTGATTCAAGCTAGCCCCGCCAATAAGCGCTCCATCACATGACGGAATATCTAGGAATGAACGAGCATTTTGGTCATCAACGCTTCCCCCATAAAGTATACGTATATGTCTGGAGGCTCTTTCACCTAACAGTTCGGATACTTGCTTGCGAATGTATAAAATCACTTCTTCTACCTGGTCTGGTTTTGCAAATTCTCCTGTACCAATAGCCCAAACGGGTTCATATGCAATTACTGTTGCGCTTGCTTCGGTTGATGTTAAATTCATCAGTCCGGCAGTAAGCTGATTGTGAATTACTTGCTTAGTTTCGTTTGCCAATCTTTCCTGAAGAGTCTCGCCTACGCACAATATAGGCATAATGCCATTACGGACAGCCGCTTGCATCTTTTTGGCGATTATAGAATCTGATTCATTAAATACGTGTCGTCTCTCAGAATGTCCGACTAGTACATAGTGCACTAGATCACGTAGCATAGCCATCGAAACCTCACCAGTATATGCGCCAGCATCTTCATAGTACCCATCCTGAGCTCCAAGTCGGAATTTACGTCGATCTAGCTGTGCACTTAACGGCTGAAGAGTTAGGATGTTAGGAAATAAAACAACTTCAATACTATGGTGACTAATCACGTGCTCTTCGAGTCTATGCAAAAAATGACTGGCTTCCGAAACAGTGAAGTGTTCTTTCCAGTTTGCTGCAATCATAATTTTTCTATTATTACGCATGTCTAGTCCTTATCCCACAATACACTAACTCCAGGTAAATCTTTACCACTCATTAGCTCTAAACTAGCACCGCCACCGGTCGAAACGTGGCTAAACATATCAGTCATGCCGCGTGCCTCTAGGTATCCTGTCGTATCGCCGCCGCCGATGACGCTAAATGGTTTATGGCCATATTGACCAACTAGAGCTTCAATAACTAGTTCAGTGCCGTGAGCAAAAGGTCCAATTGGGCCGTGAAGTGCCGGCGTCTCTGACACGCCCATAGTTCCATTCCAAACAACGGTATCAACAAGCTGAATTGCGCCCGCGATAAAAGCACCAGAGAAAGGACCAATGTCTAGAATCTTTTCGTGTTTAGCGACAACACCAGATGCCCTCGACGGTCTAGCAGGATAGGCTTCTATCTCGGCTATGACTTTGGCATCCCAATCAACAATTCTAGTTGTTGTTTTGCTGGAAACTTCAGTAGATACAACACCGTCTTGTGGCAAGTAGAATACGAAGTCTCTTTTGCCTGACTGCAGACGAGCCGCGTCCATAATGTCGTGAGCCATATCTAACTCATCCGCATCAACTAAGCTATCTCCTACCTCTACGCCCTGTGCTTTAAGAAAAGTGTTGGCCATTGCACCCCCGACGGCTACTATGTCGGCTTTTTCTATGAATGCATTGATAATTTCAATTTTGTCAGCTATTTTTGAACCGCCGATTATCGCCATCAACGGGCGCTTCGGCTTTTGCATAATGTCGGTGATCGTGTCTACTTCTTTTTCAAGTAATAATCCTGCAACAGACGGTATCAGCCTTGCGACTGCGTCCGTACTAGCATGGGCGCGGTGGACAACACCAAACCCATCTTGCACAAACACTTCTGCCCCAGATACGTCTATTAATTTCTGTGCGAAATCTTTGTCATTGGCCTCTTCTTCTTCGTAGAACCTCAGGTTTTCTAGTAGGAGTATTTCCCCGGCTTTGAGATTTCTGGCCGTTTCAGCAACTTCCGCCCCGATACAGTCCGCAGCAAATAGAACTGGTTGACCTAGTAATTTTGAGAGGCTTTTGGCGACTGGTTTTAGAGAAAATTGAGTATCCTTTGAACTCTTAGGGCGACCCAGATGAGAGCAAATTACGATTTTGCAGCCTTTTTCTTGCAAAGCCTTAATGGTCGGAATACTTTGCTCAATCCGGTAATCGCTAGCAACCTCGCCCTTGTCGGTTAAGGGCACATTGTAGTCGGCGCGCAAAAGAACACATTTGCCATCTAAATCATAGTCTTTAAGTGTTTTTTTATGAAACATGTACCACCCTTGTTACTCTGTAGTTTACAGGAGACAGTTTATAGTTGCAATAAGCTTAAGGGTTTTTAGGACCCGATAACTCTTACTTTAATGGTATCTGTTGTGCCGACAACGCCAGCGTATTTTCCAGATGCAGTGACTACACAATCACCTTTTTTGAGTATTTTGTCTTTCTCTAACCAATTCATGAGCTTTGTCGCAGCAGTCTTACTGTCCGGACGAACATAGCTTTTAACCCCATATACTAGTACTAGTTGGTTCGCCACTCTTTGACTAGAGGTTACAGCAATAATTGGGCGTGCCGGACGCCTTGATGCTATCTGCATAGCTGTCGCACCCGATTTGGTCTCGGCAACAATTGCAGTCGCATTAATTTCTTCGGAAAGAGCAATCACAGCGCTACAAATAGCTGCTTGTTTTGTTAGATGTGATTCAACTGACGGAACCTGTCTAAATACAGCGTCTACCGGGCTGTTTTGTTCTGCATAAGTCACTACTTTTTTCATCATTTTTACTGCTTCTATAGGATAACGGCCATTGGCTGTTTCGTCGCTTAACATGACACAGTCCGAACCAATAATGGCCGCAGTGGCCACGTCAGAAACTTCAGCACGAGTCGGCTCTGAGGATTCAGTCATAGTAGCCAACATTTGGGTTGCGATAATCACGGGCTTTGCTTTGTGACGACAGATACCAACTATACGACGTTGTTCAATTGGAACCATTTCTGGAGCTGTTTCTACTGCCAAATCACCACGAGCAACCATTATCAAATCTGCAGCATCGGCGATTGATTCAATATTTTTCAATGAAGCTACTGTTTCAATTTTGGCAATAATTTTTGCGCTACTTCCTAAGTTTTTCAGAATCCGGCGTAGAGCCAGAACATCAGCCGCAGTCTGCACAAAACTCATAGCGACATAATCAATATCTTGGGTAGAACCAAAAGCTGCATCTTTCTTGTCTTTTTCGGTTATAACGTCGCCACCAAAGTCCGTATCTGGCAGGTTCATGCCTTTTCGTTGTAGCAAAACTCCATCGTTATCAACACGAACATGCACCACGTCATCTTTAACACTAGTTACAACAGTGATGACTTTGCCGTCAAACAGCATAATTCGTTCACCCCGTTTAACCTTTTTGCTCAAGTCATACTGAGTCGGGATAATTCCACTTCTTTTGTAATCAGCCTTATGTTTAAACCGCAGACTTTGACCGGCTTGAACCGGAATTATTCCATCAAAATCTCCTAGACGAATCTTTGGCCCCTGTAAATCCTGAATAATTGCTACTGGCTTACCGTATGCTTTTGCAGCTTTACGTACCCATTTAATCTGCTGTAACCTCTCAGGATAATCACCGTGACTGAAATTTAAACGCAGACCGTTGGCACCAGCAGTGATTAGTTGATATATTTTTTCGTAACTATTTGTAGAGGGCCCGATTGTCGCGATGATTTTTGTTCGTTTGTAATTTGATGGATGCATAATTAATCGATTATATTTATCGTCCTGGATCTTTCTTTAGTTTATAGTTGTTGATTAAATTTTAACACATTTTCTACTACTACCGCTTAAAACGGACTTGTTACCTGATTACCCATACTTTCTGTCCAGAGATTGTATAATTGACTTAATGAATATTATTATGGTGGCTGCGATAAGCGAAGACGGATTCCTGACCAAAGGCGATAATCCGGACGTTTCGAAATGGACTTCTAAAGAAGACAAAGAATTCTTTTCTAAAATTAGATCCGAGCATAGCCTATACGTACTGGGCAGGAAAACGTATGACTCAGTAGGCATAAAACCCGAACCGGGCATAATGCGAATAGTAATGACACGTCATCCAGAAAAATATAACGGCTTGAGTGTTGAAGGCCAGATTGAGTTTACGAATATGTCACCACAAGAAATCATTGCAAAATACCAAGCTCATCATGACGCCTGTTTGCTACTTGGTGGAGGCGAGATTTATGAAGAATTTCTGAAACAAAATCTGGTAAATGAAATTTATCTTACTGTCGAGCCAGTGAAGCACGGGTCTGGAACACCGCTACTAGTGAGTGGCGAGAAACTATCGAAGTTTTTAGGCAACACAGAGCCTACGGTCGAGGTTCTAAACAGTGCAGGAACGGAACTTCTGCACTACATACTCAAGCCCACAATAAACAATTAATAGCGTATACTTGTCTCATATGTGGTTTCTTCTTGCACTACTCGCTCTTATAATGTTGGTCGCTAGGAGGTCAACAGAAAAGCAAATTTCCAAGGGAATTGACGCTGCAACTCTCAGTTGGCTACAGCAAACCATGGCGATTCCCTTTATTGTCGCGTCGCTTTTTTTCGCTACATTTTACTTGCCCGCAGATTTGCCTGCTGCATTTTGGGGCACCATGTCTGTCTATGTAGTTTTTGGGGCCCTTGATATTTTTTGCTACTTTAAGGCTTTGAGTTTAGCGGACATAAGCTTTGTTGCTCCGCTACTATCTCTAGTTGCGGTGGGGAATATAGCTGGTGCCTATTTTATTCTTGATCAAGTACCTACTATTTTTGGGATAGGTGGAGCGGTCCTAATTGTTATTGGTGCATACATAGTAAACAAAGCCAAGATTAAAGATATAGAGAAAAACGCGAACAACAGACTAGCTCTTCTATTCATCATGACCCTGGTTTTAACAAGAGCGATAATTTCTAACATAGAAGTTAACATGTTAATTGTTAGTAATCCAACCACATTTAATTTCTACTCATCGATGTTGACGATCCCTGTTTTGCTAATAACCGCTAAGCTGCTTCATCGTCGCAAAAAACAAATTGATCGCTACCGTAGTCTAGTTAGACGTAACTTGCATACACACTGGTGGGCATTGGTTTTTATAGGAATTACCTACACAATTAATATGTTAGCGACATACGAGGCAAAAATTATCGGTCCAAACGCTGGCTATGTTGGTGCCGTGAAGAGCGCGCAAGTTCTACCGATGGTTTTAATTGGAGTTTTCTTCTTCAAGGAAAAAATAGTACCTAAACAGTGGATAGGTATGGGATTTATTTTACTTGGACTTGTTGCACTGGCAATTCATTAGGATGCCTCCCAACGAGAACACTAAGGCATAGACAACGTTTTTGTCCGGTGTATAATCTCAAATATTACAAACATGAAATTAGCTACACCCAAAAATCATCATGCATTCATTGATAGTAGCCATTTGATACTTTTTATCATCTCCAGTTTTCTATGGGCTTGGCTACTCGCAATTAACTTTCCGCAATCGGTTCGCATGGAGGCATTTGCTTTTTCGTTGATTTTCTCGGGAGTTATTCTCGCCTTGAGGTATTTAATGAACCAAATATACGATGATGTGACAATACCAAAAATTATCGTTGTTTACTTTTTCGCCACCACATTTATGTCAGTTTTAAGTACTATTCGAGGTCCGATTGTTGACGGTGAAGTACCTGTTATAAGAATACTGTTCTTCGGCCCATACATATATACCGACTCAGCCCCTTCGCTTATTTTTGCAAGTGTCTTTACATTTTATGGTGGCGTAACACTGATTTGTGCTGCAATCACTAGCTATTTGTCGGAATTTATATATAGAAAGATAAGCGTATTCTTGCCTAAAAATGTTAGGCATATTTTTAATAAATTTGACCGCGAATTAGACATTAAAGCTGCAAAAATTTCAGACAATCTGTTTTTTATTGATGACAGGAGAGGCATAATCACAATATATAGTTTGCTCACGATCTACGTTCTCCTCTACCTAGTTTTTCTTATTTTCTAGTTGTGATCCTAGGCGAGAATACTAGGGTATAATCCGCCCGTTTTGTGGCTAAAAGCCACGGGGGATTAGCGAACTAGATTGCCGTCGGCTAAAGCCACTATCGGCAATACGAGTTCAGTCGCACTGCGACTACCAATATAAAACCCCAGCATTTGCTGAGGTTGTTATATAGGTGATCCCAACGAGAATAACAGCAAGCTGTTGCGCTTCAAGCTTGCCAAAAGAAAATGCCTGTGCCCAAAGTGGGCAAGTCGCTTTCTTTTGGCTGCACTTGGACTTCGACTCGCGCTCGCAAGCTCGCTGTACGAGTTCGATTCTCGATTGGGTCATAGCAAATAAAAAAGCCCACCTTCGGTGAGCTGTTTTATTTGGTGATCCCAACGAGAATCGAACTCGTATTGCCGGGATGAAAACCCGATTTCCTAACCGTTAGAAGATGGGACCGTGAATTGTTAAATTATTTTAGCATTATTTTGGCTTTTTGTTTGTGTGTATATCGGACCGATTTCCTAGTCACCTTTGGCGACCCCGAAACTTCATTCTAGAAAACAAGTTTTCAGAAGAAGATTTCCTTGCGAACTGCCACCGGCAATTCTCACTTTAGACGATGGGACCTCGTCGGCGGGTGATGGCGCTCTAGCCGCATCGCCGACGAAACAAGTTCCTCGGACGTTGCTGGCTTGCTCGCCAAACCGCCTCCTCTCATTTCTGTGAATCCTCTCACAGAAATGGATTAGCTACAGAACAAGCTACAGCTAAAACGAAAGTCCGCATAATAGTAACATAGAACAGGGGTGATGTCCATGGCAATATAGCTCTAAATATCTGACATAATTATAGAATTAGTCGACAATTTTAAGCCATACATCGCGCAGAAGTTTTGCGTCATCTAGAGCATGATGTTGGCGATATTGTTTTAAGTCTATGCCAAGTTTTCTATAAAAAGCCTTCGCCCCGCTTGTGTCCGCCATAAATTTGACTGGATTGACACCTATAGCAAATAAAATTGACGCAAAATCGATTGTTATCCAACGGAAGGGAAGCTTCCCTGCCCCAAATATCTTCGTCAGGTATATCACGTCGTAATTATCAACGAACCCAACCGCAAACGGAAGTGCCTCACCCAGAAACTCCCTTATCTGCTTTTCCGCTTCTTTCCTACTCAATTTTGGCTGAGTTAGAGTTGGTATTATATTTTTCGTGACCCAGTCCGTCGCTTCACCGTCGTGTTCAAGTTCTATATACAGTTCGTCACCGTTCAGCTTAACAATCCCAACAGACAACAACTCGCCCTTGTACGGGTCTAAATCAGTAAATTCAGTATCTATGAATATTATATTTTTCTTTTCGTATGGTTCAAGCATTAACTCTATTGTACCCTAAAAAAAGCAATAGCCCCCTAACCTATGTACAAGTTAGGGGGCGTTTTTAACAAACACTTTTGGCATCGTCCCTTATGCTAGATAAGCGTTTGTTTTGGATTCTAATTTTTATTTGGGTTTGAAACTTTGAGCGGTCAGTCATGAATGCTCGGTTTTTGAAACCTGATTTTACGTTAGCATATTTATTATGCTTTGGCTAGTCCCGTCCCTTTTCCTCAGGACTACACAATCTGGTTACGGACTACTGGTCTCTGGCAAAAGTGCCGGACAAAGGGTTATCCACAGGCTTATTTTGCCCCGCCCTTATCAGTACTTTTTAAAGGAACTAGTTACTGACGCTTTAGTGTGAATGCTCTGTGAGAGTATGCACCAACCACTGCAACTGCTGTAGCAATGATTGCTACTGTGCTACCCGCACCAGTGTCAGGGATAGTAGTAGTCGTAGTAACACCTTTGACTTCTGAGGCTATCTTGACTACACAGTCAGGATTCTTTGCATCAGTTGCTGTTTGGTTACCTACGTTGAATGTTACGTCGGAAGATACTACATATGTGCCAGCTTTTGCGTAAGTGTGTTCAACTGTTGATTTATCTGTAACAAGAACTTGTGTTTTATCACCGAAGTTGAAAGCATAGTGTTTTGTTGTTGCACCATTTGTTGCTTTTGAAGTTGCAGTGAACTTGTAAGTGTTGTCTTTTAGCTTTAAGAATACTAGGTCAGTACAAGCGTAGGCTGGAGTTACTTTGTTACAGTCTTCGATCACAACCTTAGCTGTATCAGATGGTTCACCCTTAACGTTTCCAGCTTTCACAAAAGCTACGTTTGTTAGTTCACATACATCATCTTTAGCGACAACTTTGGTAGTAAATCTGACGACTCCGTTACCCTCAGGTGTGTAATCACCAACATTGAAGCCACCACTTCCCTTTGAGATTGCTGCGTCAGGAATTGAATCTGTTCCCTTTGCAGTCGTAAGCTTGATAGATCCGGGAACTAATTCTAGTCCTTCAGGTAGTTCATCGCGGATAACAACGTCATCTGCAAATAGTGAACCGCTGTTCTTATAGTTAATTCTCCAAGATACATTTGCGCCTCTTTTAACAGAAACTGATTCAGCTGTATCAGCCATTGCTGGCATCTCTACTACTGATGCGAATTTTTGAATTTCTAGCTCAGGAGCAGTAACTTTAACACGGATAACTACGAATGATGAGAACTCGAAACAACCTGGGTATACACCATTCATTGCGTCGTCACCAATTAGTGCTCCGTTTTGGCCCATTATTTCATCGCTCAACTGCAAACCATTTGTGTGAGATGCGTTGAATATGTATGCGGAACCAGGAATGTATGAAACGTTGAAATCTACATCTGGGTTTAGCAAATCAACTGTATCGTAAACTTCTTGAGGAATTGCGTTGTCAGCGGTGATACGAGCCTGAGCTGTAAATCCGTTAGCAACACCTTCTGTGTCAGGAAGTTCAAATCTAATTCTTGTATTTTTAGCAATGCCGACACCGTCATTTGGTTCTGGGGTCGCTGGGTTATCGTTAGTGCTTGGGTTAGCAATGTTGTGTACATAAGCACGCACAATGTATTCTTTGCCAACATTTACTGGCTGTTGGTCAGCATAGCCGCCATTAACGCCCTTCTGGTAACACTCTGCACCGTTTGTAACACACTCTTTAGCGTCTAAGAAAGCTCGTTCGTCGCCATATACATTGGTATTGATATAGCTATTGAATCTTGGAGCATCAAATGCACCTTCTCTTTGAGCTGGATTACTGAAGTCGTAGATTACACGGTCGGCACCATTTGGTCCGTATCCAGCGTAAACAGCTACAGGTATTGCTATAACTACTAGAGCTGCGGCGACACTTGACATGATCTTTGATCGTTTGCTAAGTCGGTTAAACATATTTCGTATTTTCATAATATTTCTCCTATTTCCTATTAACTTAAGGAACATATACTGGCGCTAAGCTTGTTGAAGTTTGATTTGGTGGTGCTGTGATTGGAGGCACAGTACTTGAAGTCGGAACTGTGGTCGTAACACTAGTCGTGCTAGTAGTTACGTTGTTATTTGGGTCGTCATCTGAGTCTGGCTCACCACCTGAACCTGGTCCGCCTATTGGTACTGAACTTACTGGTACTGGTACCTCTGGACGAGTTGTGGTCGTTTCAGGGATAGTTGTAGTAGTTGTAGTTTCAGGGATTGTAGTCGTAGTCGTTGTTGTAGTCTCAGGGATAGTTGTAGTAGTTGTAGTTTCAGGGATTGTAGTCGTAGTCGTTGTTGTAGTGCTGGTTGTAGTTTCAGGGATTGTAGTGGTTGTAGTCGTTTCAGGGATAGTTGTAGTCTCAGGAACTGTAGTTGGTGTAGTGGTAGTTTCATGAGTAGTAGGAGGTGTCGTTGTTTGAGGAGTAGTAGTTGGTGTTGGAGTCTCAGGTGGAAGTTCCTTAGTTATCTGTGCACATCCACGAACAACTATTTCCTGTGTATTACCGTCTTCATCAACGTATGTGAAATGTAGACGTGGGTCATTAGCACGGCTTGCGTGGGTTGATTGTTCAAAACCAACAACTTTACCGTTTTCTAGTTTTAGTCTCATAGTTGCGTAAGTGCCATTGTGTTCTTCTACACCTTCAAATTCCATAAGTTCAAACTTGGCAATTGTTTCTTCTGCAAGAACTGCCTTTTCGCGTAATTCCATTGCGTTGATTTCAACTAATAGTTTTCCTGCGTCTTCTAGAACTTTGATTCCCTCTTCGTCAGAATCTTCAGCACAGTTTTCGTAGTTAGGTGTGTCTTGGTCTAAACAAGTTGCGTAGAATGCAAGTGTCTGTGGATTGTGACGTAAATCCCAGTAGAAATTATCTCTAGACTGTTCTGCGTCAGATGTTGAGATTTCGATTTTACCAACCTCTTTTGAAGCCTGGTTACCAGTAACGATGTTTGTATATATGTAGGTAACTTCGTCATCGGTAAGCTGTTCAATCTTGTTTTCAATCCTATCAGCTTTTGCTTCAGAAATAGTTATGATTGTAGGAGCTTCAGTTGTAGTTGTAGTCTCAGCAGCTGTTGTTGTAGAAGCTTCTGTAGATGCGGTCGAGGCTACTGCAGCTTCAGCAGAAGCAGGCACTGTGTTCATTGCTTCGCTCTCACCACTGTTTGCGCCAAATACGCCTACTCCAATTGCACCAGCAATCGCAAAGGCTGACATAGCGACCAATCTGTTACCTGATGAATGTGCTCGTTCCTGTGCTACTGCAGTCATCTCGACTGCTACAGCTGTTGCAGTACGCGCAAATATTGCGTCGTAGTGTGCCGCTTGTTCCATTGTAATTGCATTCATAATCTTATCTCTCCCTTAAAGTTAGTTTCCACCTAAACCTATTTCTATATGATTCTACCACAAGCGGATACAAAAGTCAATACTTTTTATCATATACATAAGCTTTATGCAATGATTCCGCTGTTTCTATTTGCCGGACGGGCTCATGCCTTCGTTACGCTTGTCACGTAGCCACTTAAGAACTTTGACTATTCTACTTCCGTTTTTAGGAGCTACGTTAAGTTTTGCAGGTGCTGGCTTAACGGGTTGTTCGAACTTATCGAATACACTACGTAAATGTTGTAATTCTTTTTCGATTTCAATCTCTAAGTCTTCTTGAGATATTTTAGGATTAGAAGCCTTGACAGTATCTTCTACAAATTTAGACACTCCACGTACAGCAGCTTTAGCAGAAGGTGTATCGCTAAACATTATTGGAGTCTTACTTCCCGCTTGTTCGGCCATATGCTCAGGACCCATTTTGTCAGTTATGTGCTTGTAATAGTCATCAAGTGCGGTCCAAGGGCTACCTAGTTCTTCAGCCTTTTTAACTAAGTAGTCACTAATAACCTCAGCACGCTTATTAATCTTTTCTTCAAGTTGTTCTGCAGGCAGTTTCAATTTAGACTTCGCGTCGGCTGGTTTAAGTGGCATTGGAGAGTCAGTAGATGATGGTAGTTTCATCTTTGCTGCAGCTAATTCTGCGTTTGCAGCTTCCAATTCACTTTTTAGCCGTTCATTTACTATATTTAACAAAGATTTGCGTACCGCAGGATCTTTTACTGATTCCAGTATAGCTCCGACTTTTCTATCAAATTCTAGGAATTTCTGTGTTTTTTCGCCGTCATCAGCTTTGAAGAAAGAGACTGGTTTTCTGCCATCTTTAACGAACTGGTTTAATGCTGGGGTCACTTGAGCCGAAATTATATCGTTAATATCATTTGATATCCTATTAATCTCTAGATCTGCTAAACCACCGTTCTGTTCAAGCTCTTTTTGTTCAAGCTCTTCGTATGACATGTCCATAAGTTTGGATATATCTTTTAGAACAGTAGGGTTAACTTCTCTTTCT